>JBEKAM010000001.1:0-47680 GCA_050015915.1 Solirubrobacteraceae bacterium
AGTGCGACGCGCGCCACATCCGCCAACGCGAGTAGCAGCGGGATACCGATGATCACGCCGGCTACGCGCGCGGCGAGTGAGTGATCGCGGCGGAACGGTGGCTCCATGCGCTGGTGGGTAGGCCCCCACGTCAGTTCATCTTTCCCGCTTGACATGCGCCTCACCTTACAATAATCTCCCTAACATGACAAACATGTATGGGTTGGAGGGTGTTCGTGGCGCCGCGTAGAGCAGCGGGTCTCGGCGCGGTCCGCCAGATCCGCGCGGAACTGAAAGAGGCGACGAAGGAGCGCAAGGACCTCGATCTGCGCATCAGGCGGCTGCGGGCAGCGGAAGCCGCGCTGTATGGAGGACGCAGCCCCAACGCGAAGGTCCTGCGCCGCGAGACGCTCGTCTCCTATCTGGCCGAGCATCCGGGTTCACGGAGCCTTGATATCGCTGATGCGCTCGGTGTCCCACCGGGTAGCGTGAGGACGCTGTTGAGCACGATGAAGAAATCCGGCGAAGCCAGCAACGACAAACAGCGCTGGTATCTGCCGGGCCAGGACGACTAACAAGGAGGGCATTGTGGAGGGCGCACGGATGAGCACGAGCACCACGACACGCGGATGGGTCTCCCAGTCACCAGCGATCGTGCTCTACGCGATCACGCTCGCCGGCCAGCTCCTCGGCGCGATCGCACGGGCGCTGATCACCGCGACCCTGCTGGAGATCGTTGGTCTTTTCACGGGCTGGCAGATCCCGATCAACCCAATCGCCCTGACCGTAGCGTTCGCTCCCCTAGCGATCTCGTTGCTGAGCGTGCTGTGCCCCGTGTTGATCGCGCCGATCGACGGACGCTGGTGGGAGATGAGCACCGGCGGGCGTCCACCCGAGCCCGACGAGCGCGAAGCATTCCAGGAAGCCTTCAGCGAACTGCAGGACGTTGACCCGACGCTGCGCCCGCCACGCCACTGGTTCGTCGCTGAAGAGCCCGGACGTAACGCCGCCGCCTACTCCTCCTCGCTACGCGTCGACCGCGGGCTCCTTGAAAGCCCCTACGCCGCCGCCGTCATCGCACACGAGATGGGACACCTACGCACCAGTGATGCGCACCTCACAAGCGCACTGAACCTCATGCTCATCAGACCCATGCACACCCCCGAATTTCATCCCCTGTGGTCGCTACCGTTCAGGGGCCTGTTGTGGTTCGCGTCCGGCCAGGCAGTGCTGTGGCTGACCGCGAACACCTGGGAGATGTACTGGCGCTCACGCGAGTTCGCCGCCGACGAATACGCCGCCCGCCTCGGACAAGCACACGCCCTCGCACAATCACTCACCAGCGAATCACTCCCCTACGAGCGCTCGATCCCCGGCATGCGGTTCTCCCGCGCGACACACCCCTACACAAAGCCCCGCATCGCACGCCTACAAGCACACCCCACACCACACGAAAGAGAACACCAATGACCGCCCCGACACGCCGCCACGGGCTCGCCGCCGCACGCCGCATCGCCGTCGAGCTCACCCCCCAAACCGTCGAGCAAATCGCCACACGCGTCGCACAACTCATGCACCACCAACAAACAAGCCCCACAGGCACGCCCGGGTGGATGACCGCCAAGGAGCTCGCCGCGCACCTCAAAATCAACCCCGCATGGGTCTACGAACACGCCCAAGAGCTCGGCGCGATCCGCACCGGCACCGGACCAAAGGCCCGCATCCGCTTCGACCTACACACCGCCACCCAAGCACTCAAACACCAACAGCCAGCGACGGCGACGACGCGTCGCAAGCCCACACCGCGCCCCACGCCCTACCCCACCGACGCGCCGCTGCTCGAGATCCGTCGGCGCGAGATGCGCGTGCGGTCGTGTTTCGGGCCGCGACGCAGAGTGGGGGTCCACTGATGGCTCCGACATCCGGGGGCGGTATCACCGCCGAAACGCGCACGGACGGCACGCTCACCTTTCGCCTGCGCTTCCGCGCTCAGGGCAAGCGCCGGACGGTCTGTCTGCACGAGCGTCGCGACTGCGACTGCGGCTGCAGGGGCGGTTGGAACGAGCGGACCGCCGCCGTCGAGCTCGAGAACATCCTCGCCCGAGTCAAGGCCGGCGTGTGGAAGGCGCCGCAACGACAGCGGCCGCCCGATGCCATCGCAAACAGCGAGGCGCCGACGTTCCACGTGTACAGCTCGAACTGGCTGCAAGCCAAGATCGACGGTGTGCTCGGGGAGCGGCCACTCGACACCAGCACACAGTCCGACTACCGCTGGCGGCTGCAGTGCCACCTGCTGCCGATCTGCGCCGACTACCGCATGGATGAGATCGACCGCAAGCTCTGCCTGGCGGTCAAGACACGCCTACTGAGCGAAGCGAAGGAGCTCCGCGAAGAGATCGAAGCTGGAGCGGTGATCCGCGACCAGCGGGGCAGACGCAGGGTCCCCCTCGGCCCATCCTCGATCCGCAAGGTAATCGATCTGCTCGCGATGATCCTCGAGGACGCCGTCGAGGACGGCCATCTCGATCACAACCCCGCCCGGGGCAAGCGCATGCGCGTCAGGGTGCCGAAGCCAAGCCGCACGTTCCTGGAGATCGACGAGCTCGCCGCACTCATCGACGCGGCCGCCGGACAGGACATCGCGCTCGGGCAGATCCCCGCGCCCGCGGAGCTCGGCCTCACAGCCGCAATGGTCGCCCAGCTGTTCGCGCAGGGCAAACAGCCGAGCCAGATCGCAAAGCAGCTCGGGCTCGCGAAGTCCACCGTCGCCTACCACCTCTCGCGGCTCGGCCTGAAGGCGGGGCGTGGCTACGTCGGGCGACGAGTCGTTATCGAGGTACTGGGGCGCTCAGGCGTGCGAGCAAGCGAGCTGTGCGACATCAAGATCGGTCACCTGCGCCTGCACGACCCCGCCGGCGCCCGCTTTCACATCCCCGACGCCAAGACCGAGAGCGGCATCCGCGAGGTACAAATGTCGCTCGACCTCGTCGAGACGATCGTTGAGCACCTCGATCGCCTGCAGCGCACCGGAGCCCCCACCGGGCCAGATGACTACCTGGTCCCGAACCTGCGCGGCGGAAGGATGGACCGCCAGCGGGTCGGCGAGATCGTCGGCGAGGCGGCCACCCGCGCCAGCGAGCTGCTCACCGCACGAGGTCTACCGTCGCTGCCGAACACCACGCCGCACACGCTCAGGCGCACGTACATCTCGATCGCCCTGTTGGCTAACAGCTTCGACGTGAAGTGGGTCATGGACCAGGTCGGCCACGCCGACTCGAAGATGACGATGGACGTCTACGCACAGCTGCAGCAGCGCGCCAAGCGCGACCACGGCGCCCACTTCGACGAGCTCGTGCGCCAGGCGCGCGTGCAGCTGCGCACGCCTGAGGAGACCGCCTCAAACGGGCTGATTGGGACGGCGATTGGGACGGGAAGCCAAAAATCGCCGATTTCGGCTCCGGATCGCGCGCTGGCCGACGATCAAAAACATGCCTCTGAGCAGGCAAAAAGTGCTATGGCGAGACCGGGATTCGAACCCGGGACACCACGATTTTCAGTCGTGTGCTCTACCAACTGAGCTATCTCGCCGCAACACTCGATGCTACCGGCTAGCCGGCTCTACGCGGACTGTCGGGCCTCGCCGTGCATGAACGCCGCGGCTACGCTTCCCAAGCTTCCAGATACGGCAGCGGGTTGATCGGGTGACCGCCGGCAGCCTGCCAGCCCCCCACCCACATCTCGAAGTCCAGGTGCGGTGCGGTCGCATCGCCTGTCTGCCCGGCCCTACACAGCGCCTGTCCTGCGGCGACAGCCTGGCCGGTACTGACCGCGAGCGAGCTCGCCTGACAGTGAGCGAACATGAAGTCGAAGCCGATCGCTGTTTCCTCAACCGCGTAGTAGCCCGCGCCGGCTTCCTGGTAGCTGGTCGTGAGGATCGTCCCCGCCAGCGGCACCACCACGGGCGTGCCTTCCGCGGTGAGGATGTCCTGCCCCTGGTGCAGGTAGCCGCCACGGGGAGCACCGAACACGTTTTCCGGGCCTCCGAAGTTGTGAGTGCCAGCGACTGGGAACACTGCGCCGTCAGCAACAGTCTGTGCGACCGTCGGCACGCCTGCTTCCGCGACTGGGGGCGGAATGGGCGCTGAAGGGGCAACAGGCGCTGGTGTCTCGACAGGAGCCGGTGCATCGACCGTCAAGTCCGCCATGCCTGATGTGTGCGCGCCGCGCCTCAAGGTCGCCCCACGGCGATCGTGCGCGTTCACGCTCACCTGATAGCTACCCGGCGTGAGCATCGTGTTGGACGGCCACGTGACCGTCAGCGTCCGGCCTGTGCGTATCCAGCCGAGGTTGGCCACCACCACGGGCTTGTGCGTCGACAGTGCGTCAACGGCCACTTGGACATCGACACTTGCCACTCCAGGCTCGTTCACTCGCAGCGACACTCGCGGCGATCGCCCGGCAATGATCGTCTTGGGGACACTGAGGAGCGCCACGACCGGGCGCGAAGAACTTGCCGCACCCACAGCCGCCTCCCGGCCACCGGCCGCCGCCTGCGAGGAGGACGGTGCTTGCACGCCACCAGGCGTATCCGTCACCGCCCACGCCGTCGCGCTGCCACCCAGCAACGCAAGCGTCGCCAAGACGGGCGAAGCCGCCACGCGGACCCATCTCATACTGCAGTAGTCGGCTAGCGCATCGCCGACAGGAGGCGTGCGCCAGCAATTGCACATCTGTCCGAGCCCTACTTGTTCTCGAATTCCTCCACGAGTGCCTCGTACGTCAGCCTCAGCCCCTCCGAGATGGGCACCTCTGGGCGCCAGCCAAGCTCCCGCTCGGCGCGACTGATGTCCAGACGGCTGTGCGTCAGCTCGCCCGGGCGCAGGTCGGCGAGCTCCGGCTCGATCTGCTTGCCTGCTGCCTTGCTCAGCTCGCTCCACACGGTCGCCACGTCCGTCTCGACGCTCGTGGCGATGTTGTACGTGCCCGAGCGTCCCGACGCGGTAAGCAGCGCGCTGACGACGTCGCCCACATACACGTAGTCGCGGGTAGGCGTGCCGTGCCCGTACAGCTTGGGCACCTTGCCTGTGTATAGGTGGTTGGAGAAGATCGCCACCACGCCCGCCTCCCCGTGAGGGCTTTGACGGGGGCCGTACACGTTGCCCAGCCGGCACACCGCGTGGGGGATACCAGACGAAAGCGACCACGTGTTCACGTACGCCTCAGCCGCCCACTTGGACGCGCCGTATGGGGACAGCGGTGCGGGGATGCGGTCCTCGGGGGTGGGCATAGGCGCGGCGTCCCCATACAGCGCGCCACCAGTGGAGGTGAACACCACCGGCGCCTCACACCGTCCCGCCGACTCGAGCACATTGAGCGTGCCGCGCACGTTGACTTCGCAGTCCAGACCCGGGTTATCGACGGACACGACCACGCTCGACTGCGCTGCCAGGTGGAAGATTGCGCGCGGCTTCACCTCCGCGATCAGCGCATCGAGGGCGGGCGCATCGACGATGTCCAGCTCCACAAGCCTCGCTGCGTCGGCCACCCTGGCGGCATCGCCGGAGGAAAGGTTGTCGATCACCGTCACCTCGTAGCCGTCCGCGAGCAGCGCGTCGACTACGTGTGAGCCAATGAAACCGGCGCCGCCGGTGACGATCGCGCGAGAGGTCATGCCCGGGAATCTATACGGACGCAGTCGAAGCGGCGGTGGCGAGCAGATCTTCTACCGCTTCCACCGACTCGTCGATGCGCTCGAGCACGCGCATACCGCTGCGCTCGCGTGGCAGGCTGCCGCCCACCGCCGGGCCGCCGAGCACGATTGGGAGATCCGGGCGGTTCGAGCGCAGGTCCCGCAGCGCCAGCTCCACCGATTCAGCGGCAGTGGACACCGTGGCGCCGACGACGATCAGATCGGGGGATTGGCTGTCGACCATCTCCATTAGCCGCTGTGCGGAGAGGTCGGTGTCGAAGATCGTGTGGAAGCCGGCTGCGGCGAGCTGGTCGTGGACCATCTGCAGCCCCAGCGTGTGCTCGTCGCCTTCGACGCCCGCCAAAAGCACGCGCTCACGCGTCGGCTCAGTCGAACCTGTCATGTAGCGGTACAAGGTGGCAAGTACGCGCCGCGTGATGGTGGTCGCGCGATGCTCGCGGTCGGCGTCGATCTGGCCTGCTTCAGAGAGCACGTTGATGCGCCGCAGCGCCGGCCCGATGACCTCCGCGTGCAGCGTCGTTGGCGTGACGCCGTCCTCGATGGCCGTCGCGATCGCACCCTCGGCCATCTCTGCGTCGCCGCGTTCGAGCGCCGTAGCGAATGTCTCCAGCGTGCTCTCCACGAGCGCAGCGGGGTCTGAGCGAAGCTGTTCGCGGGCATCGGGCCCGGAGCGTCCGAGTACTTCCATGAACGCGTCAAGCAGGACCGGGTCGAAGTGGCGTCCACGCTGTTCGCGCATCATCTGCACCGCGTCCTCGACGGAGAAAGCCTTGCGGTAGACACGGTCGCTGGTGAGCGCGTCGAACACGTCCGCCACTGCCACGATGCGACCCTCGATTGGGATCGCCTCGCCCTTCAGGCCTCGCGGGTAGCCGGTGCCGTCCCACTTCTCCTGGTGGCTGAGCGCAATCGTCGCTGCCATGTCGAGGATCGAGGAGGACGAGCCGCGCACGAGGCGGTGGCCCTCCTCGGCGTGCGTCTCAACGATCGCGCGCTCCTCGGGCGTGAGCGGACCGGGCTTGAGCAGGATCGCGTCCGGAATGGCGACCTTGCCGACGTCGTGCAGGGGCGCGGCGTGCCGCAGGCGCTCACAGAAGTCGGAGTCCATGCCGATGTGTTCGGCCAGCAGCACCGAGAAGCGACCAATGCGCTCGATGTGCGCACCGGTGTCCTCGTCTCTGAACTCGACCGCCATCGACAGTCGCTGCACGGTCTCGGCTTGGGCGATCTCGAGCTCTGAAAGAGCGCGTTTGAGCTCGCTGGTGCGGTGCTCGATCTCGTCCTCCAGCGACGCCTTGGCGTTCTCTCCCATGCGCCAGCCGAACGCGATCGCCGCACAAGCGAGCACCACCAGGCAGCCGCTCACCAACAGCGACGCACCGGCGATCACCGCCCCGGCAACTGCCGCCACGGCGAGTACAGCCCATGGCAGAAGCGCCACGGCCGGATTGCGACGCTTGGAGCGCCTGCGGGGTGGTCGTCCGCTGGGCCCGCTCTGCATCACGCCACGCCTACGCATCAGGGCACCTATCCGCGCATGCGGATCGTCGCCCGGGGTAGCACGAGCTGACCCGGGCTCTGCGGGTCGCCGAAGAAGGCTGGCTTGGATTGCACCTATCACTGAGAACTCTCGCGTCCGTGTCCGGTCCCAGGTTCGCGTCGTCGATCAGTCCATCGTTCGACGTCTGGAGTGTGCGGCTTGACCCGTGATGAGAGCGGATAGACATATGGCCCAAGTGCTCAGCGAGCGCTCTGCAACTGGTCGATGTCGATGGCGCTGGTGGGCGGGAGCAGCGTTACGGGCTTGTTCCACCTGTCGAAGACGATCTTGCCGGCGCCCGCCGCGGAGCCGGACTTGACGATCTCGAGTGGATATGGCGCGCCGTTGGCGGCGACATACAGGGTCCCGTCGTGTGCAGTGTCGCTCACCCCTATCGCCTTCTGGCCGTTGACCGTCGTGGTGCCCGCGCTCGTCAGCGGCCCGTGATCCTGAAGCGTGCTTTCGATCACCTTGCTCAGGTTGGCAAGCGAGGCAAACGACGCCAGCGGCCCATGCTCAGCTGAGCCCCGCAGCCATTTCCCATGCAGCAGGCGAGCGGCTTTCGCACCGGCGAAATGGGTGTAGAAGGCGTCGTTGCCCTTTACGTACACGGCTTTGTCGATCGCGATCAACTTGATCCCCAAACCCCCCAGCGTCAGCTGCCCCCGACCGCCGTTGTCGCCGACGCCGTTCTTTCCAACGAGTTCCATATCGAGTGATATCGGCTTGCCTTCGCTGAGAATTGAGCCTGCAACGTGCACAGTCGCCGCGCCTGCAGCCGCGGATTTGCTCGCGGCGACGATCTCTGCGGGCGTCTTCGACGCGACACCGTTGCCCGAAGAGGACGTCGAGGAGCAGCCCGCGAGCACGACAATGGCAAGCACGAGCGCAAGTGTCAAAGGAGACGCAAACCGGAAGCGCATCGCCGCTAACGACTCTATCCCGCTAACCAGCCAGCCCAAACGCCTGCCAGCCATCCTGCGTCAGGTCTTCTGGCCTACCAGCTCTTTGACGAAGCCCTTGCCGAGCACGCTGAGAACGAGCAACGAGCCAAACAGCACCACAGCGTCGATGCTCTCGCGGCCCTGCTTGCTCCAGTAGTCGTCTTCGAGGTTGAGCCACAGGGCAAACTCATCGAGCGTCAACGCAGCGCCACTGCCATAGGCAATGGAGGTCCACCGCGACGCTCCGCGCTGCTCGTTAATGCCGATCTCCAACAGCCACAGATAGCCGACGCTCAGCAGACCTGTGATCCCGAAGGTCATGTGGTGGATGTGGCGCCCTCCCGGCGTGATGTTCTTGAACGGGCCCCGTTCGGCGCGGATCGCGTGTGTTATCCCGCGCACGGCCGCAAAGGTCACAAAGAATGACCCCGTGGAGAGCAGCTGTCGCTCCTTGCGGCGATCGCTGAAATGCTTGCGGTACAGGGAACGCATATCCCACGACCATAGCGACCACAGCGTCTGTGAGACTTCATCGGATGAACGTGGGGGGAGCCCAGGCGATTGTCGAGGTGCCGCATTCTCGCCGAAGAGTGACGCTCGCAGCTTGTGCGGTGGCCTGCGTCCCGGGGCTGTTCGCGACTCTCTTCGTCGCTACCCGCCCAGCGGCCGCCGCCAAGGCGCATAACGCGCGCATCCACTACGCGTGCAGCTCCCCAAATAGCGCGCACGTGCCGTGCCACTTCTCGACGCCCAGCGGCAACATCCGCTGCCTGTGGACGCCCAGCCCGAACACGATCGTCTGCGAGCTGCTGGCAACCGGACGGGCCTACCGTCTGCGGCCGACCGGCAAGGCGAAGGCGGTCGTCGTACACCTCGCGCGCCGCGGCGAAACGCTTCCTCATAGCCAGCAGCTTGTGTTCCCGGAGAGCCTCTCCTGCCAGGACACGAACACAACGATGACCTGCAACCAGGACGAAGGCTTTGGTGAATTCAAGCTCGCCCCCAAAGGCTCACACAGCTCCTGAGAAGACAACGTAGAGCCACTCGGACGGAGATCTGTGGCGCGGGCGCCGATCATGGCACGAGGCCCCTCGCCTAGACGGGGAACCTCCTCGTGTTGCGGTCCATCTTGGCATTGGCCGCATCGATCGGATCGATGCCAGCCACATCGCACAGGCGCACCAGGTAGATGAGAATGTCTGCGACCTCTTCTTCAAGTCCGCCCATGTACTCCGCCAGATCCTCATCGGCAGTCGCCCACTGAAGGACGGCGACCAGCTCCCCCGCCTCGCCGGCAATCGCAGCTGTGAGGTTCTTTGGCGTGTGGAAGCGCTCCCACGAGCGTTCGCGTGCGAAGACCCTGAGGCGTGCTCTCAGTGCGTCGAGTGAGTCGCTCTCAGTCATTGAGCGGCCTTGGCCCGGTGCCACGCGAAGTACTGGGCGCTCGAGGTGCTGTACGCCTTGCAGGTCCTGCCGGCCAATCGTCCGACCGCGTGCGCGACGGCGGTTGTGGCGTTCGTCGTCGCGCGATCGGTCGCGCGAATCGACCCCGCAGTGTCGACGTAGATGTACCCGAGCTCAAACAGATGATCGCATCCCAGGGTGCACGCGGGCATGATGTTGGCTTCGTCCCGGCGCTCGTGCTCGCTGCATTCGCAGCGCTGCTTGATGTGCGCCGTGCGCAGACAGTCGACCGGTACCGTGTTGCCGCAGAGGGAGCAATCGCCCGTCGTGGCATTCCCGAAGAGTTTCGCGCGTAGTTTGCGCTGCTCGCGTCGCACACTGGTGAGCACTGTCGCGTCGAGCTCTCCTCCGAGGACCAGAAAGCCCGGGTCCTCGCTCTCCCCGGCTCTCAGCGCATCGAGCGTAGATAGGAGTGGCGCTCCTTCGAGCACAGGTACTGGAAGTCCTCCGATGTTGGCGGAGTAGTGCATCGCGTCCATTCCGGCTATTGCGATCCGCTCCGCGGTGATCCCGGTGAGCTGCTCGACCCCTTCGATGCCGAACCGGTGCGGATAGCTCTCATCCGGCCGGTTTGGCGGCGCCGGCCAAAGTCTGCTCGTGTCGTAGAAGTAGGGGCTGGTGACCCGCCACAGAAACCCTTCTTGGAGGGTCTCACCGGCCCAGCCGCCACGCTTGACGCGTGGCTGGGGGCCGCCACTGGCGGCTAGAACCTGGTCACCAACCTCGAGTTCCCGCAGTACCTCCAGACCGGTGCGGGATGGCTCAAGCTGGCTGAGCTGGCGTGTGACTGCTTCCTCTGTCAGACCCCAGCGACCCTCAGCGAGACCAATATCGAGGTTCCCCCGAGCTGCGCGCGAGAGGTAGAGCGCATAAAGGGTGCTTGGCATGTCGTTGCTCCTCGTTCGGAGGTGACTTGGTATCGGTTGCCGCGGCTAACGGGATCCGACGCCGTAAGCGTATTCGCTCGCCCGGTCTGCTCAGACAGCCATCGCGACGTACTTGGTCTCCAGGTACTCGCCGATACCCTCGAAGCCGCCCTCGCGACCAAAGCCTGACTGCTTGACGCCGCCGAACGGCGCGGCGGGATTGGAGACGACGCCCTGGTTGAGGCCGATCATGCCCGACTCGATGCCCTCGCACACGCGAAACGCGCGGGAGAGGTCTTGGGTGTAGACGTAGGCGACGAGCCCGTACTCGGTGCGGTTGGCCGCTGCCAGCGCCTGCTCCTCGGAGCTGAACGTGGCGATGGGGGCGACGGGCCCGAAGATCTCCTCGCTGAGCAGCCGTGCGTCGTCGGGCACGTCGGTGAGAACGGTTGGCTCGAAGAAGTAGCCGGGGTAGCCGGACCCCGACAGGGCGCTACCGCCGATCAGTGCGTGCGCACCGCGCTGCGTGGCGTCATTGACGAGCTCTGAGACCTTTTCGCGCTGGGCTTCGTCGATCAGCGGACCGACGTCGACATCGGGCTGGGTGCCGCGACCGACCTTCAGCGCACCCATCTTCTCGGACAGCCGCCGCGCGAACGCAGCAGCTACGGCCTCGTGCACGTGGAAGCGGTTGGCGGCGGTGCACGCCTCGCCGACGTTGCGCATCTTGGCGAGCATCGCGCCTTCCACGGCAGCGTCGAGGTCGGCGTCCTCGAACACGAGGAACGGAGCGTTGCCACCCAGCTCCATGGATACGCGGAGGATCTGCTGCGCGGACTGTTCGATCAGCGAGCGCCCAACCTCGGTGGAGCCGGTGAAGGACAGCTTGCGCGTGCGCTCGTCCTTCAGCAGCGGTCCGATGACATCGCCAGCGCGCTTGGCGCTGATGACGTTGAGCACGCCGTCGGGCAAGCCCGCTTCCTGGAGGATCTTGGCGAGCGCGAACATCGACAGGGGCGTCTGCTTGGCGGGCTTTACGACCATCGTGCAGCCGGCTGCGATCGCGGGGGCGATCTTGCGGGTACCCATGGCGGTGGGGAAGTTCCATGGCGTGACGAACACGCACGGGCCCACCGGCTGGCGCATGGTGAGGATGCGGCCTTTGCCTGTGGTGTTGACCATGTAGCGGCCGTGTATGCGAACGGCCTCCTCGGAGAACCAGCGGAAGAACTCAGCCGCGTAGGAGATCTCCGCGCGCGACTCGGCGACTGACTTGCCCATCTCGAGGGTCATCAGCAGCGCGAGGTCGTCGGTTTTCTCCACGATCGCCTCATACGCGCGGCGCAGGATCTCGCCACGCTCGCGTGGCGGATGGACGGCCCACTGCGCCTGCGCGTCGGCTGCCGCCGCGAGCGCAGCCAACGCATCCTGCGCCTGAGCGTCGGCGACCTCAACGAGCGGCTCGGTGGTCGCTGGATCCTCGACCGCGAGGGTGCCGCCGCCGCTGGCAGCGCGCCACTGACCGGCGATGAACAGGTCGGTGGGAACCCAGTCGAGCACATCGCGCTCGCGCTGGGAAAGGGTGGATGTGCCAGCAGCGCTCACCATCTCAACCTACCACCGCTCAGCCCTACGCAAACGCCAGCGATCCTGCAGCGCTCAGGCCTTTTTGGCGTACACCCGACGGGGTTTCCATGGATCTCTCGTCCATGGAGCGCGACCGTGGGTTCGCAGCTGTGTTGCTGCGGGCATTGATGTGTAGCTTCTGCTCGATCAGGCGCTGCCGAGTCGCCCCCGCACCTCGCTGCTTTCGCGCCGCGCGCCTCGCGGTCGGCGGTCTTCGCCGGGCAACTCAAGCGCTTGTGCCTGCGCTTGCGGGCCTGGCGCTGTCGGCTACACCTGCAGCAGCCTCGACGCTGGTAATCGAAGGTGCGGGCGATGGTCATGGCGTAGGCATGAGCCAGAACGGTGCGCTCGGCTACGCGCAGCATGGCTGGACGGACACTGCGATCCTGGCGCACTACTACACGGGCACCACGCTGGGACAAGCGCCGGCAGGCTCGGTGATCAAGGTGCTGGAGGGCTCGAAGGTGGTGAAGGTGCCGCTGGAACGGTACGTGCGCGGGGTGGTCTCCGCCGAGATGCCGTCGAACTGGCCGCTGGCAGCGCTTGAGGCACAGGCGATCGCCAGCCGTACCTACGCGCTGACGTCCGACGCAGGCGGCTCCAGGTTCGACGTGTACTCGGACACCCGTTCACAGGTTTATGAGAGCCCGCCCACCCCGACAGCTGAAACGGCGACCACAAACGCAGCTGTGGCTGCGACGACAGGGCAGATCGTTGAGTACGAGGGTAAGCCGGCGATCACGTATTACTTCGCGAGCTCAGGAGGGATGACGGAGGACATCCAGAACTCGTTCCTCGGCTCGACACCAGAGCCATGGCTGCAGGGCGTGCCGGACGCGTACGAAACAACATCCTCCAGCTGGAAATACAGCATCAGCTTCGCCACCGCGGCAGCGCGACTGAGCGGTCTTGTGAAGGGAAGCTTCCGCGGCATCGAGGTGCTCAAGCGGGGGGTCTCGCCGCGGATCGTCGCTGCTGAGATATTGGGCTCGCGCGGCGACAGCCACGTGAGCGGCCCGGAACTGGCGGCGCGGCTGGGACTGACGAGCACGTGGGCGTACTTCAGCGTAAAGAGCGGCGCGCGCGTCACGCCCGAGCCGGACGTGAGCGGGCAGGCGCCGTTCACCGCCCCGCCGGCAGAAAGCCCTCCGGCCACCCCGCCAGCGCCAACACCAACGCCACAAGGCGGCAGCCAAGCACCGACGGCTGCAGCGAGCATCGCCTCGACGGCGGGCACCGGCGGCGTCGCGGCCGAATAGCCACCGGGCAGCCGCCACGGAATGCTTCGGGCAGCGTCCAGCCGATCGCGTAAGAGCTCGTGAAGTGGCCTGGCGTGCCGATAACTAAAGGTATGAGCCCTCGCTCGCTCGTTGCCGCGCTCGCATCTGCTGGCGCATTGATGGCACCGGCAGCGCTGGTAGCGCCGGCAAGCGCATCCGCCGAGCGCTCGGTGGGCACCCCGGGACAGATCGCATGGGTGCGCAGCGCAGCTACCAGGTTCGTGACAGCAGAGCTCACAGGCAGCGGTGCGAACGCGTGCGCGGTGCTTGAACGCGCCGCTGCGCACGACAGAGCACGGCCACACGTGTGCCCAGCGCTGGAACGCACGGATCGCAAGGCTGCTGCGCGAACCAGACGGCCGGGCTGGTCTGCGGGAGCAGAAGCATGCGATCGCCACAGCTGCGGTGGTGGTGCACGGGAACGTCGCCTCGATCGACCTGCAAACACCGCTGATGGGCGGTGCGAATCGCTTTGTGTGGAGCGAAAACTGCTGGATGCTGGCGAACTGACCGCGCCTGCCGCGGTCGCCTGATCCATACTTCGCCCAGTGCCCGCCCCGCTGCTGATCGCGGATGTCCCGTGGCTGCTCTACCGGTCGTACTTCGCGCTGCCCAAATCGATCGTTGGCACGAACGGGCAGCCGGTGAACGCACTGCTGGGCACGGTGAACGCGATTTTGACTTTTTATGGAGAGGTGGATGGCGTAGTGGCCTGCATGGGCGCAGAGCAGGCGGACTACCGCGTGCGGCTGTACCCGCCGTATCACGCACACCGCGATCCGATGCCGCCGGAGCTGAGGACGCAATGGGAGCAGGCGCCGTCACTGCTGCAAAGCCTTGGCTGGACGTATGCGACGAGCGACGATCTGGAGGCCGACGACGTGATGTTCTCTTATGCACTCGTGGAGGAGGAGCGAGGTGGGCAGGCGTTGCTGCTGACGGGTGACCGCGACCTGTATGGGGCGGTCACCGAGCGGGTGGCAGTGGCGGAGCTGCTGAAGGGCGGAGCGCACGGAGAGATCGGCCCGGTCGAGGTACACGAGCGCTACGGCGTGGAGCCCGCGCAGGTACCCGACTTCATCGCGCTGCGCGGCGACCCCTCCGACGGCCTCCCCGGCGCCCCAGGCATCGGCGCAAAGACAGCAGCAGAGCTTCTACGCAAGCACGGAACGCTCGAGGCGCTGCTGAGCGCAGCGGGTGCGGACGCAAGTGCCGAGGACGCCGATGCTGCGGCGGTCAGAGCGAGCAAGCTCATGCGCCCGCGCGTTGCTGCTGCGCTGCGGGATAACGCAGAGCTCCTACGCAAGTTCAAGCAAATCGCCACCCTGCAGCGAATCGAAGTGGCGCCGCCGAAGGACCGCACGACCGACTTCGCCGGCGGCACACACATGGCGGGCGAGCTGGGCATGCGGCGTCTGGCCGAGCGGCTGGAGCAGCTCTCTAAGGCGTGAACTTCACCGTGATTACGTCCCCATCGTTCATCACGTAATCGCGACCCTCCAGCCGCAGCGTGCCGCGTTCGCGCGCGCCTGCATAGCCGCCCGCATCGACCAGCTCTTTCCAGCCGATCACCTCAGCGCGCACGAAGCCCTTCTGGATGTCCGAGTGGATCTCGCCGGCGGCGTGCCACGCGGTGAGACCGCGGCGCAGGTGCCACGACTGCGCAATCGTCGCCTCGCCCGCAGTGAAGAACGAAATCAGCTCGAGCAGCGCAAACGCCTCACGCACCACGCGCTGCAGGCCAGACTCGCTGACGCCTAGCTCCTCGCGCATCGCCGCTGCGTCCTCGTCGTCGAGCTCCGCCAGCTCCGACTCGATCCGTGAGGACACGGCCACAGCACGCGCGCCCTGCGCGGCCGCGTGCTCGGCCACCGCCGCCGGCACCTCATCTGAGCCCTCATCCACGTTCGCCACGAACAGCACCGGCTTGCTCGTCAACGAGCCCAGGTCACGCGCGGCGTTGGGTGCGTCATCAGGCACCGGCACGGTGCGCGCTGGACGACCTTCCTGCAAAGCCGCGATCACCTCGCGTAGCCACGCCTCCTCCGCGACAGCAACACGATCGCCCCCCCGCGCCTGTTTGCCGACTTTGTCCACGCGGCGTTCAGCAGCGTCGAGGTCCGCCATCACCAACTCCGTCTCAATCGTCTCAATATCGGCCAGCGGGTCCACGCGACCCTCCGGGTGGATCACGTTTTCGTCGTTATGCGCCCGCACCACATGCACGATCGCGTGGGTCTCGCGGATGTTCGCCAGGAATTTGTTGCCCAGCCCCTCCCCCTCGTGCGCCCCCGCCACGAGGCCCGCGATGTCGTGGAAGTCGACCGTGTCCCACACGATCTCCGACGCGCCAACCGTCTTTGCCACCTCCTCCATGCGCTCGTCGCGCACCGGCACAACCGCCACGTTCGGCTCGATCGTCGTGAACGGGTAGTTCGCCGCCTCCGCCCCCGCTTTCGTCAGCGCGTTGAACAGCGACGACTTGCCCGCGTTGGGCATCCCCACGATTCCTATGCGCGTGCTCACCGTTCCGCCTCCATTTCGAGAATGCCCTCCTCAGCCAGCCATGTGGCACAGCGGTCTACATAGCGATCGAGCTCGGCCAGGAGGATCTGCACACTCTCGCGCAAAGCCTTCCAACCCGCTGGCGGATAGGCATGCGCCAGATCGTCGCGCAACTCCTTCGCCTCCTGCAGGCGTGTTGCCGAACGCTGCGAGATTACCTCCAACGCGGCAAGTCGCTCCCAGGGATGGCCGGCTTCCTTCTCAAGCACACCGAGGCGCTGCCCCTCTGCGAGTGCCCGCGCGGCAAGCTCGTGCAGCCAGTTCAAAAGCACCTCGTACTCGCGCTCGACCACAGCTACCTTGTTGCGCTCTCGCGCGTCCGGTGAGCTCGCCGCACGAAGAAAAGCATCGAGATCGAACTCCGGGTCGAACTCTTCCACGGCGACTAGCAGTTGCTCGCGCGCACGAGGAATGGACTCGAAGATCGTGTTCAGCCGTCGCTGTCCCTTTGACAGTGCAGGCATGACTAGGCGGCTGCCGCGATCCGCTCCCGTGCGGCCACAACCGTCTCGTGCGCGCGCTGCGCAACCTCGCGCTCTTCGCGATCGGCAGCCGCGAATATCTCGCGCCGACGCTTTTGCAACCCGTCCCACAATCCGCCTCGATCGACCAGCACCCGGCCCTCGCGCAGGATGTCAGCCAATAGCGTTGGCATCGTCTCCGCCTGTTCGAGGTCGACTACATCCACCGGACGTCCAAGCGCGCGTCGCAGGCGCATCTGCAGCCTGGCCAGAGAGCGCGGCCCCTCCCCGTCATGCACGACGAGGAGATCGACATCGGAGGAATCCTGATCCTCGCCGGTCGCGATCGACCCGAACAACACCACCATGCGAGCTGCTCGCTCAGTGCGCAGCGCCGTCCTGAGCTTGCTGAGTAGCTCCCAGTGAGCAGCCAGATACTCCTCCTCCTCGCATGACAGCTCCAGCCGGCGCCGTGCTACCCGACGACCACGCAACAAGCCGTCGTTTACGCAGCGCCGCAGCGTGCGCTCACTACAACCAACCTTCTCTGCCGACAGCGACAGGGCTTGACTCATGCGTCCAGTATATGTGCTGGTGTGTCCAAGTTGCGTCGCCCCACCAGCGTTCCGAGTATCGCCCCGGCCACCACATCCGACGGGTAGTGAACACCCAGGTACAGCCGCGACAGCGCCAGCCCTGTGGCCAACGCGTAAAGCGGCGGGGCCGGCACGCCAAGGCGTGAATAGAGGCCAGCGCCGGCGAAAGCCGTCGAGGCGTGCGCGCTCGGGAAGCTCAAAGCCGTGGGGGTACCGGTCAGCGCCGGGAGATCACGCAGTTCGGGCCGGCGGCGACCCACCACCTGCTTGATCGCCGTATTGAGCGCGTACACGCCCGCCACCGTGACCGTCGCCCGACGCCACTCGCTCCTGCGCTCCGCGTCCAGCACACCGCCAGCGACCCCAATCGCGAGCCAGACACCCGCATGCTCTCCCAGCTTCGAGAACCGCGCCACAGCACGCTCAGCCGCTGGCGTGTGCCCACACGTGCGCGCGACGCGCAGCAGCCGCTCGTCCAGATTCAACGGCGTCTAGCCAAAGCCAACGCGAGGCTCATCACTGTCAGCGCTGACATACACGACCTGGCCCAGATCCACACGCACCGGCCCGTCCTCGCTCTCCAGCTCGTGCCAGCCGATGCCGCCGAGCGATTTGTTGAGGTCCTCCAGCTGCTTGTCGCTGACACGCAGTGCCAACACCTGTCCTCCTTGAAAGCCAAGCGTCACACGTCGTGCTCCCGATGCCATCAGTGATCCTCCAATCCGGCCGCCGGCTGAACGATCTCCGTCAGCACACCTACCGTTGCCCGCGGGTGCATAAACGCCACACGCGACCCACGGATGCCGGTGCGCGGCTGCTCGTCGATCAGCTGCAGGCCCGCCCGCTTGAGCGCCTCGAGCGTGGCGTCAATGTCGCTCACCTGGTAGGCCACGTGATGCAACCCCGGCCCCTTGGCCGCGAGGAACTTGCCAACCGGCGTGTCCGGGCCGAGTGGCGCCAGCAGCTCCACATGGTTCTCGCCCACATCCAGCAGCACCGCCTCCACGCCCTGCTCCTCCACGACCTCGCGATGAGCCACCGTCAGCTCGAAGCTGTCGCGGTAGAGCTCCAGCGCAGGTTCGATCTCCTCCACGGCAACACCAATATGGTCGATGCGGCTGAACATGAGCCGCAGTCTATCGGCGGCCGGGGCAGCGACTCAGGACGCTAGCCCTCGTCGGGCGCCTTCGGCAGCGGAATCGGAGCCAGCCCGGGCAGAGGCGGGTGCGGCTGTGCCGCCGCAACCACACGCAGCCCCACACCCGGCGCGCGCTCCATCCGCGGCACCCCCTTCATCACCCTGTCGATCGCGTCGCGCTCCAGCACCTCGTGCTCGAGCAGCTCCTGCGCCAGCTCCTCCAGCTGGGGTCGGTGCGCGACGATCAGCTTCTGCGCCGCCCTACGCGCCTCCTCGATCAGATCCTGGCGCTCCTCGTCGCGCAGCCGCAGCGTCTGCTCCGACAGCTGCACGTCGCCATCGGGCGAGCGTCCCACGCCGGCGGTGCCCATCGCGAACTCGTGCACCATCGAGTGGGAGATGTCGGCCACGCGCTTGAGGTCATCCGAGGCGCCGGTGGTGATCGCGCCGAAAACGATCTGCTCAGCAGCACGACCTCCGAGCAGGACGGTCATGTAGTCGAGCAGCTCCTCGCGCGTCTTCAGATAACGATCCTCCGCCGGCAGGTTCATCGTGTAGCCAAGCGCGCGTCCGCGCGGCACGATCGAGATCTTGTGCACGCGGTCGACCGACGGCAACAGCTCGCCACACAATGCGTGCCCGGCCTCGTGGTAGGCCACCACCCGCCGCTCGTGGGCGTTGAGCACACGTTTGGACTGAACGCCCGCGATCACCCGCTCGAGCGCCGCGTCGAAGTCCTCGTGACCGATCCTCTCGGCGCCGCGCCTGGTCGCGAAGATCGCCGCCTCGTTGCAGATATTCGCCAGGTCCGCCCCCGTCAACCCGCTCGTCTGCTGCGCCACCAACCCCAGATCGACATCGCCCATCGGCTTCGTGCGCGTGTGCACCTGCAGCACACCCAGGCGGCCTTTCACGTCTGGCGGCACCACGAACACCTGCCGGTCAAAGCGTCCCGGGCGCAGCAGCGCGGGGTCGAGCTTGTCCAGCAGGTTCGACGCGGCGATCACAACAACGCGCCCGCTCGAGGAGAAGCCGTCCATCTCCACCAGCAGCTGGTTGAGCGTCTGGTCCTTCTCGCCGGAGATGTCCATCCCCCGCCGTCCCCCCACAGCGTCGAGCTCGTCGATGAAGATGATCGCCGGTTCGTGCTTGCGCGCGATATCGAACAGACGGCGGATCCGCGCAGCGCCGAGACCCGCGAACATCTCCACGAACGACGCCGCCGACTGCGCGAAGAACTGCGCGCCCGACTCGTTCGCCACCGCCTTCGCCAGCAACGTCTTGCCGGTTCCAGGCGGCCCGTGCAGCAGGATCCCCTTTGGCACCTTCGCCCCCAGCGCATGGAAGGACTTTGGCTCCCGCAGGAACTCGACGATCTCCTGCAGCTCAGCCTTTGCCTCATCTACCCCCGCGATGTCAGCGAACGTCACCGACTGACCGGATGATGGCTTGATGCGCTGCGGCTTGACCCGCGGCATCACCTTCAGCATCCGCCACATCATGAAAATCAGCGCACTGAAGAACAGGATCGCGATTACCGGCTCCCAGTTGAGCGCCTGGTTCTGCAATTCCTGGGTGAACGAGATATGCGGCGCCGCCGACGCGGGCACGGTGCTACGCACGATCGCGGCGTGCGTCACCGTGCCCACTTTGCCGGCGTGCTTCAGCGCCCCAGACGTAGCGGCGGCGTGCAACGCTTCTTTCTCAGCGGCGCGCACCGCCGCGCCGTTTATGGCAGCGCTGTGAGCACTGCCGGCGTGTGCCGGCAGCGCTTCTCCCCCGGTCGAGTGCAGTCCAGCCTTGGCCTGCTTACTCACCTGTCAACCCTCTCCAGCAAATACACCATCCTTGGCATTACGTCGCATTATGCGCGTTTTTCCCGCGCTTGTCGAGCGCTGGGAATTCTCAACCGAGAATGCGTACCGCCACGTCCCTGAACAGCTCCGCCGCAAACGCCAAGTCGCGCACGTCGATTCGCTCGTCCGCGCCGTGGATCAGCGGCGCGCTCTCCAGCAACGTCTGGTGACGCTGCGGAAAGAAGCCGTAGGCCACACACTCGGGGAACGCCAGGCGGAAATGGCGGGAGTCGGTGAAGCCCGGAAGCACCACCGGCACGGCCTGCGCGCCGGGATCGCGCTCGGAGATCCACGTGGAGATCGTGTCCATCAGCGACGAAGCCACCGGCGATCGATTGCCCACCACGCGCTCGGTGAACTCGATGCTCCAGGTGTTGTTTTCCGCACCAAGCACCTCAGCGATGCCCGCCCGCACCTCCTCCTCGCCCAATCCCGGAGGCACGCGGCAATCAACTTTCAACTCCGCGCGACTGGGAATCACGTTGATCTTCTCCGACGCGCTGATCCGCGTGGGCGTAAACGTAACCCCCAGCATCGGACCGAACATGATTGCCAAGCGCGGGTCAACTGCCTGCAGGCGCTCGAGCGAGCCCTGGGGGTCGTCGGGGTCCTCGCCGATCCCGCGCAGGAACGCCAGCGGCTCATCTGTCAGCTGAAACGAGGGCTGACGCGCTGCGAAGCGCTCGAGCACCGGCCCCATCTTCAACAGCGCGTTATCGCCCATCCCTGGCATCGAAGCGTGGCCTGCCACCCCGGAGGTCGACAGCGTGAAGCGGAAAACGCCCTTCTCCGCGCAACACACGCCGTAGCGGCGCGCCCCTCCATATTCGAACACCGCGCCGCCGCCCTCGTTCAGCAGCATGTCGCAGCGCACCTTCTCCGGGTAGTTCTTGGTGATCCATTCAGCCCCCAGCGAGCCACCCGTCTCCTCATCGACGACCGCCACGATCAACAACTCGCCACTCGTCGGGCGCCAGCCCGAGCGTGCCAACGACGCCGCCGCGGCGATCTCCGCCGCGACCTGAGACTTCATGTCAAGCGCTCCCCTGCCCCACAGGAAACCGTCGGCGATCTCACCGGACCACGGGTCGTGCGTCCAGGCGGCTGGGTCCGCCAGCACCGTGTCCACGTGGCCCAGGTAGCAGAGCGTCGGACCCGCGGGTGCATCCGCGTCAGTGGGACGGAGCCTTGCCACGAGGTTCGGCCGCTCGGGCTCGGCACCCAGTAGCTCACATTCGAAGCCAGCCTCGGTCAGGTGCGCCGCGAGATACTCCTGCGCCGCACGCTCGTTGCCCGGCGGGTTGACCGTGTTAAAGCGAATCAGGCTCGCCAGCAGCTCCTCAGCCTCCGCGCCCAATCCATCGCTCTGTGATCCGTTCGTGGTCATCCGCCAGATCGTACGCCGATCTGCGCGACCTCCTCGCGTGTCAGCGGGAAGTGGCATGCAACGCGTGTGCCCGAGCCCTTGTCCTCCAACGGTGGCTCCTGCTGAGAGCAGATCTCCTGCGCCTTGGGGCAGCGGGTGTGGAAGCGACACGCGCTCGGCGGGTTGGCCGGACTCGGCACGTCGCCGCCGAGGATCGTCCGCTGCTCGCCGTGGCGGCTCGGATCAGCGTGCGGCACTGCCGCCAGCAGCGCACCCGTGTAGGGGTGGCGGGGGAAGCTGTAGAGCTCATCACCACCGCCAATCTCAACGATCTTGCCGAGATACATCACCGCCACGCGGTCGCACATGTGGCGCACAACTGAGAGGTCGTGGGCGATGAACACGATCGTCAGGCCAAACCGCCGCTGCAGGTCGCGCAGCAGGTTCAGGACCTGCGCCTGGATCGAGACATCGAGCGCCGACACCGGCTCGTCGGCGATCAGCAGCTTCGGCTGTAGCGCCAGTGCCCTGGCCACACCGATGCGCTGGCGCTGCCCGCCTGAGAACTCGTGCGGGTAGCGGTTGTAGTGCTCGGGGTTCAGTCCCACCGTCTCCATCAACCGCTGTACCTCGCGCTTACGCTCGCCCTTGTCCGGCAGCAGCCCATGGATGGCGAACGGCTCGCCGATGATCGAACCGATCGTCTTGCGCGGGTTCAGCGACGAGTACGGGTCCTGGAAAATCATCTGCACCTCGCGGCGAATCGCCTTCAGGCGAGCTCCCTTCAAGCGCGTGATGTCCTGACCGTCGAAGTCGATCTCCCCCGAGGTCGCGTCGAGCAGGCGCGTGATAAGCCGCGCGGTCGTGCTCTTGCCACAGCCCGTCTCGCCGACGAGGCCCAGGGTCTCTCCGCGTTTGATCTCAAAGCTCACGTTGTCGACGGCCTGCACCGCACCCACCTTGCGCTGGACGATGATGCCCCGCGTGATCGGGAAATGCTTCACGAGATCGCGCACACGCACGAGCGGGCCGTCCCCGGCGGGGGTCGGCGTTGCCGGCGCCACGGATGGTGAATCCCCAGCTGATTCGCCGAACGCGGAGGATGTGGGCTCGGCGCCGCTCACGTTGCGGGGTCTCCCGAGCCGACTGACGCGAGCGCTTCCTCGGGGGTGTTGCCCTCACGCAACTTTGCCCACAGGCTCCTGCGCACCTCGGACTCGAGCAGACAGGCGACGTGGTGCTCGGGTTCGTCGGGCACCGGCTCCAGTGCAGGGTCGATGCGCTCGTGCTCTGGTTGCAAGTAAGGACAGCGGGGATGGAAGTGGCAGCCGGAGGGTGGGTTGATGAGACTCGGTGGCGTCCCCGGGATCGGCACGAGCTCCTCCTCGCGCGGAGCATCCAGTCGTGGGATCGACTTCAACAGCCCCCACGTGTAGGGATGCTCGGGCGCGGCGAACAGGCGCGTCGCTGACGCCGTCTCGACGATCCGCCCCGCATACATAACGGCAATGTCATCGGCCATCTCCGCCACCACCCCGAGGTCGTGGGTGATGATCACGATCGCCATCCCCAGCTCTTGCTGAAGGCGTTCCATCAGCGCCAGGATCTGCGCCTGCACGGTCACGTCCAAAGCCGTCGTGGGCTCATCCGCAAACAGCAGCTTTGGCTCGTTCGCCAGCGCCATCGCGATCATCACGCGTTGGCGCATCCCGCCGGAGAACTCGTGCGGGTATTGATCGACACGCCTCGATGGGTCCGGTATGCCGACAAGGCCCAACAGCTCAACCGCGCGCTCCCGCGCCTTGGCCTTGGAGACGTCACGGTGCGCGCGCACCGCCTCCGTCAACTGACGACCGACCTTGTACAGCGGATGAAGCGACGACAGCGGGTCCTGGAAGACCATCGCGATGTCGTTGCCGCGGATCGAGCGCATCTTGTCTTCGGAGAGCGTCAGCAGATCCTGGCCGTCGAACATGATCCGCCCGGAGATCCGCGCACCTTGGCGGCGTGTGAGGCCCAGCGCGGTCAGCGAGGAGACGGTCTTGCCCGATCCCGACTCGCCGACGATCCCCAGCGTGCGACCAGGGAACACCTGGTAGGTGATCCCATCGACCGCGTGCACGACGCCGTCCTCGCTCGGGAATTCGACGCGCAGGTCCTCAACGCGCAGCAACGCCTCGGCGGCGCTCACGAGTAGCGCACCCTGGGGTCGAGATAGGCGTAGGCGATGTCGACGACGATGTTCGCGACGATGATGAACGATGACGCGAGCAGCACGGTTCCTTGAATGACCGGGAAGTCCGAGGACTGAATCGACTGATAGGCGAGCCGCCCGATACCGGGGATGTTGAACACAGCCTCGACCAGGATCGCGCCACCGAGCAGCACGCCAACTTCCAGGCCGAACAGCGTGACGATCGGGTTGATCGCCGAGCGCACCCCCTGGCGAACCACGGCGCTCTCGCGAAGCCCCTTGGCGCGCGCGGTCCGGATGTAGTCCTCGCGCATCGTCTCGCTGAGGCTGCTGCGCATCAGCCGCGCGTAGATCGCCGCCGAACCGGCGGCGAGCACGATCCACGGCATGATCAGCGAGGTGAACCATTTCCACGGATCGCTCGTGAGCCCCACATAGCTACCGGCGCCCGGGAGGATCTTGAATTTGCCGATGTCAGAGGCGAACAGCAGGAGAAACACAAACCCGAGCCAGAATTCTGGAACCGAAAGCAGCACCAGAGCCGAGCCCATCGAGAAGCGGTCGAGGAAAGTGTGCCGGCGCAGCGCTGAGATGATCCCAACGCTGAGCCCTCCGATGACCCACAGGACGGCCGCACCGATCGTCAGTGACAGGGTGGCCGGCAGGCGTTCGGCAATCAGGCTCTTGACAGACTCCTGGCTGTAGTAGCTGAAGCCGAGGTTGAAGTGGAAGAAGAATTCCTTCATGTAGTCCCAGAACTGCACGGGCAGGGGTTTGCCGAGCCCGAGGACGGCTTCGATCTCCTTGATCAGCCTCGGCTGCGGGTCGCGCCCTGCCCGCAGCACCGCCGGGTTCGCGGTCGGGAGGACGCGAAACAGCAGGAACGTCAGCGCACAGACGATCACCAGCACCAGCACCCCGATGAGCAGACGACGAATGATGTATCGGATCATCGGCGGTGGTCGCTCATCTGGTGAACGTGGTCCTCGGGTCGGTGGTCGGGAGCTTGCGCGTGGCGCATGTCAGGGGTTATCAGCGGATGCCGGCTGGGTGGGACCCGATGGTCGAGCCCCACCCCAGCCTGCCTTCTTGAATGCGACTACTTCAGCGAGGTGTAGTTGTAGTCCCACTCGCCGACATTCCAGATGTCGCCGACACCTTCAACGCCGCTGCCCTCGATGTTCGCCTGCTTGTCCCAGTCGAACGGGATCGCGGCGGCGTCTTCGACGAGTTCCTTATCGATGTTTGCCCACGCCTTGGCACGAGCTTCCGTGCCGATGACGTTTTCGGCCGCCGCCATCGCTTTGTTGATCTTCGGCACGTTCGTCTGGCCCCAGTTGACGTTGCTCGTGGGGACGATCGTGGTGCCGTTGAACGTGATGTTGAGCACGGTCTGCGGATCGGGGAAGTCGGCGATCCAGCCCACGCTCGGGCATACGGTGATCTCTTCTTTGGGGACGTTGCAGTACTTCGCGTACATCGTCGAGGTTTCCACAAGCGTCAGCTTCACCGGAAAGCCCAGGTTCTTGAGCGCCTGCTGGACGATCTCCGCCTGCTCTTCGAACGGGTCTCCGGTCGAAGCGACGATCGTGGTCAGTTCATGGCCGGTGTATTTGCCGGTGGGGTAACCCGCCAGCTTGATGTACTTTTCGGCAATCGCCGTATCGCCTTCGGGATGTTCGTTGAAGTCGAACTGCGGCCCCGTCGGCCCCTTCAAACCGCCGGCCTGTTCGAAGCCGTTGATCGTCGGGTAGATGAAGTGGGTGGCCACATTGGTCACCAGTGGGCCGCCCTTGACCTTGTCGAGCGCCGTCCTGTCGAGGCCCGCCCAGAAGGCCTTGCGCAGGTCGATGCTCTTGAACGGCCCGACCTTGTTGTTGACCCCGATGTAGTGGTCGCCGCCGCCGGGTGAGATCTCCAGCTGGTTTTTGAACTTTTCGGCCGCGAGCACGATGTCGGGCTGAGCCACCGACGATTCGTTCTGGACGACGTCGGTCCCTTCGAGCACCTGGCGCCCGATCACGGAGCTCGTCCCGCCGATCTTGACGTCGATTTCGTTCAGGTACGCCGGCCGGTAGTCGGTCTTTGGGTTCCAGTTGGGGTTGCGCACGAGCGTGGCCGACTTGCCGGGGATGTAGCCGATACCCAGCACCTTGCCTTCGGAGTTGTTCTTGAGCATGTACGGCCCCGTCGCGACCTCATAGTCGACGTAGTTGGACGGCTTGTTCTTGTCAAATTTTTCGGCGTATTCCTTCGGCACCGCCGCAGTCAGCGGGAGCACCAGCGCGTCAGCGACGATCTGCCCTTTGGGTTCGGTCAGGTGGAAGACGATCTCGTGCTTGTTCGGCGTTTCGATGCCCTTCATCGGCGCGCCCGTCGTGTCAGTCGGCTCGCCTTCGATCGATTTGAAGTAGGACCCGATGTAGGGGTTGGCGACATCCGGGTTGGTGCCGCGCTCGATCGCGTAGGCGACGTCTTCGGAGGTGACTTCGCGGTTCACCGGTGGGCTGAACTTGATCCCCTGCTTGATGTGAACGGTGACCGTCTTGCCGTCGCTGGAGATTTCCGGCTGGCCTTCCGCCATGTCGGGCGTCGCTTCGGTCGAGTTCGGCTTTTGCGAGTACAGCGGACGCTGCGTCGCGAACACGACTGCATAGTCGACCGAGAAGTAGGCGATCCCCGGATCGAGGTGTTCGAAGTCGATTTCCTGCAGCACCGTCAGCGTCCCGCCGGTCTTGCCGGTCTCCGGCTCGGTCAGCGGGCTTTTGTAGCCGCCCGTGCTGAGCGCGGCGCTTGCACTTGTGGAACTGCTGCTCGAGCCGGTGCTAGTCGAGCTACTGCTCGAGTTGCTGGACCCGCACGCAGCCAGCAGCAGTGCGAGCCCGGCCACGAGCCCTGCGGCCGCGACCGATCTAATCGACTTCATCAAGACGCCTCCTATGTTGTGAACCAATCGCCCTCATTGGGCGTTCCTCGGGTTCAGGGCGTCCTGCAGCCCGTCGCCCAACAGGTTGAATGCCAGCACCGTCAGCAGCAGCGCAAGGCCCGGGAAGACCATGAACCACCACGCGGTGTTGAAGATCGGTGCCGCCTGGGCGATCATCGCGCCCCAGCTCGGCGTCGGCGGGCGGATGCCGACGCCGAGGAACGAGAGCGCCGCCTCAAACAGGATGTTGGTGGGGATCAGCAGGCTCGAGTAGACGATGAGCGGCGCAGCCAGGTTGGGGAGGATCTCGCGGAACATAATCCTCGCGTCGGAGGCGCCCAGCGCGCGTGAGGCTTCGACGAACTCGCGCTCGCGCATCGACAGCACGAGCCCACGCACGATCCTCGCGATATAGGGCCACGTCGCCAGGCAGATGATGAAGATGATCAACCCCAGCCCTGGCTGGATCAGCCCTTTTACGCACCCGCGCACCGCGCACGCGGAGGCGACGCCGAGCCCCAGCAGCAGGATCGGGATCGACAGCACGACGTCCATGAACCGAGAGAGGAGCGTGTCGACCAAGCCCCGGTAGAAGCCGGCGAGCATACCCACGACAACGCCGATCACGGTCGAGATCCCGGTGCCGATCACCCCCACCTCCAGCGAGACACGGGTGCCGTAGATCACCCGCGACATCACGTCCTCGCCGAGCTGATCGACGCCGAACGGGTGGGCACCGGTGGGCCCGAGAGGCGAGCCGAAGGAGTTGGTCAGGTTGAGGTTCTGGACATCGGGGCCCGGGAGGCCGAGGATGCTGACGACCAGCGGCGCGGCAACCGCGATGACAACCAGGAAGACGATGAAGCCAAGCGATACGAGCGCCACGCGATCCTGACGGAACCTGCGCCAGAAAAGCTGTAGCGGGGAGCGCGCGGCGATGTCGCCGCCCACATCCAGGAATTCGAGCGATCCCCCTCCCGTTGGCAGTACCTCAGTCGCCCCGGCACTCATCTCGGGACTCTCTGCTGCTGCGGATGTGGGGGTGTTTGGACGTTGACAAGCAATCTACAACTTTCGCATGCAACTTTCGACACGAGCCATGTGCAAACCTGCCGTCTGGCAGGCCCTCGAGGCACCAGGAGCAATACTCGCTTACATGGATACCCTTTTTGATGAGGATCCGGACGCCGATCTGGCCAAAGTTTCGGCACTTGATATGGCCAAACGTCGTATTCCAGACGATCAAGTGTTACAGAGCTTGCCACTGGCAGCTCGCGCCCGTCCCCGGAGCCTCGAGGGGTTCGTCGGCCAGTCGCATCTACTCGGTCCGGGCTCTGCGCTGCGCACCGCAATCGAGCACGGACATCCCCACTCGATGCTGCTCTACGGCCCCCCGGGCTCGGGCAAGACGACCCTCGCGCGGATCGTCGCCGAGCGCTCGCAGGCGGCCTTTGAGGAGCTCAGCGCGGTGGCCGCCGGTCGCGCGGAGGTGCGCGCGGTGATCGAGCGCGCCGCGCACCGCCGCGACACCAGTGGCACGCAGACGGTGCTGTTCCTCGATGAGATCCACCGCTTCAACAAGGCCCAGCAGGATGCACTGCTGCCGGCGGTGGAGGAAGGCCTTTTGACGCTGATCGGCGCAACCACCGAGAACCCTGCGTTCGAGGTCAACGGTGCGCTGCTCTCGCGCGTGCGCGTGTATGCGCTGCAGGCGCTCACCGCCGAGGAGGTTGCACTGCTCGTGCGCCGCGCCGCCGCCGGCACCCAGGCAGGCGACGCACCAGCGGCCACCGGCACACGCTCCGATGACACATCCGCGGCGGCAGGTGGAGGAGCGCTTGCGGTGGATGAGAACGCGATCGAGTTTCTCGCCACACGCAGCGAAGGCGACGCGCGCACCGCGCTCAACGCGCTCGAGCTGGCCGCCGTGACCGCCCGCGAGCTGGGCGAGGAGCACGTGACGCTCGCCCGCATCGAGGACGCGCTACAGCGGCGCGCGGTCCTCTACGACAAAAAGGGCGACCGTCACTACGACTACATCTCCGCGTGGATCAAGGCCACCCGCGGCTCCGACCCCGACGCGTCGCTGTACTACCTGGCGGTCATGCTCGAGGGCGGCGAGGACGCCCGCTTCATCGTGCGGAGGATGATCATCCTCGCCTCCGAGGACATCGGTAACGCCGACCCCGCGGCGCTGTCGGTGGCCACCGCCGCCGCCCAGGCGGTAGAGCATGTGGGCCTGCCGGAGGCACGTTACGCGCTCGCGCAGGCGGCCATCTATCTATCGCTCGCGCCCAAGTCCAACGCCGCCGGGCTGGCGCTGTCCGCGGCCGAGCGCCACGTGCGCGAACACGGCGCAGCACCGGTCCCCGGATGGCTCAGGTCCGGGCCACGACCCGGCCAGGACCGCGGCGGATACGACAATCCCCACGGACATCCCGGGCATCTTGGTCCTCAGGAGCTCCTGCCAGAGGAGCTCGCAGGCGAGCGCTTTTACGAGCCAGACGACGCCGAGGCTGAGCTGGCAGCGCGCCTGCAGAAGATTCGCCAGGCACGCGGCTCCGAGAGGCGATAATCGGCCGTGCAATGAGCGTACCCCTGAGCGACAGCACCATCTCCCCCGACAGAAGCGGCGCGACAGAGGAGCTCGCCGTACGCGACCCCGCGACGGGCGCCGTCCTCGGAGCAGTCACGGCGACGGCACCCGAGCGCGTCGAAGGGGTGGTGGAGGCGGTCGCCAAGGTGCAGCCGCTGTGGGCGCTCTTGCGGGTCAAGGACCGCGCCCGCTACATGAACAGGATGGCCCAGGCAGTGATCGATGACTTCGATGAGCTGCAAGAGGGACTCGCTCGTGAGCAGGGCAGGCCCCGCGGGGAGATCGCCGCGCTGGAGCTGCTCGCGGCCGTTGACGCGCTGAAGTGGATCGCCGAGGATGGAGCGGACGTGCTCGGCGGGCGGCGAGTGGGGATCAACCGCTCGCTGACAATCGCCAAGCGGGCACGGATCGCGTTCGAGCCATACGGCGTTCTCGGCGTGATCGGCGCCGGCAGCGCACCGTTTGCTCAGCCCCTCGGCCAGATCGCTGGAGCGCTACTGGCGGGCAACGGCGTGGTCTTCAAGCCGGCCGCGCGCGCAAGCCTCGCGGGCGAGCGGATCGCGCGCGTGCTCGCGCGCGCTGGGCTTCCCGAGGGGCTTGTGCGGGTCATCCACGGCGATGCCGGCGTGGGCGTCGCGCTGGCGCAAGCGTCCGTCGACAAGATCCTGTTCACCGGATCGCCCGCCGTCGGGCGTGTAGTGGCGCGTGCGTGCGTCTCCCGCGAGAAGGAGGTCACGGTCGAGTTGGGCGGCAAGGACGCGATGCTGGTGCTCGCTGATGCACACCTGCGGCGCGCTGTCGGCGGGGCATTGTGGGCAGGATGCGCCGGCGCCGGGCAGGCGCGAGGCTCGATCGAGCGCATCTACGTCGCTCGCGAGGTCTATGAGCGATTCCTTGCGGGGCTCGTTGCCGGCGCGCGCGCCCTCAGCGTCGGTGACCCTGTCGATCCCCGTGTGCAGGTCGGACCGCTTGCGTCTGTGCGCCGCGCCGAGCACGTCGCGGCGTTGGTGGACGAGGCTGTCGCACAGGGAGCGCAGCTGCATTGCGGCGGGCCCGTGAGGCCGGCGGGCTGCGACGCTGGCGCCTTCTACGCACCCGCTGTGATCACCGGCGCAACATCGGAGATGCGCGTACTGCGCGAGCCGATCGACGGACCCGTGCTTGTTGTCGTGCCCGTCGACTCAATCGATGAGGCGATCGCTGCCGCCAACGGCAGCGACTACTGCTTGGGCGCATCTGTGTGGACCGCCGACCGCTACCAGGGGATCCGTATCGCCCGTGAGCTGCACGCCGGCATGGTCTGGCTCAATGACCACCTGCCCGGGCCCACCGTCTCGCGCGGCCCTTGGGGAGCGGCCGCCGGGGGCGGCCTCGGCCGCACGCTCGGACAAGCTGGGCTCAGGGCCTGCGCGCAGGAGAAGCTCATCACCTGGGACCCACCCAACATGCGCGGGCTGTGGTGGGGTCCTTACGATTCGAGCAGCATCAAGGCGATGCGCACCGTCGCCAAGTTGCGCTCCGCGCGTGAGTCAGATCGCGAGCACGCCTGGCGAGAGGGTGCACTTGCGCTCGCACGGGTGGGTGCGCGCGCGTTCGGGCGCGGGCTGCCGCGGTGAGGCACGCCGCTCCTGCACTACTCTTGAGCACATGCCCGCCCAAGCCTACGCTGGCAAGGAGTGCGTCTGCCAACTACGCAGAGGAATCTGCGACCAGAGCTGCGTGCAGGGGATGCTCGACACCCCCTTCTACATCGCCTGCCTAAAGCTCTCCGGCCGACGCTGCCTGGTGATCGGCGGCGGTGAGATCGGCCTGGAGAAGGTCGAGGGGCTGCTCGCGTGCGGCGGCGAGGTGACGCTGATCGCCCCCGAGGCGGAGCCCGCGCTCGAGCAGTACGCGCGCGAGGGCTCGATCCACTGGGAGCAGCGCGACTACGCGGGCGCGAGCGACCTGGAGGGCGCGTTCATGGCGATCGCCGCAACCGACAACACCGACGTGAACATCGCCGTCTACGAGGATGCCGAGCGACGGGCAATGCTCGTCAACGTCGTTGACGTCCCGCCCCTGTGCAATTTCATCCTGCCCGCGATCGTGCGCATGAGCCCGCTCGCGATCGCCATCTCCACAGCTGGCGCCTCGCCGGCGCTGGCCAAGCGCATGAAGCGCGAGATCGAAGCTCAGTTTGGCGAGCCCTACGCGCGTCTGGCGGTGCTGCTCAACGAGGTACGCGGCTGGGCCAAGGGGACGCTCGCGACCTACCAGGAGCGCAAGGACTTCTTCGAGGGCATCGTCAACGGCGACCCCGACCCGATTGCGCTATTGCGTGACGACGAGGCCGGCGAACAGGCCGTACGCGAGCTGATCGCGCGAGCGCAGAGCGCACACGCTTTGCACGTCTAGAGGCTCACGACACTGGTGACCTGGGGCGAGCCCAGGTCACCAGATTCGCCGTGTTACTGATCCAGCGCCCACACGGTGCCCCACGCCGTACGGATGAATTCATACAAGAGGGCGTCGCGCTGATCCTCGTTGCTCTCGTTGAGGTCTTCGATCACGTGCCCGACGACTGTCGCCGCGGCGACAGGGTCAAGCGGCCAGTCTCTGGGTTCCATCCCTTAGCTCCCCTACTACGTGATTAGCCAAAGTGCACAAGATAGTCATGTCCTAAAAACTCGAACTGACATGTATGGTTGCGCAACTCCTCAACAATTCACGTCCAAAACGTGTTCGCGGCTATGGACGTTTTGGAGTAGACCTCGCCACGTTGCTTAGGCCAAGAGGCGGGACCCCGCTCGATCTTCGGCCCACGCAACGGCTGTAGAGTCGCCGGAATGGCCCAAAGCACACCTGCGTGGTCGGGCGGTAGTCCAGCCCGTCCGCGAACGACACCATGAGCGAGCCAGCGCTCGAGCTGGAGGGGCTCGCTCGACACTACGGCGAACGCGAGGCGCTCAGCGGCGTGTCGCTGTCGCTCACCGCTGGACAGACACTGGTCGTGTTCGGTCCGAACGGCGCCGGCAAGACAACACTGTTGCGTGTGCTCGCCACGCTGCTTCGCCCCCATGCCGGCGATGTTCGCGTGCTCGGCTCGAGCCTTCCCAACGATGCGTGGGCGGTACGTGGCCGCGTCGGGCTGCTCGGACACGAGCCACTGCTCTACCGCGAGCTGACCGCACGCGAGAACCTGCGCTTCCACGCGCGCCTGCACGGAGTGGGCGACGAGCGCGTGGACGAGCTGCTGCAGTCCGTGGCGATGAGCGCCCGCGGTGGCGAGCCGCTGCGAACGCTCTCGCGCGGGATGGTCCAGCGGGTGGCCGTCGCCCGCGCAGTGCTGCACGACCCCGAGCTACTGCTGCTCGATGAGCCCCATTCCAATCTCGACCCCGCCGCCATCGAGCTCGTCGCACCGCTGATCGGGCTGGGCGGGGACGGTAAAAGGCGCACGCGCGTGATCTGCAGCCACAACCCCACAGGCGACCTCGCCGAAGCTGATGTGGTGCTGGGATTGCGCGCTGGGCGTCCGGCGCTGCTGCGCGCAGCTACAGACGTAGACCCTGGTGAGATCGCGGAGCTATACCGATGAGCGTGCAAACCACGTCGCGGGCGGTGGAGACCAGGCGCCCCGTCCAGAGCATTGGGCTGTGGTCCACTGTCCGCGCGCTGCTGCGCAAGGAGCTGCTCGTCGAGCTGCGCACGCTGGAGTCGGTTCCCGCGATGTCGCTGTTCGCGCTGAGCACATTCGTCGTCTTCCACTTCGCGCTGAACCGCAACAGCGTCGAAGGCGATCTCGGCGCGGGGATCCTCTGGGTGACGCTGCTGTTCGCCGCCATCCTCGGCATCAACCGTCTCTTTGTGGCAGATGCCGACCAGGGCGGCTTCGATGCATTTCTGCTCGCGCCTGTGGATCGCAGCGCAATGCTCATCGCCAAGGTACTTACGCTGCTGGCCTACCTCGCCGTGCTCGAGTTGGTGGCCGTCCCCGCCTTTGCGCTGCTGCTACTCGGATCGCCACTCGGCCCCGCACTGCCCTGGCTACTGGCGACGCTCGCGCGTGGTGATGTCGGCGTAGCGGTCATCGGCACGCTGGTGGCTGCGATGGCGGTGCGCACACGCGCACGCGACCTGCTCGGGCCGCTGCTGGCGCTACCGCTACTCGTGCCGATCGTGATCGGCGGCGCACGCGCGACCTCGCCGCTGCTCGTACAGGCCCACCTGGTAGCGCCCGCGGGGCGCTGGCTGCTTACGCTTGGGCTCTATGATCTGGTGTTCGGGCTGATCGCCTTCGCCCTGTTCGACTTCCTCCTGGAGGATTAACTACGTGGAACGCTCGAGCCGACCATTCGGCTACGGAAATGGATTGCGCACGCTGAGCATCGCCACGGTCATCGCCATTGCGGTCACGCTCGGCCTGGTCTTCTTCTATGCCCCTCTGGAAGCCGAACAGGGCTTTTTGCAGAAGATCTTCTACGTGCACGTACCGCTGGCGATCATCGCCCTGTGCGGGTTCGTGCTCGGCGGCCTGCTCGCAATCCAGCACCTGCGCACACGCGATCCGCGGTGGGACATGCGCTCCTACGTGGTCATCCACATGAGCCTTATCTTTGCCGTCGGCACGCTCATCTCGGGCTCGATCTGGGCGAAGGGCTCGTGGGGGCACTGGTGGGTGTGGAGCGAGCCCACGCTCGTGTCGTTCCTGATCATCTTCCACCTCTACGCCACCTATCAGCCACTGCGCTTTGCGATCGAGGACCCCGAGCGCCAGGCGCGCTACGCCTCCGTGTTTGCGATCACCGCCGGGGCATTCGTGCCGCTTAACTTCATCGCCGTGCGCCTTTCCACGGAATACCTACATCCACGAGTGCTCGGCAGCACCTCAAACCTCCCCGGCCCGATGGCGTTGACGTTCCTGGTCTCGCTTTGCTCGATGGCACTACTGTTCGCGACCCTGTGCAAGTACGAGCTGACCGCCAAGCACACTCGCTCACAATTGCGCGCGCTACGCAGAAGGCTGTCGGGTGAACATGCTGACGCGCCGCGAGCGCGCAGTGCCGTTCCCGCGATCCAACACGCCACAGCGACATCCATGGGCGCGGGCGTAAAGTCGGTGGGATGATGTTCGCCGTCGTTCTCGCCCAGACGCCCGCACTGCCGCTGCACACGGCCGGCAAGTACGTCGCCGGCGCCTACATCGTGCTGTTTGCGATCGTGCTCATCTACGTGGCGATCATGGCCATCCGTCTCAGCCGCATCGAGCGCGAGCTCGGCGAGCTGCTGAGCATCTCCGAGCGCACCGGCGAGGCTGCCACGCGCTCCGCGGCAGAGCAAGCTGCCGGTGGCGCTTCAGGGGACGCGGGTCGGCAAGACCAGCAACCGGAGTCGACACTGGCATGAGCGAGCTGCTGGCGCTGGGCATCTCCCATAAGACCGCGCCCGTGGCGCTGCGGGAACGCCTCGCGTTCAGCGAGCGCGAGGCGGGTGAGTTCGCACGCCTAGCTACGGCCACAGAGGAGGTGCGCGAGGCGGTTGTGATCTCCACGTGCAATCGCACGGAGGTCTACCTCGTCGTCGGCGGGGCGGGCGGGGATCTAGTGCAGGCGGAGGCCGATGTGCTGGGCTTAATGGCCCGGCGCGCTGAGATCCGACCGACTGAGCTGGCCGACGTGATCTACTCGCCGCGCAACTGCGACGCTGCTCGTCACCTCTACCGCGTCACCGCGAGCCTCGAGTCGATGATCCTCGGCGAGGCGGACATCCAGGGGCAGGTGCGCCGCGCCCACGAAACGGCGATGCACGCAGGCGCCACGGGACCGTTTTCGAACCGGCTATTCGCCGCCGCGCTCACCACCGGCAAGCGCGTGCGCTCGGAGACCGACATCGGCTCTAGCCGCGTGAGCGTTTCCTCCGTCGCCGTCGATCTCGCGCTCAGCGTGCTCGGCGGCCTGCAGGACCGCAACGTCGTGATCCTCGGAGCGGGCGAGGCCTCAGAGCTCACAGCGCGCGCGCTCTCCGAGCAGGGCGCGGGCACGATCTTCGTCGCCAACCGCCACGCCGACCGCGCGATCAGCCTCGCGCAGCGCTTCGGCGGCTCGGTCGTCGGACTGGACAAGCTGCCGGAGCAGCTCGTGCACGCGGACATCGTGCTTGCCTCGACCTCCTCGCCCCACCCGATTCTCGGACGCGACGAGCTGGAGCTCGTGATGGGAGAGCGGGGCGGGCAGGGCGCCAGGCCACTACTCATCATCGACATCGCCGTGCCCCGCGACGTCGACCCAGCGTGTGGCGAGCTCGAGGGCGTCAACCTGTACGACATCGATGACCTGCAGGCGGTCGTCGCGCGCAACCTCAGCACGCGGGCAGAGGAGACCCCACAAGCTCTGGAGATCGTGGAGGAAGAGATCCAGCGCTTCGCCCGCTGGATGGGCCAGCTGGACGCACTGCCGACGATCAGCGCCCTGCGTTCACACGGCGATGACATCGTGCAGCAGGTACTGACCGAGAACTCGGGGCGCTGGGAGTCAGCTTCCGAACGCGACCTCGCGCGCGTCGAGGCGATCGCGCGGTCAGTGATGAGCCGCCTGCTGCACGAGCCCACGATCCGCCTGCGCAGCCTCAGCGACGATCGCGGCCACGCCAGCCTCGAGCTGGTGCGGGAGCTGTTCGGGCTACGCGAGGATGGGGCGGGCGGGCTCTCGATCGACGAGCAGCCGGCGGAGCTCGCAGAGGTGCACGATCTGCGCCCGCGCCGGCGCCGACCTATTTGATGCCCCACCCACCCTGCCCGCTCCGCGCGTCCCGCTGATGCGCATCGGAACGCGGCGCAGCGCGCTCGCGTTGGCACAGGCAGAGCTGATCGCCCAGCTGCTGACGGGTGCCGGTCACGGCAACTGCGAGATCGTGGCGATGACCACCAGCGGCGACCGGCTGAGCGCCGCCGGTGACGACACCGCCACGGATGGGAACGACAAGTCGCGCTGGGTCGCCGAGCTCGAGGATGCCCTCGCTGAGGGGCGGATCGACCTCGCGGTGCACTCCGCCAAGGATGTGCCGGGAGCGCTAGCTGAGGGGCTCGCGCTGCATGGCGCTCCCACACGTGCGCCAGCCGAGGACGTGTTGTGCGGTGTCGCCCGGCTCGAGGAGCTAAGCGCTGGCGCGCGCGTGGGTACGAGCAGCATCCGCCGTCTCGCACAGCTGCGAGCCACACGCGAGGACCTTGATGTGGTGAGCATCCGCGGCAACGTCGACACACGCCTGCGCAAGCTCGGCGACCCAGAGGAATGCCTCGATGCGATCGTGCTTGCGCACGCCGGGCTGCAGCGACTGGGACGCGCGTCCGAGGCCGGCGGGGTGCTCGACATCGAGCGGTTCGTGCCAGCGCCCGGACAAGGTGTGCTCGCACTCGAGGGTCGCGTCGACGACAGCGCTACGCGCACAGCGGTGGAGGCAATCACCGACAAAGACGCCTTTGCCTGCCTGCTCGCCGAGCGCGCGCTCGCGCAAGCGCTCGACGCGAGTTGCCACACGCCGCTCGGCGCTTACGCCGGGCCGGCAGGCTGTGGCTGTCTGGAGCTGCGCGCTTGGGTGGGACTGCCAGACGGCTCTGCCTGGGTGAACGACGAGCTGCTCGGCGGCTTCTACGACCCCGAGCAGCTCGGGCAGCGCGTGGCAGAGCGGATGCTTGCGGCGGGGGCTGGGGATCTGCTGCGTAGGGCGGAGGAGATGGCAGGAAGCGTGTAGTGGCACCCAGCTATGTCAATGCCGATCCTGCCGCAGACTGTGTACTAAGTTGGTGGTCATGCGTCTGCAAATAAACCTGGATGACGATCTCCCAGAGGAGCTCGACCGACGCATCGGCAGGGAGCGTAGAAACACGTTCATCGCAGAGGCAGTGCGAAGCGCCCTCAAGGACGAACGGCGTTGGGAGGACATAGAAGCCGGCCTCGGTGCACTCTCCGACAGCGGACACGCTTGGGACGCGAATCTAGCCGAGTGGGTCAGGGCCCAGCGTCGCGGCGACTCAGCCCGTATCGGCTAGGCGTGCTGCTCGCAGCCGTTCTGTCAGGTAGCCAGCCTTTGTCTAATCAGCTCGCCACAACAGGTCTCCTCGAAGTCGTGCGCGGAACGCGCGCTGTCCGAGCATGACCGGCCGCGTCTACCTAGTCGGCGCGGGGCCCGGCGACCCCGGCCTGTTGACCGCCCGCGCACTGGAGCTGATCGCCACCGCGGACGTGATCTTGTATGACCGGCTGATCCCGAGCGCGGCGCTCGACGGCGCGCGTGCGGACGCCGAGCTGCTGTTTGTGGGCAAGGAGGGCGGCGGGCCGTCGGTGCCACAGGAGCAGACCGAAGCGCTGCTGGTCGAGCGCGCCCTCGACGGCAAGACGGTCGTGCGCCTGAAGGGCGGCGATCCGTTCGTATTTGGCCGCGGCGGCGAGGAGGCGCTGGCGCTGCGCGACGCCGGTATCGAGTTCGAGATCGTGCCGGGTGTAACCGCGGGGATCGCAGCGAGCGCATACGCCGGCATTCCCGTGACCCATCGCGGCCTGTCCACCGCGGTCGCGCTCGTCACCGGCCACACCCAGGCCGGCCCCGGCGACTCCGGCGAGGGGGAGCAGGCCGCGGTCGACTGGCCCGCGCTGGCCGCCTTCCCGGGGACGCTCGTGCTGTACATGGGCGTCCGCCAGCTGCCCCACATCGCAGCCTCACTGATCGCCGCCGGCCGCCCCGGCTCGCAGCCCGCCGCCGTCGTGGAAGCAGGGACGCTACCCACACAACGCACCGTCACGGGAACGCTCGCCACGATCGCCGAGGTTGCACGCGAGCAGAACGTGCGCCCCCCCTCGATCACCGTAATCGGGCCCGTCGCAGCACTCGCTGAGGAGATCTCCTGGCTCGCCCCGCGGCCGCTCCGCGGCCTGAGCGTCGCCGTCACACGCGCCCGCGCCCAAGCAAGCGGCCTCGCACGCCAGCTGCAAGCACTCGGCGCCAATGTCGTGCAAGCGCCCGTCATCCGCGTCCAGCCCCTGTCCGATCCCGCCCAGCCGACGCTCGACCCCTCGCCGTATGACCTCATCTGCCTCGCCAGCCCCAACGCCGTCTCAGCGCTGTTCGAACGTCTCGATGACGGGATCCACCCGCCGGGAGACGCCCGCTCGCTCGCCGCCACCAAGATCGCCGCGATCGGCCCCGGCACCGCCCGTGCACTGGCTGAGCACGGCGTCATCGCCGACGTGCTGCCCGAGCGCTTCGTCGCCGAGTCACTCGTGGGGGCACTCGCCGAGATCCCCGTCAAGCGAGCGCTGATCGCGCGGGCGCGCGAGGCGCGCGATGTACTTCCAGACGCGCTGCGCGCGCGGGGTGCCGACGTGGACGTGGTGGCGCTATATGAGACCGTCGCCGAGCCGCTCACCGAGCAGACCCTGCAGGCCGTCAAAGCAGCCGACTACATCACCTTCACCTCATCCTCCACCGTGCGCTTCTTCCTACAAGCCAGCGGCGGCGCCAAGGTGCCGTTGGATCCGAGCACGCGAATCGTCTCAATCGGTCCCGTCACCAGCCAAACCCTGCGCGAGCACGGTCTGGAGCCCCACGTCGAGGCCAATCCGTACGACGTCGAGGGTATGATCGCCGCCCTGCTCGCCGATGTGGCGTCCCGGGCAAGCGATGGCCGATAGAGCGCTCTCACCCGTCATCACGTTCCTCTCCGACTACGGCCTGCTGGACGAGTTCGTCGGCGTCTGCCACGGCGTCATGGCCCGTCGCTGCCCCAGCTCGAGGGTGATCGACCTGACCCACTCGATCCCCCGCCACGACGTGCGCTCGGGGGCGATCGTGCTGCGCTCCGCCCTGCCGTTCCTCCCCGCTGGTGTGCATTTGGCGATCGTCGACCCGGGCGTCGGCAGGGTCGCACGCCGCGCCATCGCGATCCGCACCGTCGATCACGACCACCTGCTCGTGGGTCCCGACAACGGCCTGCTGATGCCCGCCGCGGAGCGCCTCGCGGGAGTGGCCGAAGCGGTCGACATCGGCGAGTCGCGCGAGCGCCTCGAGCCAGTGTCACGCACGTTCCACGGACGCGACATCTTCGCGCCCGTAGCCGCCGCACTCGCCGCCGGTGAGCCCCTCCTAAATGTCGGCGAGCCGCTCGAGGTCTCCCAGCTCAGGCGCATCGGCCTGCCCTCGGCGCAACTCGACGGCGGCGTGCTCACCGTGCACGTGCTGCGCGGTGACACGTTCGGAAACCTGATTCTCGACGCCACCAACGAGCAGCTGCTCGCGCTGGGCGCCATGCCCGGAGATGTCCTCACGTTGAGCCACGCGGGCGCCGTGCGCAAAGTCCGCTACGCGGCCACGTTCGCCGAGGTGACCCCGGGGGAGCTGCTGATATACGAGGACGCCACCCGCATGGTTGCCCTCGCCGTCAACCGCGGCTCAGCAGCCGAGATGCTGGGCGCCGGCGCCGACGACGAGCTGACGGTGCACCTCGCGTGAGCGGCGCCCAGCCGCCGCCAGCCGCACACACCCACACCGCGCTCGGGCATCCGCGCGTACACCTACGGAGCACAGACTCCACCAACGAGCGCGCCAGAGAGCTCGCCATCGCCGGCGCCCCCCACGGCACGCTCGTTACAGCGGCCGAGCAAACCGCCGGGCGCGGACGGCAAGGTCGGCGCTGGTCGGCGCCCGCCGGGAGCGCCGTGCTGATGTCACTGCTGCTGCGTGAGCCACCCGAACTACTTCCGCTGATGGCCGCCGTCGCCGTCTGCGACGCCGCCGGCGAGCACGCGCTCATCAAGTGGCCCAACGATGTCGTCCTCGATACCCGCAACATCGATGGTGCCGGCCCTGCGGCAAAGAGCCATGAAACCGGCGAGACGCAAGGCGCTCCCCTCGCGAAGCTCGCTGGCATCCTCGTCGAGGCGCGCCCACAGCAGCGCTGGGCCGTGCTCGGAATCGGGCTCAACGTGGCCGTGCGCCTGGAGGATCTGCCTGCCGAGCTACGCCCCGGCGGCGCTCAGTTGCCAGGCGAGGGCTCGGGTCTGCCTGCTGCGACGCTCGGCCTGGCACCCGCCGAGGTCGAGCTCGTGCTCGCGCGCCTGATCCAGGCACTCGAGCGCCGGCTCGCTGACGACGCAGCCACAGTGCTCGCTGCCTGGCGCGCCAAAGACGCGCTGCGCGGCCGCGAGATCGCGTGGTCGCAGGGAAACGGGCGGGCCGATGGCATCGACGGGACCGGGCGACTTATGGTCGCCCTCGCCGACGGCGGCTCGACTACGCTCGGCTCAGGCGAGGTTCACCTGCTGGAGATTGGCGAGCGACGCTAAGAGACGCGGCGAGAGCGCCTACTACGCGGGGTTGTGGTCGAGCGCCTCGCGCACGTCGCGACGCAGCTCCCTGTCCACAGCAGCCGCCTGTGCCTGCTGCTGCGCCGGTGTCTTTGCCGTCTCAGCCTTCGCCTGCCCGAGCTGCGTATCGCTTGTCGCACCGTTACCCGCGCCACCACCGGTGCCCTTGCCTTTGCGTCTGCGGCGGGCGTTGCGCGCGCGGCGTTTGGGGAAGTTGCGCAACAGCTCCCGTGCCAGCGCCGGCGGCTTGCGCGCCATCCGCGTGCGTGCGCCGCGCAGCGCCTCCTCCGCCTCCGGCGTGTGCGCCAGCGCAGCCGCCAGCAGCGCCGCCGCCAGGCGCCGGTCCTGCTTGCGCGCCGCGTGAATCAACCGCCGCGCGTTGCGCGCGTGCGCGCCGCCCGCCGAGTTCACCAGCAGGCCCAGCAGGCGCTTTGTCTCCGGCCAGCGCTGCACCGCGTACTCCTCGTGCACGTCGCGCGTGTACTCCGCCAGGCGCCAGATCCACGCTGTGGCCTGGTCGCGGCGGCCGATACGCCGCTCCACCAGCGCCCGCAACATGATCTTCGTCGCCTCCTTGCGCTCCTCCCGCGGCCAGCCGCCGATGATGTCGATCGCCTCGTCAAACGCGTCCGGGTCACGCAGCGCCGCGATGTCCGTCAGCGCGCGCAGGCGCAGCTGCGAGCTCTTATTGCGCTTCACAGCCGTGATCAAAAAGCGGCTCTTCAGCTCCCCCGTGCGATCAAAGTGCAGCATCGCGCGCGCCCGGCGCCAGCCATTCGGCGCCACTCGTGCGCCGGCAAGCGCCGCCCACAGGTGCTGCTCGCCGTAGTCCAGGTGCTCCACAGCGATGCGCCACAGCTCGCGCTCGAACACCTGAAAGCGACGCTCCTCCTCCGCGCACACCGGCAGCACTCGGCGCTCCACCCGCATCCTGCGCCCACGCCCACGCCGCACCGGACCCACCACGATCGCTCCCCCCCTATAAACATCCCTATCCAGCAGCGAGTGGAGCGTCACCACCGGGTCGTCGTGCTTGGTCGCCGGATGCACGAAGTCAACAACCAGGCCAGCCTCCTTGCCCGGGTGCCGGCGAGTCACGCGGCCGACGCGCTGCTGATAGATACGCTTGGACGCCGTCGGCGCCAGGTGCACACACACCGTCGCCCGCGGGCTGTTCCAGCCCTCAGCAAGCAGCTGCGCGTTGATCAGCACATCGATATCGCCGCGCTCATAGCGCGCCAGGATCTCCACCAGCTCACGCTTGGGCGTCTCCCCTGACACGCCTTCCGCCTTGATGCCCTCCGCCCGGAACGCTTCCGCGAGGTTGTAAGCGTGGCGCACGCCCGCCGCATACACCACTCCAGGAACGCCGTTGAAGCGGGTTTTGTACAGGTTCGCCACAGCCACGTTGAACGGCTGCTGGTCGAGCAGTTTCGCCAGCTCGTCCTGGTCGAACTCCGTGTCCACCTCGCCCCTGCGCAGCGGCACCTTTGCGATCGTGCGCACGCCCACGCCCGGTGAGATGCGCACGCAGCGAAGCGGCGCGATCACCCCCCGCCGCGCGGCCTGCGCGAGATCGAAGCGCGAGGTCTGCGTCGGGAACAGATCCGTCACGTGGCGTGCGATCAGCGCACCCGTCGCCGTCATGCCGATGAAGATCGGGCCCGTCCACTCGCGGATCGCGCCGCTCGTCTTCTCCCCCAGCGCCGTGTGCGCCTCGTCGCAGATCACGATCGTGTACGCGCTCGAGATCTTGCCCGCGTTGCGTACGAACCACTGGTACGTCTCAACCGTCACCGGGCCCTTCACCGAGTCCTCGCCCTTCAGCAGCGGACGGCTGATGCGCTTGGAGTAGCCGCGGTCGCGCAGCTCGCCCAGGAACTGGTCCACCAGGTTGCGCCGGTGCGTGAGGATCAGCACCCCGCCCGTGTGCGTTGCCTCCACAAAGCCCAGCGCCGCCACCGTCTTGCCAGCACCCGTCGCGTGCTCGAACCAGAAGCGCTTGGCCGCGTTTGGGTCCTCCGGCTGATCGGCAAGCGACTCCTCTTCCTCCTCGTCCTCGTCCACCCAGTCGCGTGGCTCCTCCTCGGACTCGCTCTCCTGCTCCAGCTCCTCCTCGTCCTCGTCCTCGTCATCCTCGGCGGGCTCGTCCTCATCGTCGTCATCCTCGTCCTCATCCGGCGCCGCCCGCTGAACAGGCCCGAGGTCGTCGTCCTCGTCGTCCTCGTCCTCCTCGTCGTCGTCCTCGTCCTCCTCGTCCTCATCCTCGTCCTGTGCGTCGCGTGGGCGCTCTGCCGCGCCAGCGGACGCGGAGCCGTCGCCGCTGGCCGTCGCAGCGCCGTCAGGGCCGAGGATGTCAGCCGAAGCAAGCAACTCGGGGGATGCCGATGCGGCGCCACGACTGTTGCCATTCGCAGTTGTCCGCTGTTGCTCCTCGGCAAGCAGCGCAGTGAGGGTGCCCGACAGCGCATCCACCTGGTGTGCCGAGAGCACTGTGCCGTCCTCGAGCTTCGGCTCCTCCTCTGAGAGCAGCCGCTCCAGCCCCAGTAGCAGCGAGAACTCGCGCCGCCAGGCCGTCGACGGGTTTTTGATCTTCGGATCCGCCTTCAGCTCGGCCAGCGCCTGATCCAGCGCGCGCCTACGCGGCGTGCCTGGCGCCAACGCGACCTCGGGCACCTCGCCCTCGTGCAGGAAGCGCTCGCGCACGAACTTCTCCGCGCGCTTGATATCGGCGGAACTGGGAATGGTCGCGGCCGCGAGGGCCACTGAGGTGGGCTCGGCCATAGAGGCTCTGGACTTCGAGACAGAGCCGCCGTCGAAGCTCAGCTTCGGTGCGGCTCGAAGGATTGATGCCCAACTGGCACCGTTCGCCGGGTGCTTCCGGCACCCCGGCATGACGTACAGGGAAGGATATAGCACGCGGAGCCTCGATTGAAGTGAACGCGATCTGACACCCTTACGGCGATGACCCCCAAGAGCCTGTCCATGACGCTCGCCGGCGTGGCCGTCCTGGCGGTGCTCGTCGTCGGTCTGCTGCAGCTGCACTCCTCGCCCGCGAGCGCACCCTCGACGCTCACCCTCGGGCAGATGCGCGCCCGGCTGACAGGCTCCCCGCCGAAGCTCGCCGCCCTGCACGCGCAAGCCAACGAGCTCCTCCCCGGGGGCCTGCCCGCGCTACGCGCACGCCTCACGACGCTACGCGGGACACCCGTGGTGATCAACAAGTGGGCGTCCTGGTGCGAACCGTGCCGCGAGGAGTTCGGCGTCTTCCAACGCGTTTCTGTCTCCCGCGGACACCAGGTGGCTTTCATCGGCATCGACTCCGGCGACAGCAGCCGCGCCAACGCACTGACATTCCTGCGCTCGTTCCCCGTGAGCTACCCCAGCTACTACGATCAGAGCGGCGCGATGGGCACGGCCATCACCGACTCCGCGAACACGCCTGTGACCGTCTTCTACAACGGTCGCGGCGGTGTGTTCATCCACCAAGGGCCATACCCGAGCGTTGCCAAGCTCGAACGCGACATCGAGCGCTACGCATTGGACGCCTGAGCATTGCCAGAACTGCGAATCGACCCCCTCAGCGGACATCGCACGATCGTCGCCGGCGAGCGCTCGCGGCGGCCAGGTGGCGAGCCCCGCTGCGAGCCACCGCAAGCGATCGACCCCCAGCAGGACCCATTCGCCGAGGGCCACGAGGACCGCACGCCGCCAGAGCTCTACGCGGTGCGTCCCGGCGGCGGACCCGCCAACTCGCCTGGATGGCAGGTACGGGTGGTGCCCAATCTCTATCCCGCGCTGTCGCCGCGAGGCAGTGACGAGGAGCGCAGTCAGGGCGCTGTAGGCGCCGAGCCAACCGACGTCCGCGGCCAGCCACAGCTGTTCACATCGCTGCCCGCCACCGGCGCGCACGAGGTGATCATCAACGGGCCCCAGTCAGTGCTGTCGCTGGCGCAGCTCCCCGTCGAGCAGGTGGTGGCCGCCGTGGAGGTGTGGCGTGAGCGGATGCGCGCCCATGCCTCAAGCGCCTACCTGCAGTTGATCGTCAACGAGCGCCGCGAGGCAGGCGCCTCGCTGCCCCACACCCACGCCCAGCTTTATGCGCTGGATTTCGTGCCCAGCACCGTCGCCCGTGAGCGCGAGCGCGCGAGCGCCCACACCACCCGAACCATGGGTCAAAGCCTGCTCGGCGATCTCGTCGCCGAGGAGGTCCGCCGCCGTGAGCGGATCGTGGCGATCGACGAGGAGGCTGTGCTGATGGCGCCGTTCGCCTCACGGCTGCCCTTCCAGCTGATGCTCGCACCGCGCACGCCGCGGGCGCGCTTCGAGGACGCGGGGCCCTCCGGTGCGGCGCTGCTCCACGACGGCCTCTGCCGACTCGCCCGCCACCTCGGATCGAGCCCGCCGCTAAACCTGTGGGTGCGTACCGCACCACTCGGCGCTGAGGACTTCTGCTGGCGCATCGACGTGCTCCCACGCCTCACCCACCTCGCCGGCCTCGAGCTCTCCACCGACGTGAACCTCAACATCGTCGCGCCCGAGGACGCAGCGGCGGCGCTCCGCGACGCGTAGGCTCACCGGCGGCATGCCACCAGAAGAACGCTTCGTACCACGCTTCGCCGCTGAGCCACCCCAGGAGGAGCTCCCCTACGGCCGCTGGGCTGAGCGCCTGCGCGAGGAGTTCCTCGCCGCCTCGCTGAATCTCGACGGCGACACGAGCGACCTCGGTGAGCCTGGCCAGATCGTGTGGTATCCCGATCGCAGCTGGCACGGGCACACCTACGTGCCCGGAACGGCGCAGACCTCAGGCGGATACGAGCTGTTCGGCTACGTCCGCTTCCGACCTGCGCTCGCGTCGTCCCCGGAGGGGGACAACGGTGAGCCCAGCGACTTCTCAGCGCATGTGGACTTCACCGACGAGACCGCCGAGCGCAACCCCGACTGGAAGCTCGACCTGTGTGACGAGATCATCGGCTCCTGGCGCGGGACACTGGGAGCCGTGGCCACCATGACGCTCGTCTGGGGACGTCCGCTCGTCTCCGGCGGGCGCATCGTCACCGCCGAGCTCGCCGACCTCGCCGTCGACCAATGCGATCTGATCGACGATCTCTTCACGCTGATCGCCCCCGACGACTACCGCCACGATCTGCTCGAGATCAAGCTGTTCGACGTCAAGGGCCGTGAGCTCGCACGCGAGTCGCTGTATGCCGGCGATGAGGACGACGAGCAGGAGGACGAGACCGCGGCCGGTTGACCGCGGTCCCTCCGCTTACGCGCCGGCACCCCGCCCGCGCACTTGGTCCCGAGAGACTCTAGGTGAGCTTGCAGGCGGCTATGTCTTTTGCCTTCTGCGCAGCAGGGATCGGCGATGCGCTGATCACTTCCACGCACACTTCTTTCGCCGCCGCGCGCGCACCCGCGAGGTTGCCCGCCTCCGCTTTGCTGCAGATGCCTTCGACCTTGCTCTTGGTACTCGCCGCAAGCGTCGGCTCGCGCGCGATGATCAATTTGCAGACCGCCACATACTCCTTCACGCCTGAAGCTTCCGCAGGGCTGATCGGTATCGCGGGGGTGGTTGCAGTCGTGGTGGTCGGTTTGCTCGGCGCCGCTGTAGACGTGGTGGCGGGCTTGGCCGCGGTGGTCGCTGTCGTCGCCGGCTCAGTCGTGGCGCTCGAGCTACTCGTGGTGGAGCTGCCGCTACTTCCGCAAGCGGCGAGAAGCGCTGAGCACAAAAGTGCGACGACGAGCAGTGCGGTACGCCTTCCGATCATTGATTTCCCCCTTGGTTTGTGAGAGCACTCGCCAAACGCTGTTAAGACGGCCGGCAAACGCGAGATGCCAAGACTAGCCACGTTCGCGGATACGGCATAAAATTCAGGCGCGCTCCAGGCGCTCGACGTCACCGCCGGTAATCAGCTCGAAAGGGGATCCAACGGTGCCACAGGTTGCGGGATACAGAAGCGAAGGCATGTTCGGCTCGATCGACACCGTCGGCACAGCCGGTGTCTTCGGCCAGGTGATGGGGCTCGTCGCAGTAACGCTGTGCTTCTTCACGCTCGGGTCCTATCTCGGGCGTGAAATCGCCGAGGGCGCGTCGATCGTCTGCTTCATCGGCGGTTTCATCTGCATCATCGGATTGAACGTCGCCCGCCGCTCGGAGAGCCTGTCGATCACGCTGCTGTTTGCCGCCGGCCTGCTCCTCGGCCTCGGCATGGGTGGCGTGCTGAACCGTTACGCCGAAGCAGAGCCCGACGCCGCGTGGCAGGCGGCCGCCGCCACCGCATTGTTCGTCGGCGGGCTCGGCACCGTCGGCTATGCGATCCGGCGAGACCTCTCCGGTGGATACCGAGCGCTGTTCTTCATGCTGCTCGCGCTGATCGTCTTCGGGCTCGTGACCGTATTCGTCTCCATCCCTGGCGGCAACGTGATCTATGCGCTGCTCGGCCTCGGCATCTTTGGCGCCTACACCGTGCTCGACTTCAATCGCATGCGCCGCGCCGGCGTGCAGGAAACAGTGCCGCTCGCTGCCGGGATCTTTCTTGATGTGGTCAACATCTTCTTGTTCTTCCTGCGGCTTTTTGGTGGCGGGCGGGATTGAGCCACTGCGCCTGGTCTGCGCCAGGTGCGCGCCCACTAGGAGGGTTTGGCGAAGCGATTGGCGAAACGCCACAACCCTGTTGGTTCGACGTCCTTCCCGTTCACCGCGTAGACGACGACACCCCGCGGCATTGGAATCCAGAGGCTTCGATTTAGACGAAACCGAAGTTCAATCCAACGCTGCCGCGTGCGTGATGAGCGCAGCCAGTCCGGCACGTCGTCCGGTCCCAACCACTTCGTCCAACTCCTAGCTGGGTCATCGTGCATATCTCAACGGTATCCGCCGCTACGCCTGCGCCGGGAGCGGCAGTGCCCCCGCCAGGAGTCGAACCTGGATTTACCGCTTAGGAGGACGGCTCGGGCTGCGGGCGGAAGGCCAGTATTTGTAGGCGGTTACAGGGGATCGGCCCCGCCTTGACTGATCTTGATCAGGCGGGATTGGGCGCGATTCGGCGGGGTTTGGGCAGCGGAAGCGGCCTTCTGCCCAATGGTCGCGGCAGTAACCGCTGACAGAAGGCTGCATGCCGTGTCCTGACCGTGTTAGGTTCAACAAGCTCACCGTGTTGCATCATCCAGAAGCGGGGATTACCCGTCCTGCTGGGCGCGTGCCTAAGCGGCTAGTTGAAAGGACTCAACC
>JBEKAM010000002.1:0-44392 GCA_050015915.1 Solirubrobacteraceae bacterium
AGTTCCAGTCTGCTCATCGGCCTCGGATGCATGTAAATCCGCGCCACCCAAGCTCCGTCGCTCGTCGAGCTCGCCAAAGCGCGAAGGCCGCTGATCGACTACGAGTAGCTGCTCCACGAGCTCGCCCGCACGAACCGTTGCCCGGCTGATCTCTCGCAGTTGTGTCATCAAGTCGTCGTCCTGGGCCCGCTCGAGCAGCAGATCGGTTTGGCTGGTGATCACGACAAGCAAGCTTTCGAAGTCACGTGCGACCCCTGCCGCGAGCTCGCCGACGGCGTCCATTCTCTGGGCTTGCATCAGGTCCTCGTCCAATGCATGGCGAGCCGTCACGTCCACCGTTACCCCATGCAGCCGCGACTCGCCCTCGGCGCTGACGGCGACGTGCACACGGTCGCGCACCCAAATCGCCTCTCCGTCGGCCTTGCGCAGGCGATATTCGTGGTCGTGGTCGCTCGCACGGCCGACCGCGTCCTGCAGGTAGAGCTCCGCGAGCGGAAGGTCCTCCGGCTCGACCATCTTCTGCCAAAAGCCATCCTCCTCCAGCCAGGCAGCCTGCGGGTAGCCGAGCATGTCCTCCGCACGCTTGCTTACAAAGCTGAACCTACGTCGCCTCGGATCGGACTCCCATACGATCGCATCGACCTCGCTCAGGACTGATGCAAGCCGTTTGCGGCCCGTCTCCGCCTCTGCGTGCGCCACCCGCTCCTCGGCCAGCTGTGCGTGCTCGAGATCGGCAGCAAGCCGCTCGCTGATGTCTTGGATGATCGTAATCACGAAGTCCTCAGATTCAACGGCGGTTGGGCTGAGGCTGATCTCCACGGGGAATTCCCGCCCGTCCACGCGCAGGCCATAGAGCTCCAGGCCGACGCCCATCTGCCGCGAGCGTGGCGCCATCCCATAGTCGCCGCGATGAGCCGTGTGCTGGGAGCGCAGTCGCTCGGGAACGAGCAGCTCGACGTCGCTGCCCAACAGGGCGCCCCGTCCATAGCCGAACATCTCCTCGGCGCGGTGATTGACGAGCGTGATGCAGCCGTTCTCATCGACGAGCACCACTGCGTCCGTTGCTGAATCGAGCAGAGTCTCGAACAGGTTCATGCGTGGCCCATATTTTCTCCTAGTTCCGAGTTATGGAATTATGAGCCTATCGCATGTGCTGAAGGCCGAGTCGCTCGCCGGGTTCGCTGGCTAGCTCAAAGGAGAGCGTCTGGCAGTGCCACACGCGTCAAGGCGGCGGCCGCGTGTAGCTCCGCAAACAGCAGGCTCTTTGTCACCTGCTGGTCTTCGCTGGTTTGCTCCAGGCGCTGGCAGCTGAGCGCCAGGCGCGTCGCCCCGAGACTCGCGCTGCTACCCCTCAGCAGATGCGCCGCGCGCTTGCTCTCGGTCGTGTTGGCGCAGCGGGCGGCGTCCTCAATTGCGGCGACGCGTTTCGGCAAGGACGCTTCAAACGCTTGTACGAGGCTTTCGCGTGTCTGCTCGGGGAGCATCTCACGCAGTTCGCCGATGACCTCGTCATCGAGCAGCTTGCCAATGCCTGCGTCCAGATGCTCGAGCTCGGAGCGGATCTCGTCCTGGGTGCCACGCGCGCTGCGCTTGCGTGCGCGCCCAGAAAGGTGCTGAGCCATTACAGCTTCGAGTTCCTCCGCGCGGACAGGCTTGCTCAGGTAGTCGTCCATGCCTGCCGCCAGGCAGCGCTCGCGGTCGCCGGTCATCGAATGGGCGGTCATGGCGATGATCGGGATATGGCGCCCGGACTCAGCATCGCGGATGCGCCTGGTCGCCTCATAGCCGTCCAGCTCCGGCATCTGGCAGTCCATCAGGATCGCCGCGTAGTCGTCACTGCCCAGCGCCATCTCTACTGCCTCGCGACCGTTGTGGGCGACGACCGAGCGTAGGCCCTGCTTACGCAGCAGCGCGGTGGCCACCTGGTCGTTGATGGGGTTGTCCTCGGCGATCAAGACCAGTGGGCCGTCGGCGTCTGTGGGCGCCGTCGGCCTTGGCTCGTGCTCGCGCTGTGAAGGTGCCGCCGTGAATGCTTCCGCCACGGCGTTATACAGCTGTGACTGCTGGATCGGCTTGTGCAGCACGACCGAGACACCCAGGTCGGGGAAAGAGGTGCGCTCCGGCCGCGAGGAGCTCAGCAGCAAGAGGTGCAGTGCGCGCAACATCGGTCGGTCGCGAATCGCACGAACCAGCTGCATGCCATCCGCTTCCGGCAGGTCGAGGTCGAGCAGCATCAGCTGGAAGGGCACGCCGCTGCGGGCCGCGTGCTCCAGCGTCTCGAGTGCCGCAGCCGAGCTCTGGGTGCTCTCGCTGGCCAGCCCCCAGCCAGACAGGTACTGCGTGAAGATCGTCCGGTTGGTCTCGTAACCGTCGACGACCAGAGCACGCAGTCCCTGCAGCTCGGGACGCGACCGGACCGGCTCCTCGGGGGTTGCCACGGCCGGCAGTGCGGCGGTGAACCAGAACGTGCTGCCGACGTCCTCCCGCGGATGCGCTCCGATTGCGCCGCCCATCTGCTGTGCCAGCTGGCGCGCGATCGTCAAGCCGATGCCGGTGCCGCCGAACAGCCTTGTCGTGGATTGATCAGCCTGCACAAACGGCTCGAACAGTCGTGCGGCGTGCTCGCCGTCAATGCCAATACCAGTGTCGGAAACCTCAAAGCGCATCATGTCAGCCTCCTCGTGTGTCACGTGGATAAAGATCTCGCCCGCGGGGGTGAACTTGATCGCGTTCGAGAGCAGGTTCAGCAGGATCTGGCGCAGGCGACCCCTGTCGCCATTGACGGTCCTTGGTAGTTGTGCATCAATCGTGTGGCTAATGAGAAGTCCCTGGGAGTGGGCCTGCTCGGAGAGCATCTGACACGCCTCCTCGATGGCGCCGCGCAACTCGAAGTCCGTCGGATCGAGCTCCAGGTGTCCCGATTCGATCTTCGAGAAGTCCAGGATCTCGTTGATGACGCCAAGCAGCGCCTGACTCGAGGCTTCCAATGCGGCGGCGTACTCACGCTGGATGGGATCCAGGGGCGTGTCGCTAAGCAGGCTGGTCATACCCACGATGCCGTTCAGCGGCGTGCGTATCTCGTGGCTCATGTTGGCCACGAACTCGGACTTCAGCCGCGAGGCCTCGACCGCTTCTGCCAAGATCTGCCTCTCGCCGGTGAGATCGGTGGAGATACCGGCGATCGCGATCACCCTGCCGTTCTCGCTTTGCACAGGGAACTTGAGCGACAGAAACGTCTTAGGGCCATCAGGCGTGAGAAGCTCCTGCTCAAAGGACATTGCCGTGGCGCTGTCGATCACCGCTTGATCACGCGATCTGATTTGTCGCCCGGTCTCCGGCGAGCTGATCTCCTCCTCGCTGTGGCCGAGGATCTCCGCTGCTTTCAACCCGCGGATGCGCTCGAACTCCCGATTCACGAGCAGGTAGCGACTGTCCGCGTCCTTGACGTAGATCGTTGCGTTCGCGTTGTCGAGGATGCCTTGGAACCTTTCGCCGGTGATGCGCAGCGACAGCTCCCGTTCCTCGAGCGTCCGCGCCATCTCGTTGAACGCACGCGCAAGCACGCCCAGCTCACCGCGCGGGTGCCCTTGGACCGACGCTCCGTGCTTGCCCTCGCCGAGCTGCACGGCCGCTTCGGCCACTCGTCGCATGGGAGTCAGCACCGCCCGCGACAGGTAGACCGCAAATGCCCCGGCCAGCAGGATCAGCACAGCAAACCCCACCGCGGCTGCGAGAAGCGCCGCGCTGGCACTTCTTGCGGCTGCCATCCGCCACCTTTCCGTGCGGAGCGTCTCGATCCCGTGTAGCTCGGAGAGCTGCTCACGGATCGAGCTACTCGGCGGCTCCCCTTGGAGGATCAGGCGAGCGTTCTGGGCGTGGGTGAAACGCCCCGCGCTGCGTGCCAACGAGGCTGCATAGGAGGCGTCGTAGGAAGCGACCTTGCGGGCATGGGCACTTGCCGCTGGTTCGCTTCGCGTAAGGCTCTGCAGCTGCGCCATTTGCGACGCAAGTGCCGTCTGGGCATGTACGTAGGGGGTGAGGAACTGGCGCTCACCTGTGAGCAGATATCCACGCAGCCCCGTCTCGAGCTCTTCAAACGAGCGTTCGGCGACTCCGGTGGCACGCTTTACGGCTTCGGCCTGGCTGGCCCGCTGTTCATCACCGCGTAGACCGGCGATGCTCAGGACGAGCACCACGAAAACCGCGGCGATGAGCGCAAGCAAAACGCCGATAGCGCTGAACACCCCTGAACGCAAGCCTGGGCGGGTGAATGCCATTGGTCAGCACTGCGCCGATTGCCGGTACACCGCTAGTCCGCCTAGAGTTGCTGGGACCGCTGGATGGCGTGGGCTTGGATCGAGTCCATCAGCGCATCGGACAGCGCCCGAGGTGCGAGGCCCTTACGCAGATATGCGGTGGCGCCCGCTTGGATGAGCTCGCGAACCAGTGCGTCTGACTCATCCACGGACAGAACCACGATCGCCGTGTCTGGTGCGACGTCGCGGATCCCGCGGACGGCCCGCAAGCCTCCGCCTGCGGGCATCTCAACGTCGACGAGGGCGGCATCCGGCTGACTTTCCTTGGCGAGCTCCACCGCCTGCTCGCCGTCGGCGGCCAGTCCGACGACGTCGAACTCGTGGCTGAGCGACATGTCCAGCAGCGACTGCACGATCGGATCATCGTCGGCGATCATCAACCGCGGGACTGAACTATGAGGAACAGTGGAACTCATCAAGATCGGCTCCTTAGCGGCTTCCGAGTGGAGGGTCCATATCTATCGACACTATGCGCGTGGCACTTGACTATTAGCAGGGCACGATTTCTACCGCCGTCAAACACGCTACCTTCTACCCCATGGGAGATGAGGAAATCACCGCAGAAGACACCAGGGCCGCCGGGAGATCACACGCGAGCAGAAATCCGCTTATTAGCATTGTCCTTGCTGATGATCACGAGGTGGTTCGCACCGGACTCAGGCTGTTGCTCGATAACGAGCCCGACCTAGAGGTCGTTGCCGAGGCCAGAGACGTCGAGAGCGCCAGGCGCTACGTGCGTGGACACCGTCCGCGGGTGCTGATCCTCGACCTGGGCATGCCGGGGGTCCCAGGGCTCGAGACGATCCCCAGCATCCGCGAGGAGTTCCCGGCCACGCAGATCGTGGTGCTCACGGCACAAAGAGAGCCAGCTACTGCTCAGCAGGCCCTCGATGCGGGTGCGCTCGGCTATGTGCTCAAGGATTCCGCCGGCGAGGAGCTCGTGGGGGCCGTGCGTGATGTTGTGGCGGGGGAGACGTTCGTCGATCGGAGGCTCAGCACTCTCCTCGTCTCCGAGCGACTTGCGCGAGGGCCCAACGTGCTGTCCGAGCGCGAGACAGGAGTGCTGTCGCTGATCGCCTTGGGGCACACCAACGCGGAGATCGCGGGGCAGCTGTACCTGTCGATCAGGACGGTCGAGTCTCATCGCTCGCATATTCAGCTCAAGCTGGGGGTCTCCACCCGGGCCGAGCTCGTGCGCTATGCACTCGAGCGCGGCTTGCTGAAGACATGAGCCGCGTGCGCCGGCAGTGTGTGCCGGGCGCCGGCGAGTGGCGAGACCGTCGGCCGGTCTGATGGCCAGGTGCTAGCTCCGTTGATCGGCGGCGTCATCAGCTTCGAGAGCGAGGTGGGCCTCGGCAGCACATTCGCTCTCGATGTCAGCGAGCAGGTGGCGCAGTGACCTCATCCATTCTTGTGGTCGAGGACAACGAGGACAACATCACGCTGGTCGACTTCCTCCTCAAAGCGCACGGTTACGCGCCGCTGCTCGCGCGCGACGGTAGCGAGGGCTTGAGGCTTGCGCTCGAGCACCGTCCCGACCTGGTTCTGCTCGACATCCGGATGCCCGGGATGGATGGCTTCGAAGTGGCTCGAGCCATTCGCGCGGATGCGCGGTTGAACCACACTCGCGTGGTGGCCGTCACCGCCTCAGCGATGGTTGGTGACCGCGAGCAGATCGTGGCCGCGGGCTTTGATGGCTACATCGACAAGCCGATCGACCCCGAGAGCTTCATGGCGGAGGTCGAGCTCTGGCTGCCTGAGCAAACCATTGCCGACGCGCGATCGACGAGGCCTTGATGGCATCGATCCTGGTGCTCGATGACCGTGCAGTCGAACGCGAGCTGCTCGAGGTCATTCTCAGCTCTGCCAGCCACAGCGTGCTGCAGGCTGCCACTGGCGAGGCTGCGCTCGTACTGGCCCAAGCTGAGCGCCCCGAGCTGATCATCGCCGACATCCTCATGCCCGGCATGGATGGCTACGATTTCGTGCATGCTCTGCGCGAGGATCCAGACACCGCGAGTATCCGCGTGATCCTCTGCACGGCTACCTATCACGAGGATGATGTCCGGCGCCTTGCCTTGGCATGCGGGGTCTCACACGTGTTGATCAAGCCCATCGAGCCAGAGGAGATCCTGCGAATAGTCGCGGAGACCCTCGACGCGGAGCCAGAGCCAGTGCGTGCGGAGCCCAGTGATCGCTTCGGACGCGAGCAGCTGCGTGCCGCCAACGCCAAGCTGATCGAAAAGGTTGCCGCGCTTGAGCGTGCCGAGGAGATCCGCAACCTGCTCGTGGCGATCGTCGAGTCATCTGAGGACGCGATCATCGCCAAGACGCTCGACGGGATCGTGTTGAGCTGGAATCGCGGCGCCGAGGAGCTCTACGGCTACAGCACGAGTGAGATCGTGGGCAAGTCGATCGCGATGCTCGTCCCAGCCGAGCGCCCCGATGAGCTACCGGAGATCCTCGCTCGGATTGGGCGCGGCGAGGTAACGCATCAGCTCGAGACCGTGCGGATGCGCAAGGACGGCGTCTCAATTGCCGTGGCGCTCACGATCTCACCGATCTACAACGCGGTCGGCAAGCTCACCGGCGCCGCGACGATCGCACGCGACATCTCCGTTCGCAAGCAGGCCGAGCGGGAGTTGGCGCTCGCGCACAGGACGGCGATGGAGACGGCCCTCGCGAAGTCTGAGTTCCTAACGAACATGAGCCACGAGATGCGCACGCCGCTCAACGGTCTCATCGGGATGACGGGCCTGCTGGCGGACACCACGCTCGACCAGGAGCAACGCGAGTACGTAGAGGCCTTGACGGTCTCCAGCGAGGCGCTGCTGACGGTGATCAATAACGTCCTTGACTTCTCCAGGCTCGAGGCGGGGCATCTGCAGCTCGATGTCAGCGACTTCCGCCTGCGCGATGTGGCCGAGGAGGCACTGTCGATGCTCAACGGCCCGGCGCGAGCGAAGGGCCTGGGCCTCAGGCGCGAGGTGGAGAGCGACGTACCCGCCAGCGTACGCGGCGATCGCGTCAGGCTGCGCCAGGTCCTTTTGAACCTGCTCTCCAACGCGGTCAAGTTCACATCCGACGGTGAGATCTTGCTCTACGTGTGCCGCGACGGTGGCCAACGGCTGCGTTTCGCGGTGTCGGACACCGGCGTGGGGATCGAGGACGGCCAGGCGGCATCGCTGTTCGAGGCCTTCACCCAGGCCGATCAGTCGAGCACGCGCCGCTACGGTGGGACGGGCTTGGGACTTGCCATCTCGCGCGAGCTCGTAGAGCAGATGGGCGGAAAGATCAGCGGCGAAAGTCGCGACAGCGGAGGTGCAACGTTCTGGTTCACGGCAGAATTGCCGCAGACCATCGGACGAGCGGCCAACGCTGGCTAATCCGTGCGCGAGACCGCGTCGAGGCGTTTTGCCCGGCACGCCTTGCGGATTTCCGCGCCGCGTGGACTGGCCCATCGCGCTCAGCGGAAACTACGGTCAATTAGCAGGGTGAAAATCCGATTTTAGGCTCGCATGACCAGCCACCTCGAGCCAGGCATCCTCCCGACACACATAAGCGGTCGCTGGATGCCAGGTAGCCCCAGCCACCGACATCGGCCAGAGGCAACGAGTGCTTGTGGGCCCAACGCGGGTCCACCGGCAACGATGGAGCCGGCGGCGTCCCCTGGGACCCTCCTAGCAGGGGATGCCACCGAGCTCACCACCGTCGCCGCACCCGAGCAGGAGGGGTCGCACGGCGGCGTGGTCAACGAGCCGATCGCGCCCGCCCGCAACTGCCCGAGGCTGGTGATCGCAGACGACGACCCAATCGCTCGGATTCTGCTGGACTCCACCCTTGGCAACGAGTTTGAGGTCGTCGGTGTAGCCGCTGACAGCGAGGAGGCGATCGAGCTCTCCAGAGTCGGACAGCCCGACGCTGCGCTCATCGACGTTGTCATGCCCAAGGGCGGCGGTCTGCGCGCGGTGCGGGGGATCCTCGAGGTTGCTCCCGACACCGCGATCGTGATGTTGTCCGGCTTCGATGGCGACGGGGTCGTGCGCGAGCTGATCGAGGCAGGAGCAATCGCCTATCGCCGCAAGGGGGTTGCGCCGCGTGCCTTGGCGGAGGCTTTGACGGAGTCAATCAAGGTGCACACCGCTGAGCGCCGAGAATCGGCGTGGTCGATCCTCAGCTGGTATTGCGCGAGCCTCAACCGTCGATCCCGCGCTCCACTTCCACGCGATCAGCGCTAGCTACTTCGTCGCCGGCACGTAACGCCTCCGCCCCCATTAGATATGTACATTCGCGCTACCGCTCGTCAACTCACCACCAGGATCATCCAGGAGAAACATGCGTTCTCGCCACCTGCCAGTACTGACGCTCGTATGTATCGCCTGCCTGGTGCCCGCGAACGCCTGCGCCTCGGTATATCGCTGGGGGTTGGGGATCGAAACCGCGACGCTGGTCCACGGACTCAACGATCCCATTCTCATTGATGCGGGCAACGCCAACGGCTATGCGATCGAAGCTAGCGGGGCGGTCAAGGCATGGGGCAGCCCCCAGGACGGCGCTCTCGGAAACGGCACGACCAGCGGCACGGAAGCGGCTGTGACCGTGGATCTCCCGCCTGATGTGAAGGCGGTGTCGCTCGGCGAGGCGGAACGTTCCGCCTCGCCGTCACGACCGCCGGGGACGTGTATGACTGGGGCGATAACAAAAACGGCGACCTATGCCAGGGCGCAGAAGAAGTAGACATCAAGACGCCGCACTGGCGAAGTGCTGACATCGGGCTCGAACCAGTTGGGTCAGCTGGGCCTCGGCGACATTGCTCGCGAGGACAAATTCACGCGCGTTCCCCTGCCCGGGCACGCCAGCTCCGTATCTGTCGGCGGTGGCTCCCCAGACTCGCATACGCTTGCGCTAGTCGAAGGCGTTCCATATGGATGGGGCTTCGACGAAGGGGGTGAGATCGGCGACGGCTCGACGGTGAGCAAATACACGCCCGTCGTTGCCTCAGAGTTGATCACCTACGGCTTTACCGCCTTGAAGGCCTCGGGGCACTCCTCGCTCGGGCTCGCCGACGGCAAGGTGTACGCATGGGGCGAAAACCTAAGCGGCGAACTCGGCACGGGCGGTGCCAATCCTGCTCGCCGCAGCTGGTCGATAGCGGCGCGGTGGAAATTTCTCGCAACGCGCTCGACCGCCACTGAGCCGATCGCCCGCCGCCGGCTATGAGGTCCCATCCGGCGGCGAAAGCATCTCGCCGTAGACGTTGAAGTCAGCCCAGGTCTGCCCGCTGACCTCCTCGAGTGAGCGGATTGGCGCGCCGCGCTCGAGTCGATACCTGTTCTGCGCGGCGAGCATCTGGTCGAGCTCGCCGAGCTCGAGTTCGGCTTCTCGCTGGGGCGAGCGCGTGGGTTTCCAGTCGAGCAGCTCTGAGTACCCCTCCTTGTACAGATGCGCGGCCAGCAGTGCGATCGCCAGGATCACCGCTGGCAGCCCCAACACCACCGCAAGGAAGTACATCTCCATGATCGTGCTATGTGCCTTCCGCGACGGGTCGAAGTGTTGTGCGCGTCCTCGCTGCGCGCTTGCTCGCGGACGCTGGCTCAAGCGGTTGCTCGTCGGCGGGAGTCTCCTCGGCGCCAATGCCGTCGATCGCCTGTTGCACCGCCGAGAGGCGACGCAGCAGCACCGCTCGCACCTGCTCCAGCTCAGCGGCGTCCAGCAACGCCGGGCCGCCGGTCTTGCGGCCGTGGGTGGAGCGGGCGGCGGGCGCGACACCGGGGTGTTTGGCTTCCAACTCCACCAGCGTTCGCTCCAGTGCGTCGATCTGCTCGCGCAGCAGGCGCCGCCGCTCGGCGGCCTCATCGGCGGGCGGCGCGGCCGTAGCTGGCGAGATGTACAACGCAGCGGCAACCTCTCGTGGGTCGACGCCCGTCTCGTGTGCTTCGCGCGCCGCGTCCGCGGCGATCATGGTTACCGCCGACGCGTGGTGTGGTGTCGACGCCACGAACGTGCCGCTGCCCTGTTGGCTGTCGATCAGACCCTCCTGCTCGAGGCGCTGATAGACGGTGCGTACCGTGTTGACGTTGACGCCTGTAGCTTCCGCCACATCGCGTAGGCCCGGCAGCCTGTCACCTGGCGTGAGGATGCCGTCGCGAATCCGTGTGCGCAGCGCCCATGCGAGCTGCACGCCGATGGGGATCTCTGCATCGCGATCCACGGCGATGTCCAGGGCAAGCGATTGGGCTGCCTCGCGCCTCACACCTGAACTGTAGCTCCAGCGAGAATAGTTGCATAGTGTGCCGGTCAACTAGTACAGTCTAACTGTGCGACTTTATCTCGCCACTGCCACGGACTTCTCCAAACGGGCGACCCAGCCTGCTAGGCATATGTTGGAAGAGTTCGGGGATATGATGATCCTCACGGGGAGGACGGTCTGGTCCGCTCTGCGACCCCCATACCCGTATGGCGGGGAACTGGTCGCGCAGTTCCTGTTCACCTTGCGCCTCGTGTGGTTTCCGCTGCTCATCTCGACCATCGCTATCAACTACGGCGCCCCCGGGCTGCAGGCGGCGAGCTTTCTCAGGCTGTTCGGCGCGCCCGATCGTCTCGGCAGCTTCTTTGTGATCATCGTGGTGCGCGAAATCGGCCCGTTCATCACGTCGATCGTGGTGGCGGGTGTCGCGGGTACTGCGATTACCGCTGACCTTGGTGCGCGCAAGGTGCGTGAGGAGCTTGATGCGCTGCAGGTGCTGGGCGTGGAACCCGTGAAGAACCTGGTGGTGCCGCGGTTCCTGTCGCTGATGGTCGTTACAGGCCTGTTCGACATCTACGCACTGTTGTTTGGTTTCTACGGCGGGATCATGGCGGAGATCTTCAACGGCGGCGGGCTGGGCCCGTTCTGGGCGACGCTGTTCTCGAACGCTGACACGACCGATCTGTGGGGGTCGGTGCTGAAGTCGACTGTGTTCGGCGCGATCATCGCGATCGTCTGCTGTTACAAGGGCATGACCGCCTCCGGCGGCGCCGAGGGTGTGGGGCGGGCCGTCAACGAAGCGGTCGTGATCGCGTTCCTGGGGATCGGCGCGTTCAACTACGTGTTCACGCAGACACTGCTTGCCACGCACCCGCAGATTTTGGTGATCAAATGAGGCGCCGGCGTTTCAGCGGGGAGGCATGGTGAGCGAGTTGTTGGCGATGCCACGTGAATGGCTGGCGGCGACGGGCGCGATGGCGCGCTTCACGGGGCAGATCGTGCGCGACGTGCTCAGCCTGCGCGTGTTCAGGTTCTTCGGCGAGGCGTTGCGCCAGTCGGGGATCTTGATCGTCGGCTCGACCGCCGTGATCTGGGGTCTGGTGTTCCTCATCGGCGTGGGCGCATGTGGGATCCAGGCGGGCTACTTCACAGAGTCCACCGGCACGCCCGCCTACGCCGGCTTCTTCGCCGCGTGGTGCAATTTGCGTGAGGCAGTGCCGTTGGTGTTCGGCTACATGATGTCCGCGAAGGTGGGCACGGGGATCGTGGCGGAGCTTGGCGCGATGCGCATCTCCGAGGAGATCGACGCGCTGGAGGTGATGGGCGTCGACTCGATGGTGTTCCTCTGCGCCACGCGACTGCTGGCCGCATGGATCGTGTTGCCGTTCATGTACATAACGTCGATTGGCATTGCGTTCGCGGCGTCATATCTGGCGGTCGTGGACCAGCTTGGATTTACCTCCAGCGGCGGCTATCTGCTGACCTTCTGGTTGTTCCAGAATCCGACGGACTACCTGTTCAGCGTGATCAAGGGCATGACGATGGCCACCGCGATCGTGCTTGTGGCGTGTTACTACGGCTATAACGCCGGCGGTGGCCCTGTCGGGGTGGGCAAGGCGACGGCGAAGTCGATGGTGCTGAACCTGATACTCGTGAACGTGCTCGACGCCCTCGGCACACAGATCTTCTGGGGCACCAATGCTCGCGCCCCGGTTGGCGGCTAGCTGGAGCGCCGAAATCGACCACGATTCTGCTTGGGGTTTGCACATGCAGCAGGAACAGGGTGCAATGGCCGGCTACCCTGCAGCGCATCGATCCGGCACCTCTAATGGAGATCGCCCCCGGCCTCTGGCGCTGGAGCGCGCGTCACCCCGACTGGAATCCCCAAGCAACGCCCGGGAGCTCCGGCGACTGGGATCCCATGGTCGGCTCGGTGCTCTACGAGCTCCCCGCCCTGGTCGTGCTGATCGACCCGCTGCTGCCCTCCGACGGGCGCGAGCAGTTTCTTTCCTGGCTCGACGAACGCGTGGCTGGTCGCCCCGTCAGCATCCTCACGACGATCCGATGGCACCGCCGCGACCGCAAGGAGCTGGCCGAGCGCTATCGGGCGAATACCACGCGCGCGTGGAACTATCTGCCTCCTGGAGTTGAGCAGCGCCGGCTGGATGGCGCGGAGGAGATTCTTTTTTGGCTCCCGGCGGTGGTCACGCTCGTCGCCGGTGACAGCCTCATCGGCGGCAAAGACGGTGAGCTGCGGGTATGCCCGCAGAGCTGGCTCGAAGACGTGCGCGCCAACCGCGCTGAAGTCGCGGGCATGCTGCGTGCGCTGCTCGTGCTGCCAATCGAGCGGGTGCTCGTCTCCCACGGCCAGCCCACTCTCCGCGGCGGGCATAAGGCGCTCGCTCGCGCCATTGAAGAGGCCGCGGGAGCGGCTGAGTAGAGCTGGCGCGCACGGTCTGGGCGCCGCCGCAATTGGCGGAGCTGAGCGCCGTGATGCGCCTAGCGCTCGATCACGAGCTTCGTCCAACCACCCTCCAGCAGCGCGTCAGCCGCATCTGCCCAGCCGACCACGCTCGTCGTCACCAGCTCTGGATGTAGTGCACCGGAGGCTGCCAACTCGAGTACGTGCGGCATCGCCGTGCGCGCGTTCGCACGGCCGGTCTTGAAGGTGATGCCCTTTGTGTACATCTCAAGCAGCGGTAGCGACGGCTGCTCGCCGAAGTAGATCGCGGTGCTCGTACAGATGCCGTCTGGCGCTGTCGAGCGAAGCGCCAATGCGAGCCCCTCGGGATCGGCGCTCGAGTCCACGGTCACCGCGTAGGGCCCCACGCGTTTGGGTGTTTGCGCGAGCGTTTGCGCCCCGAGCTTCGCTGCAATCCCACGCCGCGGCTCATCCGCGTCCACGTACAGCACCGACTCCGATCCCAGCGCGACCGCGAGCCCAGCCGCGTATAGGCCGATCGAGCCAGCTCCAGCGCCGCCCACCACCAGCACATCCGCTCCCGGCTGCTCAGCGAGCGCCGGCGCCACCGCGCGCCAGGCGTCGCTGATGTTGTCCGACGCGCTCGCCACCGCTGCCGGCTCCAGCCCCTCGGGGACGGGTACGAGCATGTGCTCGGCGTAGGGCACGCACACCACATCCGATAGAAAGCCGCCCCACAGATCGACCGCGGGGCCGAAGCCGTAGCTCGACATGAACGCCACGCCGCTGCAGTTCGAGGTGCGGCCCTGCCGGCACGCGTCGCATTCACCGCAGGAGATCTGAAAGGGGACGCTAACGAGCTGGCCCGGCACGAGCGTCTGCACCGCATCGCCCACGTCCAGCACCTCCGCCACACACTCATGGCCGATTGCAAACGGAGGTGGAAACGGCGAGCTGCCATCGATGATCAGCGCGTCCAGATCGCACGTGGCGACCGCGCGTGGGCGTACCAGCGCAGCGGCGTCCGAGCTCAGCTGTGGCGCTGGCGCTTCCCTCCACTCGAGCGCGTTCGGACCCGTGTACGTGAGCTGCTGCATGGCATCGCTCCTCCGCTGTCGATGGGCCGGCCGCAGACATGGTGGCAGCCTGATCAGCGAGGGGGTGTGCCGAGCGTGCTGCTAATCCAGCGGCGTTGTGTAAGCGCCGCTCAGGCCGCCGTCGATCAGGAAAGTTGATGCGGTCACGTAGCTGGAGTCATCGCTTGCCAGGAACAGCGCGCCCTGGGCGATCTCCTCGGGGTACGCAAAGCGCCCGATTGGCACGTGCACAAGTCGGCGGGCGGCCTTCTCGGGGTCCTTGGCGAACAGCTCTTTCAAAAGCGGCGTGTCCACTGGGCCGGGGCACAGCGCGTTGACGCGCACCCCGCGGCGGGCAAACTCAACGCCGAGCTCCCGTGAGAGCGCAAGCACCCCGCCCTTGGATGCCGTGTAGGAGATTTGGGAGGTGGCGGCGCCCATCACCGCCACGAACGATGCCGTGTTGATCACCGAGCCGCGCAGTGGGCCGTCGTTCTCCAGCAGGTGGGGAATGCCGTGCTTGCAGCACAGGAACACGCTGCGCAGGTTTACGCTCTGCACCCGCTCCCACGCCTCGAGCGTCGTCTCGATCACCGAGCCGTCGTCGTTCGGGGAGATGCCCGCGTTGTTGAACAGAACGTCGATGTGGCCGTACTCATCGCGCACGCGCTGCAGCGACTCGCGCACCTGCTGCTCGTCGGTCACGTCCACCTGCAGGGCGAGGTCCCCCGGCGAGCCGGGCTGCAGGTCCATGCCCACGACCGTCGCGCCCTCGCGCTGGAAGCTCGTCACCGTCGCCGCGCCGATGCCGCCGAGGGCGCCGGTGACCACGCACACGCGTCCAGAGAGTCTGCCCGGTGTGCTCATCATGCCTCCGTCGCGTAGTAGATCGTCTTCAGCTCCGTGTATGCCTCGAGCGCGTGCGGTCCCAGCTCGCGGCCGTAGCCCGACTGCTTGAAGCCGCCAAACGGCGTGCTCACGCGCACCGACGTGTTCGCGTTGATCGACAGCACTCCTGTCTGCACCGCCCGTGCCACGCGCAGCGCGCGAGCGCCGTCGCGCGTCCAGATCGACCCTGATAGCCCATAGATCGAGTCGTTCGCCAGGCGCACCGCGTCTGCCTCATCGCGAAACGGGATCACCGCCGCGATCGGGCCGAACACCTCCTCCTGGGCGACGCGGTCGCTCGGCTTCACAGGGGAGAGGACAGTCGGCGCAAACCAGAAGCCTGGGCCCTCCGGCGCGCTGCCCTTGAAGGCGATGGGAGCCTGTCCGTCGAGGAACGAGGACACGGTCTCACGCTGGGTTGCGGAGATCAGCGGCCCCATCTGCGTTTGCTCGTCGAGCGGGTCGCCGATGCGCAGCGCCTTCACCGCCACCTCCAACAGCTCCATGAAGCGATCCAGCGCGCTCTCCTGCACGATGATGCGCGAGCGCGCACAGCAGTCCTGGCCGGCGTTGCCGAACACCGCCAGCGGCGCCGCCGCAGCGGCCGCCTCCAGGTCCGCGTCGGCGAAGATCACGTTCGCTGACTTGCCGCCCAGCTCGAGCGTAACTCGCTTGATCGTTGCCGCCGCGCCAGCGGCGATCGAGCGTCCCACCTCAGTCGAGCCGGTGAACGCGATCTTCGCCACGTCCGGGTGCTCAACCAGTCGCTGGCCGCAGGTGCTGCCTGGCCCCACCACCACATTGACCACGCCCTCGGGCACGCCCGTCTCGAGCGCCAGCTCAGCGAATCGCAACGCGGTCAGCGGCGTCAGCTCTGCGGGCTTCAGCACAACGGTGTTGCCTGCGGCGAGTGCCGGTGCGAGCTTCCACGCGGCGATCGTCAGCGGGAAGTTCCACGGCGTTATCAGGCCGACCACACCAACCGGTTCGCGTACCGTGAATGCCTGTCCGCCAGCCACTGGGATCGTGTCGCCCAGCAGCCGCTCCGGGGCACCCGCGTAGTAGCGGAACGTGTCCACCACCATGCCCATCTCCCCGCGCGCGTCACCGATCGCCTTGCCCGCGTTGCGCGCCTCCAGCACCGCCAGCTCCTCCAGGTGCTCGGCGAGTGTGTTCGCGAGCGCATACAGGATGCGTGCGCGCTCGCCCGGCGCGAGCGCTCGCCACGCCGGCAGCGCCCTCACGGCGGCCGCCACCGCGGCGTCGACCTCCTCGATGCCCGCGCGCGCTACCTCTGCGAGCACCGTCTCAGTGGCGGGCTCGAGGACTGACAGCTGACCGCTCAAGCGCTCAGCCCGACCTTGAATGTCTGGGCTGCGGGGCCCAGGCGACAGAGATCATCGCCGCCTCTCCTACGGCGCCTCGGCGATGGCCGGGAGCGACTGTTCGATGTCGAGATCGTCGATCGTGCGGATCGGGCCCTTGAACGTCTTTTTCGCGCTGACCGCGTACCAGATGGTCACTGCCAGGATCACCCCAATCGTCACCAGCGGCGCGTAGTTGACCGCCGACCAGTTGAACGCGCTTTCCCACGGAACCCCTTCGGGACCGAACGGCAGGCAGAAGATCACGACACATAGAGCCACCCACACGACCGCGATTGGGTTGATCCATTTGTATTTGCGCCCCAGCGTCCACGTCCCGGCGACGAAGCGCTCGCCGGTGCGCCAGCGCAGGAACACCGGGATCGTGTACGCGATGTACAGCCCGATCACCGAGATCGAGGTCACAGCGTAAAACGCAACCGGCGAGCCCGCGTGGTTCGGGAAGTACGCGGGGATGGTGACGATGATGGCGAACAGGCACACGAAGAACACGGCCCAGGTGGGCGTCTTTGACGCGCTCAGGCGACGCCACAGGTTGTGCCCGGGGACGGCACCGTCGCGCGAGAACGCGAACGTCATGCGCGAGGCGCTCGTCACGCAGGCCACTCCGCAGAACAGCTGACCGACCGTGGAGATCAGCACGACGGCCTTATCCCCCGCTGAGCTCAGCGCGGTGGTGAAGATCGTGAGCGCGGGGAATCCGGCTTTGTAGATTTCAGCCTGGTGGCTCTTCTGGATCGCGAACGTGATCGCCAGCAGCACGATCCAGCCGAAGATCGCTGAGTACAGGACCGAGCGCCAGATGCCCTGCGCGGAGGAGTGTTCGGCTCCCTGCGTCTCCTCGGAGATGTGTGCCGAGGCGTCGTAGCCAGTGATCGTGTACATCGTCAAAAGGAAGCCGAGCGGCAGGATGTAGATCCAGAATTTGAGCCCGCTCGTCGCGCCTCCGGCGAATCCCGATTCGTTGGCCTTGTGGCCGAAGACGTAGGACAGACTCGCGTGGTGGGAGGGCACGGCGATGAGGATCACGACGATCGCGAGGACGCCGATGATGTTCCACCACGCCGAGACGTTGTAGAGCATCGAGATCAGCTGGCGCGAGAACACGTTGATCACCCCGCACATGATCGCGATGATCACGAACATGGCGAATGTGACGTGCGCTGTGTAGTGGACGTTCGTCCCCGCCGACGCCTTGACGAAGTTGAAGATGAAGTGGACTTCGTAGAGGCCAAGCAGGTTGATCAGGAAGGCCGCGCTCACGTAGACCACCGATGCGACCACCGCGACGAGGCCGATCAGGTTGAACCAGCCGGTGAACCAGCCCCAGCCCGGTCCGCCGAGCTTCGACGCCCAGTAGTAGATGCCGCCTGCGGTTGGATACGCGGAGGCGAGCTCGGACATCGAGACGGCGACGGCGAGGATCAGCACGCAGATCAGCGGCCACGCAATCGAGATCGCGATCGGCCCACCGTTCTTGAGCGCCTGGCCGTAGGTGGTGAAGCAGCCGGCGAGGATGCAGATGATCGAGAACGAGATCGCGAAGTTCGAGAATGAGCTCCAACCCCGGTTCAGCTCCTGTTTGTAGCCGAGCTCAGCAAGTTTCTGCTCGTCGCTGCCCAAACTCTTCGTCGCGCTCATCGGCTCCCCCTGAAGTCAAAAGGTTTGGTTGTCCGTCCTTCAATCGTGACAATACGCTCGATCGCGGATGGGTGTCAAGTGCAGTTGGCGCAAATCGCGAGCTTGCAGGCGGACAGCTGGCCAATCGACGGATCAGCCGCCGGGCAACAGGCCCGCGAGGATGTGCTCGGTGCCCTGCAGGTGCTCGGTCATCACGCGTGCGGCGCGCATCGAGTCGCGCTCGCGCACCGCTGCAAGCAGCCGGCGATGCTGGGCATTGGAGGAGGCGAGCACCTGCGGCGGGTGGGCGATGTAGGCGATCAGGTCGCTCATTGCGCCCTGCGCCTCGGTCATCGCGCGCACGAGGCTGGTGGAGCGTGTGGCCTCGGCGAGCCCCACATGCAGGCGGATGTCAGCCTGGCGGTAGGCGACGAAATCCTCGAGCATCTCCTCGAGCGCGCCAGCCACCTCGTCGAGCGCGTCCAGGTCGGCGCTGTCGGCGCGCTCAGCCGCCAGCACCGCCACGCCCAGCTCGACCGCCAGTCGCTGGTCGCACGTCTCGCGCCACTGCGTGAGCATCAGCTCGGAGGGCGGGTCGCTGGGCGGCTGTGGATCTGACACGAACGTGCCGCCGCCGCGCCCGCGGGTGGCGAACACGTGGCCGGACTGGCTCAGCGCGGTGAGGGCCTGACGCAGCGTCGAGCGGGCGATCCCCATCCGCGTGCACAACTCGCGCTCGGCCGGCAGTCGCGCGCCGGGTGCCAGCAGTCCGAGCTTGATCGCCGTGCCGAGGCGATCGACGGTCTCCTCGAACGCGGTCTGCGAGCGCACCGGCGCGAAGATCGCATCCGGTGGGGTGAGCACCCCCGCAGCAGCTCTATCCTCGGCTCTGCCCGCCATCTTTCTCCGGCTCCCACAGGTTCAAAGTCGCTCGAATCCGCGCACGCGCTCCCAGTCTGTCACGGCTGACTGGAAGCTCGCAAGCTCCACGTCCGCCGCGTTGAGGTAATGCGCGACGACATCCTCGCCAAACGCTGCTTGTGCGACGTCGCTCGCGGCGAACAGCCCGCGCGCGTCGTGCAGTGTCGCCGGCAGGCGCGGGCGCTCGCGCGCGGCGTAGGCGCTGCCCTCGAGCGCGGGCTCCAGCTCGAGGCCAGCATCGATCCCGTGCAGCCCAGAGGCGATCAGCGCGCTCAGCGCAAGGTACGGGTTCAGATCGGCGCCGCCCACGCGATTCTCGAAGCGCAGCGACGGGCCGTGGCCCACTACGCGCAGCGAGCACGTGCGGTTGTCATGACCCCAAGCGACCGTGGTCGGCGCGAAACTCGCAGCCGCGTAGCGCTTGTAGGAGTTGATGTGAGGCGCCAACAGCAGCGTCATCTCACGTAGACAGGCGAGTTGGCCCGCGAGGAAAGAGTGAAACAGCGACTCATCCCGCGCAAACAACGGTCCCTCTGAATCAGCGAGCGAGAAGTGAATGTGGCACGAGTTGCCCTCGCGCTCGTCGTACTTGGCCATGAACGTGATCGCCATGCCCTCCTCCGCCGCGATCTCCTTCGCGCCGTTCTTGTAGACCACGTGCTCATCGGCGGTGCGCAGCGCATCCGCGTAGTGGAAGTTGATCTCGTGCTGGCCGAAGTTGCACTCGCCCTTGGAGTCCTCAACCACCATCCCCGCCGCGACCATGCTGTTGCGGATGCGGCGGATCAACGGCTCAACGCGCGCGGTGCCCAGCAGCGAATAGTCGACGTTGTAGAGGTTCGCCGGGTCCAGGTCGCGATAGCCCTTGTGCCACGCCTGCTCGTACGTGTCTTTGAAGACCAGGAACTCGAGCTCCGTGCCCGCGTTGGCGACCCAGCCGCGCTCGGCCAGCCGCGCGAGCTGGCGGCGCAGGACCTGACGCGGGGAAGCCACCACGTCTGAGCCGTCCGGCCAGGCGACGTCCGCCAGGCACACGACCGTGCCCTCCTGCCAGGGCACGGGGCGCAGCGTGTCGAGATCGGGCTTCAGCACCATGTCGCCATAGCCGCCCTCCCATGAGGACATCGCATAGCCGTCCACCGTGCGCATGTCCACATCCACCGCCAGCAGGTAGTTGCAGCTCTCCGCGCCGTGCTCCACGACCTCCTCCAGGAAGTGCGTAGCCGTAAGTCGCTTGCCCTGCAGACGCCCCTGCATGTCCGTCATCGCCAGCAGTACCGTGTCGATGGTGCCCAGCGCGACCGCCTCAGCCAGTTCGTCGAGTGTCACGATCGTGAAGGTACTGCAGTCGAACCTCTAGCGCACCACGGCGGCGGCGGCGACGCGAGCGCGCCGAGCCCCGACGCGCCGCTGGTCAAGCTCGACGAGCGCCAGCTCGGCGTGCTGCGGCGCGTGGGGCGCGAGTGGGGGAGGGTGTGCGGCAACCCAGAGGTGTGGCGGCGCGCGCTGCCCGTCGATCCGGGCTCCGCCAGCTATCCCGCCTCCACCGACATCCGCCCGACGCGCTTCGGGCGCTTCGTGCCTGTCCAGAGCGAGTCGCCGCCTGAGGTGCGGGCCACCGCGGAGACCGAGGCGGAGCCGTCGAGGGTCGGGCATCTCGGTTATCGCCTGCGGCGCGCGCTACTCGGGCCGCCGCTCCGCAGCACAGCGATCGCGCGTGAGCGGATGCGCAAGCTCGTGGCACTGCCAGTGCTCTCCGCGGATGCGCTCTCCTCCGTCGCCTATGGCCCCGAAGCGATGCTCGCGATCCTCGTGCTCGCCGGCAGCGGGGGACTCAGTTATTCGCTGCCGATTGCCGCGACGATCGCCTTCCTGATGCTCGCCGTCGGCGTGTCCTACCGCCAGACGATCCGCGCCTATCCCCACGGCGGCGGCTCCTACATCGTTGCCACCGACAACCTCGGCCGCACCCCCGGGTTGGTTGCCGCCGCAGGCCTGATGACCGACTACATACTCACGGTCGCCGTGTCGGTCGCCTCTGGCCTTGAAGCAGTTACCTCGGCGATCCCGTCGCTGGCCCCCGACGCGGTGGCGATCGGCGTGGGCGTGATCGCGGTGCTGCTCGCCGGCAACCTGCGCGGCGTGCGCCAGGCCGGCGCGCTGTTCGCCGCGCCCACATACGCGTTCATCGCCGCGATGTTCGTGCTCGTGGCCGTCGGCCTGATCAAATCTGCCGGACACGGCTTTCACGCGACGCCCAGGCCGCCACTGAGCGCCACCGAGGGGGTGGGTGTGCTGCTGGTTCTGCGGGCGTTTGCATCCGGGTCGACCGCGATGACCGGCATCGAGGCGATCTCAAACGCGGTGCCGGTGTTCAAGCCAACCGAGTGGCGTAATGCCCGCACGACGCTCACATGGATGGTGGGCCTCTTGATCGTGTTGTTCGCGGGCACCATCGCAATGGTTCAGCTCGGCGGCATCGTCCCGAGCGCGCACGAAACCGTGCTCTCACAGCTCGCCCACCGCAGCTTTGGCTCGGGCCTCATGTATCCCGTGACGCAGGCCGCCACCGCGGCGATCCTGCTGCTCGCCGCCAATACCGCCTACAACGACTTCCCGCGCGTGCTGTTCCTGCTCGCGCGGGACTTCCAGGCGCCGCGGCTGTTCCTGCGCATGGGCGACCGCCTCGCGTTCAGCAACGGCATCGTGCTGCTGTCGGTGATCGCGGCCATCATCTTCGTGGCGTTCGGCGGCAAGACCGGGACGCTGATACCGCTCTATGCCGTCGGCGTGTTCCTCGCGTTCACGCTGTCACAGACGGGCATGGTCATGCACTGGTGGCGCGGTCGTGATCCCGGCTGGCGGCGGAGTCTTGCGTTCAACGCCACCGGCGGACTGCTATCGGCGATCGTGTTCATCACTGCCGGGATCACCAAGTTCACCGACGGCGCGTGGGTCTCGCTGGTGGTCGTCGGGCTGTTCGTGCTCGTCGCGACCAGCATCCGCCGCCACTACGAGACGGTGGCGAAAGCGATCGCGCTGCATCCCCATACGATCGAGCTGCCCAGCAGATCCATCGTGCCCAGTGCTCGCGGTGGCGTTGGCGCCGGCGGCTCCGACGCTAAGCAGCAGGACATCGCGCAGGAGCCACGCAAGCTCGACGCGGAGAGCGAGGAGACTCCCGAGCAGATCCACCACCTGGTGCTCGTTGCGGTCGCGTCGCTGGACCTACCCAGCATGCGCGCGATGGCCTACGCGGCGTCGCTACAGCAGCCGGTGCTCGCACTGCACGTCAGCCCCAGCGACGAGGAGGCGGAGCGCTTCGGCGAGTACTGGCGCACTTGGGGCGATCACCTGCCGATGGAGGTCGTCGTCTCGCCCTACCGCGCGATCGTCGCGCCGATGGTCAACTACATCGAGTCGCTGCATCGCCAAAGCCCCGAGTTGACGATCACGGTGATCCTGCCGGAGATCGTCGTACGCCACGCCTGGCAACGCGTCCTCCACAACGGCACCGCACCGCGGCTGCGCCGCGCGCTACGACCACTACCGAAGATCGTGGTCACGACCGTGCCGTTTCATCTACCCAAGTAGGGCTATGGTGCTTGAGGTGTCACCCGTCTCACCATCGTTGATCGAGTTCCCCGCCGATGATTCCGAGCGGGCGCGGCGGTTCTGGGCGGGGCTGCTGCAGGAGGAGCTTGAAGAGCGCGGCGAGGCGGAGGGGGAGGGCTGGCAGACACACACGGGCGCCACCGCAGTGGGCGTGCACGTCCGCGGCCGTGGGCCGGGCGATTCCTTCTCGCTGCCGTACTTCTCGGTCGATGACCTCGCCGATACGCTCGAGCGGGTGCTCGCGCTCGGCGGCACTGTGGTTCATCCAGGGGAGCGCTGGGCGATCTGCAAGGACTCAGAGGGCAGCCCGTTCGCGCTCGCGGCGGCGCCGCCAGCACCGTAACTCAGCACTCGCGTGCCCGGTCGCGGCTCAGCGTGTCTCTTCCGCGGCCGCATCCGTTAGGCGGGCGTGCCGCTCCGATAGGCCCACGAGCTCGGCGCTGCGCTCCCACAGACCAGTAGCGAGCGTGTCGTCCTGGGCCTGGGCACTGGGAGCGTGGACCTTCTCGTCGACCACGTACTCGCCATCCAGCTCGGATGCGCCGTGGGAGACCGCGAGCCACACGAGCGACTTGGCGCCGCGTTTGGGCGAGCGGAAGAACGGGCCGCCGAGCGTCGTGAGGATCTTCCACACCCCGTTGTCGTTCTTGCCGAAGCCGGTGCGCACAACGCCAGGGTGAAAGCAGTTGGCGTGTAGCTCCGGTGCGCGCTTGGCAAGCTCGCGGGTGAAGAGGATGTTGCACAGCTTGGAGGTTCCGTACACCTTCATTGCCGAGTAGGCCTTCTCCGACTGCAGATCGTCAAGGTCGAGGACACCAGCTTTGTGGGCGTCGGAGGCGGTTGTGACGACGCGTCCGCCGCGCAGGCTCTCGCGCAGCAGATTCGTGAGCAGGAACGGCGCCAGGTGGTTCAACGCGAAGGTTCGCTCAAAACCCTCGGAGGTCACCTGGCGTGAGGCGAACAGCGCTCCGGCGTTGTTGGCGAGCACGTCGATGTGCTCGTAGCGAGCGCTCGCCTCCTCAGCCAGGGCGCGGACGCCGCTCATCAGCGTCAGGTCAGCGACGTGTTCGTGGATCGGCGCGCTACCGCCGACCGCCTGCGCTTCGGCTGCCACTGCTTTCACCCGCTCGGGGTCGCGGCCGACGAGCGCCAGCTCGATGCCCTCGCGCGCGAGCTCGATCGCGGCCGCTTGGCCGATGCCGCGGGTGGCCCCGGTGAGAAGCACTAGCGTCACGCCTGCGACTCTACAACTCCACAGCGCGTGTGGGGAATAATGCACGCATGGCATACGACGAGGATCTCGCCAACCGGATGCGCGAGCTCGTGATGATGGAGCAGGGCATCAGCGAGAAGCGCATGTTCGGCGGCCTCACGTTCCTGGTCAACGGCAACATGTCCGTCAGCGGCCAAGGGGGGCTGCTGCTGCGCGTCGATCCGGCCAAGACCGATTCCCTGATGCGCAGCGAGCACGCACGGCCGTTTGAGATGCGTGGCCGCGCGATGCAGGGTTGGCTGCGCGTCGACGAGGCAGGTGTGCGCAGCAAGCGCCAGCTCGAGCGGTGGGTCGCGCACGGCGTGCAGTACGCGCGCTCGCTGCCAAGTAAGTGAACGTTCTGCTCTGACCCGGCGTGCGCCGCACAGTGTGAAAGGGCGGCAGCGGGGCGGAAGAGTAGTAACTACGTAGGCGTGAGAGGCACGCGTCGCCGACATCGACGCTTTAGCGAGCTAGCCGTTAAATGGCTGGCTCTGGGGAGGGCATGGTCATAGGCGTATGCGTAGTTTCCCCCAGCTCAAGTGATCACTATCTCGGACCGATACCAACTTTACGAATTTCATCGGTTAACAACGGTTCGGCGGGAATGGCCCTCCACCACCAAGAAAGCGGTCCCATGTTCCTCAAGCGTTATGTAACTTCGTCGGTACGCAACCAGCTCCTCGCTGGCTTTCTCGTCGTCATCGTGGCTTTCGCGATCGCGCTCGTGATCGCCATCAGCGGGGTATCGTCGGTATCGGCGACGGTTCGTAAGGGCGACGGTGCCGCGAAGCTCGCTGAGGAAGTGAGCTCATCGGCCCGGAACATGGCCGGCTCGCAGCTGCTGGTTGCGCTCAGCGGCACCAATGAGATCGCCAATCACGAAGGAGACGTCGCGAGCTTTCAGGCGGTGTACAAGCGGCTGATCGCAGGTGCGGTCTCCGGCGCCGACAACATCGACCAGGCACGGTTCGAAGCGGCGTTCAAGAAGTGGAGCGCGCTCGACCAGCAGGTCGATCAGCTCGCCCTCAAAGGTGTCACGCCGGCACTGGTAACGCTCGCTACCGGCCCCGCGAACGAAGCGACCGATGGCCTATCGGAAGCGCTAGAAAGCTATGCGACGCTACGCCAGCACGAGGCCGATAGCTCGGCAAGCTCGTCGGAAAGCTCGACGCTCGTGCTCGTGCTCGTGCTTGCTCTGGCGGCGCTTGCCGCGGCGCTTGCCGCCGCGCTGTGGCTCTCGCGTGGGATCGTCAGCGGGCTGAACGGGGTGGGGGAGCGGCTGAGCACGCTCGACGAGCATTCGCTAAACGACCTTCGTGACGGGCTGGCGGCGATCGCCGACGGGACGTTGACGGTGGACGTCACCTCCGAGGTCTCACCGCTGGAGAACACACGTAACGACGAGATCGGTGAGCTGATCGGCACGTTCAACGCGATGCTCGAGAAGACACAGGCGTCGATCACGGCATATGGGCAGATGCGCGAGCAGCTCCGCGCCGCCCTAGGCGACCATTCCAGCCTGGAGGCATTGATCGAGCGGATGCAGACGCTGGAGGCCCACTGCGTGGCGGATCTGAGGGGTGGCTTGGAGTCGATGGCCGGTGGCGATCTCACGGTAACGGTGAAGGCCGTCACCGAGCCGGTGCCGGTCGAGGCTGGCGCGAGGGCCGGGCGGCTGACTGAGATCTTCAACGCGATGCTCGCCAGCGTAAAGGCGGCGGTTGGTGGCTATGAGGACATGCGCGGCAAGCTGACCGGGGTGCTCGGCGAAGTGACCCAGACCTCGCAGACGGTGTCTGCTGCTTCGCAGCAGATGGCGTCTACCAGTGAGGAGGCTGGTCGTGCGGTGGGTGAGATCGCGCATGCTGTTGGTGATGTGGCTGCTGGCGCTGAGCGGCAGGTGAGCTCGGTTGAGAGCGTGCGCATGGTTATTGAGGAGGTCGCCGAGGCCACACGTCAGTCGGCTGATCAGCTCTCTGAGACCGGTGAGGCCGCCAGGCAGGCCACGGATATTGCCCAGGGCGGTATTCAGGCTGCGGAGAAGGCTTCTGAGGCGATGGCTGCCGTTGCTGAGGCCACCGGTGCCGCGTCGGAGCGGATCAGTGAGCTTGGTGAGAAGTCCGAGCGGATCGGTGGGATCGTCGCGACGATCACAGGCATCGCCGAGCAGACGAACCTGCTGGCGCTGAACGCGGCGATCGAGGCCGCAAGGGCCGGCGAGCAGGGCCGCGGGTTTGCGGTTGTCGCGGAGGAGGTCCGCAAGCTCGCGGAGGACTCCCAGCAGGCCGCTGCGCTGATCGAGACGCTGATCGGTGAGATCCAAACGGAGACGCATCGTGCTGTCGAGGCAGTCGAGCTCGGCGCCAAGCGCACCGAGGATGGCGTGCACACGGTGGATGAGGCGCGCGAGAAGTTCGAGGAGATCGGTGGCTCTGTCAGCGATATGAACGAGCGCATCACAGAGGTCACTACGGCGATGGCACAGATCAGCGCCTCGACGCAGGGCATCTTGGAAAGCGTCTCGGACGTGGCTGCGGTCGCTGAGGAGAACTCGGCCTCGACAGAGGAGGTCTCTGCATCAACTGAGGAGACTGCTGCCTCGACTGAACAGATCTCCGCATCTGCGCAGAGCCTCGCTGGTACCGCCGAGCACCTCGATGAGCTCGTCGGCCAGTTCGTGCTTACGGCCGTGTAGATCCCTCGAATGAGGGGACTGGTAGAGCACGCGACGCGGTCGCGTGCTCTACCAGTTGAGTGATCGCGTCATCGATGTCGTGGGCCAGCATGTTGACGTCGGGGAGCGCCTGGGGATCGGCATACACACCGAAGCATGCCTGGTCGTGCACGGTGGTCATGCCGACGGAGACTGCATGGTGCTCGGCCAGCGGAACCACCGGGTATGCGGCCTGTAGTGGGCAGCCGAGCATGTATGTGGGCACGGGAGGGCCCGGGATGTTGGATACGACCAGGTTGAATGCACGGGGGCTGGCAATCAATCGCGAGAGGGTTTGCTGCACCGCTACCGGTGTGCGCGCGGCGGCCTTGAGCACCAGGTCGGATCCCTCCGGCTCACGGTCGCGCTTGCGCTGGCTCATCGCGACATGCACTCGATACAGGCGACCAATCGGGTCGGGCTCGTCTAGGGGGAGCTCGGTGAACACGAACGAGATGTGGTTACCGAGGACATCGTCGGCGCTGCGCACGCTGACAGGGACCATTGCCTTGAGCGCGATCGGCTGCTCGCCCCGTCGGATCAGATAGGTGCGTATGCCTCCGGCGACCGCGGCGAGTATGACGTCGTTGATGGTCGTGCAATAGGTGTGTTTAATGGCTCTTAGGTCGGCGAGGGGACGCTGCGTCCAGGCCAGGCTGCGTAGGGGCGAGAGCTCTCCGTTCAACACGCTCGCGGGTGCACTACTGAACAGATGGTGAAGTGCGCGGGTGGCGCGCACGGCGCCTGCGGCGGTCTGTCGCGCTGTGGGAGCCGGTGCGGCCACGGCGCGCGCCGAGAAGCGCAGCAGGTCGAGTTGCTGAGCGAGGAGATCGCGTAGCCCGCGGGCCAGTAGTCGCTCGCCTCCTGGCTCCGGTGCGGCGCGCCAGCCGTCGGGATCGCAGGGGGCAGGCTCGGGCGTGTGGTCGAGCAGTAGCGAGGCGAGCTCTACCGCCGCGAGACCGTCGACCATGCAGTGATGGCTCTTGCCGACAATCGCGAACTGGTGCTCCTGTGTGTTCTCGCAGATCCACATCTCCCACAGCGGACGGTCGCGGCGAAGCGGTATCGACAGCACCTCGTTGGCTAGGTGCGCGAGCGGACCCGGCGCCCGGTAGACGTGACGATCCACCGAGAATGCACGGTCATCGATCCACTCCGGTGCATGCAGGCCGAGCGGCACGGGAGCGAGCTTCTGACGGTAGCGCGGTGCGTGAGCCAGCCGCCGCTCGATGTGATCTCGTAGTTCGCGGAAGCCCGGCAGTCCGTCGGTGGGCGCCGAGAACACCGCGACCCAACCGACGTGCATGTGCGCAGTGGGTGTCTCCACCGCGAGGAATGATGCGTCGAGCGCAGACAGACGCAGGCTGGTCATCCTGCCAGCACCGCTTGTGCGTGGGCTCGCGGGACCTGCGTCACCCGGCGGGACGACTCTGTCACGCCTCTCGTGGCGCTAGCACGTGGTATCTGCTGGCGCCCCCACTCGGCGGCGAGCGCGAAATGGACCAGTTGGTCGAAGTAGCTGTGCAATGGCGTGGGGCGGATGCCGGTCCCACCAAGCGCCACGCGAGTACGGCGATCGTCATATGCAACACGCATGGCGAAATAGGGGAAGAAGATCTCACTGCGCGTGAGCGCGCGGCGGTAATTTTCATCGCGTGCTGCGCGAACGAGCAGCGGGTGCACCACACGCCGATACAGTGACGGGTCGATCAGGCGGGGAGACGGACGGTTAAAGAAGCTGGTCGCGAGTTCGACCAGCTCACCGACGCTGCTTGCGTGGGTCCCCGCTGTGAGGTGGAAGGTGCTGCCCTCGGCCTCCGGAGCTTGGCTGAGCGCGAAGATTGCATCGGCCACGTAGTCAACCGGCACGACGTCAACTGGTGCATCACGGCGTGCGGGTAGCGCCGCATAAGCACCGCGCGCAAACGCGCGCAACGGCCAGTAGAGCACGTTGAACGACGCTGTCCAGCCGCTGTCACGCTCGCCGACGACGATGCTCGGACGCAGCACCGTGACGGGCAGCTGCTCTCGCAAGCGACCAACGACACACTCCGCCTCGAACTTCGACTGCTCATAGGTGTTGCGAAAGCGCTGGCCCACGTCGAGGTCGTCCTCGCTGAAGCACCCCGCATGTTCACCTGCAACGTATGCGGTGGATATATGGGAGAAACGTCGTAGGCCGCCGCGTGAACGACAGCGCTGTGCGAACTCGAGCACGCGCTGGGTGCCCTTCACGTTGATTGCACGCGCAGTATGTAGATCGAGATCAAACGAGACCGTCGCGGCACCGTGCACGACCTCGTTCACCTGCCCGGCGAGATGGTTGAGTCCATCGCGAATGCCCAGGGTCGGGCGTGTGATGTCGCCACGCACGGCGACCACTCGCTCAGCATGGGGGTGCTCAGGTCCGAACAGGCACAGCAGCACACGCTCTATGCGGGCTGCGACCTCGCCATCATCTGGGCCTCGCACCAGTGCATACACGCGGCGATCGGTGTGCTCCAGATAGCGCGCAAGCAGCTCCATGCCCACGAACCCCGTAGCACCCGTCAAGAACACCCCATCTGTCATCTGATCCCCGGTTCCCGGTGGCTCTAGAGCGACCGTTTCGCACGCCAAAGGCGTCAGCCGTGTAACGGACCAGTGCATTGCGGCCAGCATGTGACCGCGAACTTCGTTCCGCCTTCTAAGGCGCGATCCCAACCGCGATACTTGACCGCGTATATGGAACCACTGTGTCACGCACAATACGCAAAGAGGGAGCAGCTTATGCGGCCCATCCGTGCTGTTTCCTGCAAGCTCCGACTTTTTTCTACTTGTCCTACTACGGGGCGTGAGAGGCCGCGCTTTTGCGCGAGCGTGTTGCTTATTCAGTTTCGTCTGGTGCGAGTCTCTCAAGCTCCGCTCGCCAGCCGCAGCGAGCGTGCTCGATGCCGGACGGGTCATTCATGAGCTGCCTTTGCCAGTTGGCGGCCATGCCGAGCGCATTCAACCGGAAGGCGATAGCGCCCGGGTCGAGATCAGCGCGCAGCGCGCCCGTCGCAACCGCCGCTTCGAGGTTGGCTTCGAGCACGGCAATCCACTCACGCATGACTGCTTCCACCGCGTCACGTAGGGGCCCCGGTCGGCCGTCCATCTCCGCGGAGGCGGCGCACAAGAAGCAGCCACCGGCGAACACGTCTGCGCCGAGGTAGTCCCACCAGGCCTTGCCGATCGCCTGCAGCCGCGGTAGTCCGACGTCGCTTGAGAGTGCTGGTGCGATCACTCGGTCGATCAGGATCGCTCGTGCGGCTGCGAGCGTGGCGAGCTGCAGCTCTTCCTTTGAGCCGAACAGCGTGTGCACGCTGCTCTTGTGTACGCCAAGGTCCGCAGCAAGAGCGCCGATGGTGAGACCTTCGAGGCCTTCACGAGAAGCCAGCTGCACGGAGCGCTCGAGGATGGCAGTGCGGCTGCGCATCCCGCGTGCCCGTCGTCCGTCGCTTGGCTTTGCAGCTTGTGAGATCAAGGCCTTCATCCTATCTAACAACAATACGAACGATCGTCTATATTCTTCCGAAACCAGTAAGCACCCATAGCGGTGGGGCGACGAGAGAGCAATGGGGCGATGAGCATGGCGAGAAGGACCAGCGAGGAGGACGATCAGCTGGAGGACTTCGATCCTCGGGCAATCACTTTGGACGGCATCACGAAGGTGGTGCACGTCGCAGGCAACGGACCGGCGGTGATCGTGATGGCGGAGATGCCGGGCATCAGTCCGCATGTCGCCCGCTTCAGCCGCTGGGTCAAGGACGCTGGGTTCACCGTGTATATGCCCTCGCTGTTCGGTCGCGACGGCGCGGTTCCGGGCGTGGAGGAGGGCACGGCTACCTTCCAGCGTGTCTGCGTGAGCGCCGAGTTCCGTGCGTTCGCGGCCGACGAGTCGAGCCCGGTAACAGTGTGGCTGAGGGCGCTAGCGCGACTGGCACACGAGGAGTGCGCCGGTCCGGGCGTGGGCGCGATCGGCATGTGCTTCACAGGCAACTTCGCGCTAACGATGATGCTCGAGCCGGCGATGCTCGCGCCGGTCCTGTCCCAGCCGTCGTTGCCGCTGGATGACCCCGCCGGTCTGGAGATCTCCCCGGAGGAGCTCGCCACGGTACGGGCGCGCTTGGAGCGCGAGGACCTGACGGTGATGGCGTACCGGTTCAAGGGAGACCGGTTCTGCAGGGCGCAGCGCTTTGCCGCCTACTCGCAGGCGCTCGGCGAGCGTTTCGTGGGACGGGTGCTTCCCGACAGCGCGGCCAACGTCGAGGCGCCACCGTTCTTCGAAGAGGTCGTGGGACGCCCGCACAGCGTGGTGACAGCCCACCTGATCGATGAAGCGGGCCAGCCCACGATTGCCGCGCGCGATGAGATCCTCACGTTCTTTGCTCAGCGGCTGGGGGGATGATCGAGGCTGTCGTCCGAGGAGCCCCGCCCACCGGGATCCCATGCTGAGGTGCTTCAGGCGAGCAGGCACGGTCGCGCTATTGCAGGTAACCCTCCACGGTTCCCGCGTCCCGCACCGAGGCATCGTCAGGGTTCTCATGAAACTCACGTCGCGCGCGGCGCTGGCGCAGGAGATCCCAGCAGCGGTCCAGTTCCACCTCAATCGCTGTCAAGCGCTCGTGCTTATCGGGAGATCGAGACTCCTCGCTCAGCTCCAGAATCGCGTGCTCTTCCTGAACTAGTTGCTCGATCTTGTTCTGGACACCTTCGTCATCCATGGCTTCTCCTTAGAGGTCGGTCGAGGGACGCCAACATCATTGAATGGTAGGCACCGACTCGCGCTCGCTCTTGTGATGGCTGGTCGAGCCCCAGCGATTGGAGCGCGGTAGGATCGGTGCGTGCCCCGCCCCGAGCTCATCGATGAGGTCGCCAACGAGCTGGACAGCTGGCCCGGCGTTCGTATCGAGCCTCGTTCGGACGGTGCCCATGTCGTGCGTTATGAGCACCTCGAGCTAGGCGTGCTCGATCGCGATCGTGGCATCGCGGAGCTACGCTTCTCACATCCTGAGCACGACGCTCTCGTCGAACACGGCGACGCCGAGCCGGAGGTTGCGTCGCCCGATTCGGATGTGGTCAGCCACAGCGTTGACGGGCCCTCGGACGTAACGGCCGTGCTTGAGCTGTTCGACCGCCGCTACCGCGACCTTCGCGGCGAGGACGATCCGTATAGCTCCCAGGATCCGGACTAAGGCAGCGTGCGCTGATGAACCATCTTCTCCGCTCGCAAGCGCCGATTACCGACTCTGGCTGGGAGCTCCTGGACACAGAGGCAAAGCAGCGATTGGCTCCGGCGCTTGCCGCACGCAGGCTCGTCGACTTCTCCGGCCCGCACGGCTGGGAGCACTCCGCCACCAACCTCGGACGCACCGAGCCGCTCGCCGCCTCACCGCAGGAGGGTGTGTCCGCCCTGAAGCGTCGTGTCCTGGCGCTAGCTGAGCTGCGGGCTGACTTTACGGTCTCCTTGGAGGAGCTTGCCGACCAGGAACGTGGAGCACAGGACGTGGATCTCGCCTCGCTCGACGACGCCGCCCATCGCATCGCCGTCGCTGAGAATGTGGCTGTGTTCCACGGCTGGTCCGAGGCCGGGATAACGGGGGTTATCAGCGCCTCGCCGCACACGCCAAAGCCGCTCGGCGAGGACCCTGAGCTCTATCCACGCGCAGTTGCAGGGGCTGTAGAGCTGCTGCTGCGGTACGGGATCGGCGGGCCTTACAGCATGGCGCTCGGGCGCGAGCAGTATCGCCGCGTCGTTGAGACCGCCGAGCATGGCGGACACCTGCTGCTGGACCATCTGCGCAAGATTCTCGGCGGTCCGATCGTTTGGACGCCGGGCCTCGACGGCGCGGTCGTTCTCAGCCAGCGCGGTGGCGACTTCATCCTCGACTGCGGGCAAGACCTGTCGATCGGCTACCAGCGGCACGATCAGCAGGTCGTCCATCTCTACATCGAGGAGAGTATCTCCTTCCTCGTTGCCACACCCGAGGCCGCGGTGGCGCTCACAGCATAGGCTCGACGCGTGACCCTCCAACCAAATCTCATCATCCAGGTACCACGCGGCAGCACGGTCGAGCGGCAGCTTCAAGCACGGACCCTCCCGAGCATCGCCCGCGGCGAGGTTGTAGTCGAGGCTGGCCCGACCGATGCTGATGGCCACCTTGAGGCGGCAGCAGCTGGTCAGGTCGTACTGTCGCTGCTCTCACCTGAGGCACTGGAGAGGGAGGCTGGCCAGGTCCGCCGCGTTATCGCCCAGGCTGGGACAGGGACCGAGCCGCTTATCGTCGAGGTGGAGGCGGCCGAAGACCTACGCGAGAGCGAGCTGGCCGCGCTGCTCGATGCGACGGGCCATGCATCGCGCGTGGTAATCCTGCGCATCATCCGAGACGCCTGACCGCACTCCGCGCGTTCAGATCGTGCGATCCAGCAGCGTGAACAGCGCATCGTAGTGGCGCTCAGTGGCACCCTCGTTGTACATCGGGGTATCGGCCATGGTGTACCCGTGGGCAGCGCCCAGGTAGACCTCTGAGCGGTAGGTAACGTCGGCCTCGTCGAGCGCCTGCTCGAGTGCGGCGATGTTCTCCGGGGTCATGCTCTGGTCGTTGTCGGCATGACCGAAGTAGACCTCCGCGGTCAGCTCGCCGGCGCTCCGGTGCGGGCTATCGTCGTCGTCGGTCACGAGACCCCCGCCGTGGAAGCCGGCGAGCGCCACCACCCGATCGGGATGGGAGGTTGCGATGCGCCAGCCCAGTCGGGCTCCCATGCAGTACCCCGTTATCGCAAACGGCCCACGGGCTACACCGGCGAGGAAGTCAAGGTAGCCGCGGCTGTCGCTCGCGATCAGTTCGGGTGTGAGCTCCTGCATCATCGGCCTGATCTTTTCCATGAACGGCCCGCGCGACTCGGGATCCGCGAGATCGGGCATTGGGAGCACCGGTGCCCGGCCGTGTCTGTAGAAGACGTTGGGGACGAGCACCACGAAGCCGTGCTCCGCGATCCGATCGGCCATCTGCTCGATCTGGGGGCGCAGCCCGAATGCATCTACGAGGAACAGCACTCCCGGCCGGCGGCCGTCGTCGTCCGCTGGCCTCGCCAGGTAACCGTCGGCGACGCCGTCCTCGGTTTTGATCGCAACCTGTTCTCCGCTCATGCTCCTCCTAGCTGGTTCCTTACGCAGACTCGCTCGATGACCCAGCCTGGGACCCGAACTCAAAGAACGGAGCGTAGCGGTGGGCTCCATAGCGCCGCTCCTTCGCGTCGTTGACGATTACGCCGGGCTCGATCGGCCTCCGGGCATTGGCTCATCTCGCGCGGCGGCGGTAGCAGTCCTCGGCGCGCTCGCTGCCACAAGCAGAAGCCCAGCGGCGATCAGCGCGACCGCGAGTGCCTGCTTGATGCCCATCTGGTTGTGGAATGCCAAGACGCCGATCAGCCCGCCGACGAGTGCCTCGACATTCAAGAATGCGCCTGCGAGCTCGTGGGGTACGCGGGCCTGGCCCCACGCGTAGAGCGCGAATGGCAGCAGCGACCCGATGAGGACTAGGCCGATCAGCGCGAGCGCGTTTGAGCTGGAGAGGTGAGGTCCCGGCTCGCCCACGAGGGCGATCGGCGCCAGTACGAGCGACGCCGCGCCCATCTGGACGGCGGTGACGGCGATCGCGTCGCGGCCTGCCAGCAGTGACGGCTGGGCGACGATGTAGACCGAGAAGCAGACACCCGCGAGTAGCACCAGCCCGTCGCCGACGAGGCTTGCATGGCCGCCACCGCTGGTAAAGAGGCCCGCGCCGCCGACTGCTCCGAGCAATCCGAGGATGCCAAGTGCGGAGGGCCGCTCAGAGCCGCGTGCGATTGCGATCAGCACTACTAGCACCGGAATGATCCCGCCGAGAACGGCTGCGTGACTGAGGCTCGTGCGCTCGATGCCCTCGCACTGTGCGAGCACGACAGCGCCGTATCCGAGCACGCCCCACCAGGCGACGCGCCATGTGAGGGCCGGTCGCAGGCTCCCGCGACGGGCGATGGCAGCGAGAACGACCGCCGCGCACGCAAAGCGGATGCTCACGAGTGCCGCGGGCGCGATGCCTCGCAGCGCGACTGCGGACAGGGGCAGCGTGAGACCCCACGTGCTCCCAGCGAGCACGAGTGCCATGAGTGCGCGGGGCCGCTCGGATATCGAGTTGATGCGTTGCATTGACAAACATTGTGTTGTCCAGGCTCGCTAAAAATGGAGTAGATCTCATAGAACACCAACTTCTTGCAATATAATTGCGTGAAATGGCAGATTTGATTGACGATATTGACCGGGCGCTGATTCGCGAGCTGCAGCAGAACGCAGACCGCACGAACGTCGAGCTCGCACGTGTGGTGGGGCTCTCACCAGCGGCGACGCTGCATCGCGTCAGGCGCCTGAAGGACGACGGCATCATCGCTGGGGTCCACGCTCGTGTGGACCCCGCGGCTGCGGGCTTCCCCATCCAGGTACACGTCGAGGTGACGCTCGGCGCGCACACGCTCGCCGCGGATAACCGCTTTCGCAAGCTTGTGAGGGAGACACCGCAAATCATCTCCGGCGAGCTCGTAGCCGGCGAGACCGACGCGATCCTGCACATCGTCGCGCGCGACATCAGCGAGCTGCAATCGGTGATCCTCGCGCTGTCGCTGAAGGGAGGGGCCCAGCGGGTCGTTACGTTGCTGCACCTCGAGCAGCTGAAGGTGCCCAGCGCGCTCCCTTACGCCGCGGGTTGAGCTTGGGCTAGGGGTAGCCGTCTGTGCCGGTTTCGTTACACATCGGACTGCCTCGCAGTGACCGTGTGGCGACGGCGCTAGCCCTCTGTCCATGAGGGTTGACGGTCACGGTGGCGCGGCTGCCTCTTAATCGCTGCCTGCCGTGAGCTGGTGTCGTATCGGGCGAAACGCGTCTCGTAGGGTGCGGGCCAGTAGCTCAGGCTCGGCGACTGCCGGAAAGTGACCGCCGGTCGGATGTTCGGCCCAGGAGGTCACGTTGTAGTAACGCTCGGCCAGCTCTCGAGGAGGCTTGGGAAACGGGACTCGCTCGCCGCCAAAGATGCTGATCGCTGTGGGGACTGGGGACGGGTCCCCCGGCGGGAGGGCTGCCCCGGGAAGGTGGCGTGCGGCCCAGTAAGGCAGCAGCGAGCTGGTGATCGTGTCGGTGCTCCAGTACAGCGTGAGGGTGGCCAGCAGCAGATGGCGGTCGAACGCCGGGCTGCCGTCTGGGCGGCTGCTGCTCCACGCGACGACCTTCTCGCCGATCCACGCTGCCAGACCGGCAGGACTATCTGACAGTCCCGCGCCGAGGGTTGCGGGCTTGGTGGCATGCTCGTGCATGTAGCCGCCCTCCTCCGCGGCCGTCGACCCGGCGCTCACTCCAGAAGGCCTCCGGCGGCGCGCCGCTGAGTACATCGCCGACGGCGATGCCAGGAACGGGCTCATCAGCCCGATCTTCGCCGATCTGGCCGGGCTGCCACCTCTACTCGTGCAGGCCGGCTCGCACGAGATACTGCTCGCCGACTCGACCAGACTCGCGACGCGCGCGGCGGCGGCCGACGTGGCGGTGACGCTCGAGGTGACACCCGGCGTGCCTCACGTGTTCCAGGCGTTTGCTGCGATGCTCGACGAGGGTGACGCTGCCCTCACCAGCGCCGCGGCCTTTCTACGAGCGCACCTTGCCGCCGAGCCGCGGGCATAACCAACGCCTTGCCCATGCTCGTGTAACGCGCCTCATTGCGTGAGGAGCGATAACCCCTCACGCGCGCGTCGCGATGATGCTTCATTAAGTCGATGTGATGCCCTCGTTTTGCTGGGCCGGGTTCGGTCTGGACTCTCGTGTCGAGCGGGCCGACCGGCCAGACAGCTTGACCCACGAGACCTTGCGCAACCCTGAGTCTAATCGCCACGTCGTCGTCATGCGGCAAGGTCCTGTGGTCACGCCGCGTGAGTGGCGACCGACTCATGGGTACCTTTTCCATGCTGAGGCGCTGGAGGACTTCGGCCTCGCAATAAAACGCTGGTGGGAACTGCATGAGGAAGTCTGGCCGGCGCTCGGAGTCTTTGCTAGCCACATCACTGAGGGCAATACCTATTCACCCGCGCGACTACTCATCCTCTACTCAGCTCTTGAGGCATACGCAAAGGTACGGCACGGCCACAAAGACTTCCGAAGCTCCGCCAGTACGCCGGAATTAAAGGCGACGTGATTGGAGCGACCAATCCTGCTCTTGATCTACTAGGTGCATCGCGTGGATATTTTGCCCATCTGCAAGCGCCGAGCGAGACCTATACGCTGGCAGACGTGGAAAACGAAATGCTGCCGTCTACCCGCCGTGGCTCTGGCCTCATGCAGGCGTGCCTTTTGCGGGAGCTTGGCTTCGCGCCGAGCAAGATCGAGGCCCTGCTGACGAGTCACTACAAAGGCTGGGCTATCTAGCCCTTGTCGCACAAGCGGCAGTGGATGACGCTTTCATGTACTGCTGGTGCGCGGTTAGCCCGATCACGTACTAGCCAACAGTTCAAAATGTATACCTACCACGAGTAGCGCCAAGCCGACTAGTCGAACTAGGGATTCATTGGCGGCGCTGCTTACGAGTACGGCAAGCGGCCGACTGACGATGAAGTCGAGGATGTAGGTCGCTACTGCAAGGAGGGTAAGGAGACCAAGAGCGAGCAGAGGCATAATCACGATGACAGCCCCACCAAGGGCCGTGAAGTCACCGATCTGCGTCAGAATCGATGCAAACGAGCCCTTGATAGACGCACCAGAGGCAAAGCGGCTAATGATGCCAATTACGCTGCAACTGAATCCAAAGACGGTGCCAAGTGCCGTAGGCGAGTGCGTCACCTCCTTTTATTGCATCACCGCAAGTGCTTCGGAGCTTCGGAACTATCGAGCCAATTCGTTGCGCTAGCGGCTTCAAGTCGTTGTGGCTAAGTGTCTCAGTGAACTTGCCGATTCGCTCGGGGCCTATTATCGTGAGAATGACGGTTAGTTCATGGTTCACCCACGCTCCCCATGCCCTAAAGTAGCCGATTTCGTGCGATGCGGCGACGACAGTTTGAATGGGCATAATAGTACCGAGCATACATATTAAGGCACGCGCACGACGGGCATCTCACGTCGCACAAGTGCCATTGCGTGTCGGGGCACCCATCTCAGGTTTGGTTCTGAGCAGCGAGTTGAACACGACAGTCCTCGATTGCCGCCTCGATCTGATCGAACAGCGGGATTCGTGTCAGTCCGAGGCGCAGTGCCTCGACTACTGAGTCGGTGGCGCGCTTACTTCGCTCTCGGCCTTGCATCACGAGAACACCTGTGGCGATTCCGAGGATCACTGGCGCCCATAGGCTTGCGCGCCACGCCAACGCGGCGGCGACGCCAAGCAACGGTGGAGCGAGACTAAGGCGAAGCTCGGCTTCTGCGTCGAGCCGGTCAACCACCGAAAACAAGTCCTTCTCTTTTCCGACGAGGCCCGTTCTGGCGAGCCCGAGTTCTTTAACAGCATCCTCAACGACCAAATACCGCATGCCTTCAAGGAGTTCTAATTCATCTATCGACTCCAGCTCCTCGTCATCAGGTAGCGCCCATCCGACCAGACCGATGCTGATCGAGAGAATCTTGACCAGAGGACGTAGCATCCGTCGGACGTCACTGAGCGGTGCCTGTGCCAGCTCGTCACGGGCAGCAAGGGCGAGCGTGTGAAGCGTCAGATCGGCATCTGTCAGAGTCGCTCCGATGCGCTCCGCTAGCGCCATTACCGTTGCATCGAGCGCTGACCGTGAAACGTCTCCGTGCGGAATACCTGCCCACGGGGTAACTCCTGAGATTGGGTTGTCGATGCGGCTATGGAAGCGTGTCGGTAGAAGCCTCTTGAGTAAGCGGCCAACCCAGCGGTGGCGCGTCCAAAACCGAATATAGCGACGACGCACGACACGGCGTATGCCATCGCGGGCGAATACGCCTTGCGATACAGCACCAATGAGATAAGCAAAGACGCTTAGCGCGACCCCTGAGCCCACTGCGCCTATCGTTGTCCGCAAGTGGGCGAGAATGTGCCAGATGCCGGTATGTGTCGCCCCGCCCGATATTGATGGCTCAAACGCTATGTAAGCACCGAGCAGCCAGGTATAGCCAGCGAGAAGAGGAGCCCGGAGATCACGGAGTCCGGGAAGAAGGTTTAGAAACCGTCCGAAAACTCTTGGGGTCGCGGCAGGAGTTATGTAGAGCTGGGTTGAAGCGGCAAGACACACCACCCGTCGAAAGGAGTGTGCCTTGCCTGTGGCTGAGAGTACCCCTGCTCGCCCGCTACCGACGATCTGGGAGATCCCGGAGGATCTCTGGGCGGAGCTCGAGCCGATCATCGAGTGCTTCTATCCGTCCGCGCCGACCGGGCGTCCACGAGCTGACCTGCGCCTGGTGCTGGACGGGATCATCTTCCGTCTGCGCTCGGGCTGCCAGTGGAGGCAACTCCCCGAGCGTTTCGGGGCCTGCTCGACCGTTCATGGCTGGTTCCAACGGCTCTCAGCCGATGGGTTCCTCGAGGAAATGTGGGCCTACCTCGTGAGGGAGTGCGAGGAGCTCGGGGAGGTCCACTGGGAGTGGCAGGCCGTTGATGGGGTGATGGGAAAGAGCCGCTTCGGCGGCGGCAAGACTGGCCCGAACCCCACCGATAGAGCCAAGATGGGGACCAAGAAGAGCGTGCAGGTCGACCAGCACGGCGGGCCGCTCGCCGTCGTGATCGACGGCGCGAACGTGCACGACACAAAGCTGCTTGAGCGGACGATCGACGCGGTCGTGATCCCCCGACCCGACCCCGAGGAGCTCACCCAGCACCTGTGCCTGGACAAGGGCTATGACAACCCCACGGGCGAGGTGGCCACCGCCAAAGGTGGGTACGTGCCGCACATCCGCCGTATCGGCGAGGAGAAGAAGGACGGCTGGGGGGAGAAGACCAACCCCGCCCGCCGATGGGTAGTCGAGCGCACGATCGCCTGGCTACAGCGCTGCCGCGCACTGCTGATCCGCTACGACAAGAACCCGACCAACTACAAGGGCCTCATCCAACTCGCCTGCGCACTGCTCTGGTACCGCCGACGCCACCACCGACTACAAACCGTGTGAAACGTTTTCGGACAGTTTCTTAGTAGCACGAGCAGACTAGCGCGGTGGCCGTTTGCGGTCGCCCACTACGGAGAGAGTCCCGGTGATAGCGGTGGATACGCCAGTGCCTGATGGGATCGGCCATCCGGAGCCGTGGAGGGCGCAAATGATCGTCGCCATGATGGTGGTCACACCGAAGGCCACGGTCAGCCTCAGCAAAACCGTTTGACGACGAAGGGCGGCTTTGCGCTCGACCAGCTCGAAGGCCCGTAGCTTGAAATCTATGTCTTCTTGGCGTTTAGGTGTCGGGGTCGCCAATCGCTTCCAATCCGCACACGATTGGCTCGCCCTGTCGAGTCAATGCTAAGCGTTTTTGGATGCGATTTGCGTATATCAACGTGACACCGGTCGGCGTATATATCTCAGGGATACGCCTTACGCGCTGCAGGAACTCCGCTTTCATCTCACTTAGATACTGAAACTGCATAACTACACATTGGACGCTACTACGCGGTTACGAGCCACTTCAAGATTTGTTTTCTACTCGGACTCTAGGGTCGGCGAGCGCTGGGGCCCCAGGCGGTAGCGATCCTGCGCTAGTCGGTTTCGCCGCGTTCGATCTCTTCCACGAGCTGCCGCAGCCGGACACCATAGGCATCGAGGAGCGCGATGAGGGTGCGGTAGCTCAGCCCTCGTTCGCCGCGCTCGACGGCTGAGACGTGGGTGTTGCGAATGCCGGCTCGCTTGCCGGCTTGGGCTTGGGTGAGGCGGGCTTGGCGACGAAGCGCTGCCAGTGCTCGGCCTAGCGCGATGTAGTCATCGTCGGGAACGGTCATCTATTCGGATTCCACTGAGAGGCGTAATATGCTAGGCTCGCGCCGCTTGGCGGCTAGACAGCCGAGATCGGACCCCCGGCCGCCCGCCTACATCGCCAGAAGGAGTCTTCTGCCAATGCCGGATGATCCTACCGTCGCCGAACGGGCCGTAGTCGTTCAGCTACTCGACAGAAAGCAAGCTGCTACTTCTGCCGAGCTGTACGCTGAGATCACTGACAGCATTACGTCAGCCGATGTGGATACAGCAATCCTCAGTCTGGCTGAGATGGGCGTGATCCACCGGGACGCAGACGGTGCGCTGCATGCATCGGCGGTGCTGCAACATCTCGACAGACTTGGGCTGATCTGCGTGTGATGCAGCCGCACTTGAAGCCGATTGTCGTCCATTTTGCGCCAAGCGAGTACTGGCACCTGGCCGAGCTGGCCGCGCTTCGTGACCAGTCGCTTTCAGGCCTGGTGCGCGAGTTGCTCTACCTTCCCCCAGAGCCCGAAGCCCAGGACAGCGAAACCCACCCAACGCGACATCTGCGGCTCGTCGGTGATGGGCATTGAGCGATGGCTTCGGGAAGTCTCTCCAAGCCGCTCGCAAGCAAAGGGACTTATCGCAGGACCAACTGGCTATGGCGGCTGGCCTGCATCGCACCCACATTTCGCTACTGGAGCGCGGACGGCGAGAACCGAGCCTCGACACATTGGTCAGGCTCTGTCGGGCATTGCAAATGTCGCCGGCCGAGGCGATCACGTGGCATGTACCACGACACCAGCAGCGTTGACGTTAGTGAACTAATTTGTCTTATAGACAAACGGAAAAGCATGCAAATTAGGGAATAATGCCGGTGGACAGTACAGGAAGGTGAAGTCGTTCCAGTCTTTGGATTATGCGCAAATTGCGAGGCAAACGAATTATGGCTGTCGAAACGTTAGCTATCAGCAGGTAGGCTAGTACCTGCCATCGATAGGCGGCGGTGAGGTGGCCGCCCGGCTCCCGATACGGGATCGGGTGGGCCGCGCGGCACCCCATCGCATCAAGGGAGAGCCTGTTCTGCTTGAGCGTGGGGCAGGCTCTCCGCTTTGCTGCTTGCAAAGAAATCTAGCGATTTCCGATTCGACTGTGCGGGATCGGGATAGGTTTTAGTCCGAACTAGCGAGGATTTTTGATGGCGCCTCTTGGCTCGGACCAGAGCGAAAGTGTTAGCTCACGCGAAGCTACGCAAGGACTCCGAACGAGAGCGCATCGTGCAGACCCGACGGCTTGGGCAGCTCGAAGGCGAACGCAAAAAGCTGCTGGACGCACACTACGCCGACGCGATCCCGCTCGATCTACTCAAGAGCGAGCAAGACCGCCTAACGCGCGAGATCGCCAATGGAGAAGGTCGCCTGGCCGATATAGCCAGCGACTTGAAGGCCGCCGAGACCAACCTGGAGCGTGCCCCGACACGGGCCGGCGACTGCGCCGCTGCCCACCACGAGGCCAACGATCGACTTAGGCGGCAGTTCAACATGGCTTTCTTCAAGCGCCTACTGCTCAGCGATGAGGGCGCGGTCACAGCAGAGTTCGCCGAGCCCTTCGACGCCCTTCTCGGTGAGGAGCTACGCGGGGCGGCCATCTCCCAAGCCAAGCATGTCAACGAGACGCTGCGCCAGCGAGCAAGACACGAGCTAGCCGACAACGAACAGCGCCCACAAGAGCCAGTTTCGGCTCCTGCGGGCGCTGAGCCTCCAGCCCTCGATGAGCGTGTAGGTTTTAGTCCGAAGATTTTGGTGCACTTAGTAGGACAGCTCTCAAACCCATCGCCAAGCTTGCGGTCGATCCTCGATGCCTTGCTGAACATCGAATCGAGCGACTGACCCGCCGCTATAGCAGGCCCTTCGCACTTAGATACGCCCTCCATTCCTGCATGCAGCCCCCGGCGACCGCGAACGCGTCGTAGGATGCGCCCGCCGACTCGACGACATACCTCGCCGAGATCGTCTGAGGCTCGCTTAGCCCCACCGAGAAATGACGCTGGCCGATCTTCGTGTCAGCACTAGCGCGAGGACGATCGAGTCTGAGGTGCTTCGACCCATTGCATAGGTCAGCACACAGGCTCAAGTTGCGCGATTGCGAGATGACCTGCTCTATGTCACTGACGATCGCAGAGCTGTTCGGATCGTTCTTGAGCCAGTCCTTGAGATGGTAGGCGTTCTGGAAAAAGGCGTAAGCCTCATCTTGATAGTAGTCGGATTCCCGATCATGCCTCCGTCCACTGTTGGTCTCGCTGAAACGCAGATACCAGCGCTCAACCCGAGACCACTGCTGAGCCCACGAACTCACCGCGCGGTCCCGCTATGTTCTGCCCCAGGACCGATTGGTCCGCGACCTTTCGGATTACGCCTCACTCGAAGAGGTCTTTCTTTAGATCCTCGTACACCGTCATCCCGGGCACAAGAAGCGGCGCCATCGTGTCGCTTAGGAATGCCTCCGTTGTGTTGCCGAGCTGGGGTGTTTCGAGAATCTTTCGGACGCCGTTGAAGATGTCGCCTGCCGCGCTCTTGATGTCATCAGGATCGTTCCCGCGTGCCACACTTGCGGCGGTGGCGGGAGGCTTGAGTGCGAGCACTGCTGGAGCATCGCTCACCTTGCCCAAGCTCTTGCACAAGGCTTCCAGGACTTCGTCGTCGAGAAGGAACGCCTCCAGGTGCCTCCGGCTGAGCACGCGAATGCCTGCCGCTCGCGCATCCTCAACTTCTTGGGTGCTCCGATTATCGCGGTCCACTACCCGGACTACCTTCGTACCCGACACAATCGTAGAAATCGCTCGTCCCACGCCGCGATGATCGTCAATTACCTCCAAACTGCTGCCAACGGATAGGAACTCTGTGTCTGCCATCGCGTCGCCAAATATGGTTCGGTAGCATCTCGCATCAAACTCCGCTTTAGCGGGATTGCGGGATGCCGGATCACCCTCGCAGAGGACGACGTGGGCAGGCGCTATCAGGTCCGCCAAGTCACCAAGGGCTACATCCAATGTTGCACTCCAAAACTTCCTGTCCGGCCGGACTGGTTGAAGGGTTATCGCTTGATCGAAGTCATGCCCTTGGAAGTCGATAAACGCGACGCTACCGGGGTCGGCTCTCTGCATCTCCCTAGCGACACGCATCATTCCAATGGAGTGGGTCGCGATCCATAGTTGACTGTCGTCGTTGACCTGATTTACTAGCTCTTGGAGCAAAACGCCTTGGACGCGCGTGTTGAGGTGGGTATCCGGCTCATCAATACAGTAGACCGTATCGTCATATGCCTGCTTCTTAATCACCATATCGAGCAGCAGATCGAATGCCGCCTTCTCACCGCCAGACAAGTTCTTGTAGAGAAAGTTCTTCTCGACGCCCTTACCAAAATAGAAAGTGCCGCCTCCGAGCGGATCACCCGGTCCGTTGAGGATCAAGTCCGGGAATAGGCGCTGCAAAGCCCCGCGAATCTCGCCAATGTACCTCTCGCGAACTGCCGATACTTTCTCGCCGTCACGTTGGCCGCCATAAACGTCCTCAAGTGTTAGGGCCACCATTCGCTGGTAGTTATCGGACACACGTACGTCATTGTCGATAAGGCGTTTAGCCGTGGCTGCGCTGTTATTATCGTTCAACACCGAGCCGAGTCTCTGGATTTGCTGGATGGCAAAGTCAGGGTCATTGCGATAGGCCGTCCGAATATAGATTGCCTTACGAAAAGCGTCGGTTCCCTCTGGGGGAGTGTCCTCCTGAAACTCAATCGCGACTTGGGTGCCGTCGATCTTGCCTTGGCCGCCCTTAATCCAGTAGTCATCGCCAGCGGTCCATCCACTGCCCCCACGAAGGCCGTGCCATAGTTTGAGCGCATCGAAGAGTGAAGACTTTCCGACGCCGTTCGGGCCGGCGAGTACAACTAGCTTCGGACTCCCGTCAAGCTCGATCGTGAGATCACTAAATCGGCGAAACTTCTGAGCG
>JBEKAM010000003.1:0-36993 GCA_050015915.1 Solirubrobacteraceae bacterium
GCTGGGCGGCGATGTCGGCGCTGCGCGGCATCCTCGGCCCGCTCAGTGACGCGCGGCTCGAGCGAGACGCGCAGGTGCAGTCGCATCTTCGTCAGCTCGACGCGCGTGCCGGCGAGGACCAGTCGACGAGCGCCTGACCCTCGGCACGGGGTGTCCTCGCTCCTCAGTCGGGAGCGCCCCCAAGTCGGGATGCTCGCTTAACCAGCTGTGCCCTGCAGCGCCCGGTGGCCTGGTAGCCCCTCAATTTCGAGGGCGCTGCCTGGGCGCCCGAGCATGAAACCCTGGGCGAGCTGGCAGCCCATCGCTTCGAGTGTGCGTAGCTGGCTGGGCTCCTCGATGCCCTCGGCCACGACCGTCAGCGACAACGAGCGGCCCACGCCCACGATCGCCTCGAGCAGCTCGCGGCCCTGACCCTCGCCGTTCAGCGCGGCCACGAAGCTGCGATCGATCTTGAGGATGTCCACGGGCATGCGCTGCAGTTGCGATAGCGACGCGTAGCCGGTGCCGAAGTCATCGATCGCGACCCGCACGCCGAGCGCTCTGATCTCGAGTAGGTGCTCATGCGCAGCGCCCACGTCACGCATGAGCGCCGTCTCGGTGATCTCGAGCGTCAACGACGATGGCTCGATCTGGGACTCGTGCAGCGCCCGTCGCACATCCTCAGCGAAGCCGTTGCGGCCCAGCTGGTAAGCGGACACGTTCACCGAGATGCCGATCGACAAGCCTTCGGCGGCCCACACGGCCGCTTGGCGGCAGGCCTCGTCGAGTACCCAGCGCCCGATCGCCGCGATCAGGCCGCTCTCCTCCGCCAACGGGATGAAGCTGTCGGGTGCGACTAGGCCGCGGGTGGGATGCTGCCAGCGGATCAGCGCCTCCACGCCGGCCACCTCATGCGTGGGCAGCTCGAAGATCGGTTGGTAGGCGAGGAAGAACTGTCCCTCACGCAGTGCAGCGTCCAGATCAGAGGCGAGCTCAAGGCGGCCTTCTACGCCGCCGTACATGCTCGTGTCGAACAGCGCGTAGCGGTCTCGCCCGGCGGCCTTCGCTGCGTACAGCGCCAGGTCCGCGTCCCGCAGCAGCTCATCGGGGGACTCGTAGCGCCCGACCGCCACGCCGATGCTCGCCGTCACAGAGAAGACTTTGCCGCCGACACCTAGCTCCACCGGCGCGCGCAGTGCCTCCGTCAGGCGGTCGGCGAGCAAGTCGAGCGCAGCCTCGTCGACCGTCGACTCCACCAGCACCACGAACTCATCGCCGCCGAGGCGGCCCACTGTGTCCTGGTCGCGTACCGCCTCCTGCAGCCGCTCGCCAGCGACTTTCAACAGACGATCTCCAGCAGCGTGGCCGAGGCTGTCGTTGACATGCTTAAAGCCGTCGACGTCAATGAACAGTGCCCCCGCCACCATGTCCACATGACGCGCCGTGCGGGCGATCATTTGCTCGGCACGGTCGAGCACCAATGCGCGGTTGGGTAGGCCGGTCAACGGGTCGTGCAACGCCTGGTGGGAGAGCTCGCGGGTCTTCTCACGCACCAGCGACATCGCCCGCGTGCGCCCGGTCCCAAGCACCAGCACCAGCAGGCCGAGCAGGACGCTCAACAGGATCCCGCCGACGAGCACGCCAAGCGCCTCGTGGTCGCTGACCACGCCGCCTGCGACAGCCGCCCCAAAGCTCTGCACCGTCCACCCGTTGTGAAGGTCGATGGTTGTGCTCTGCGCGTCGTGGGGCACCTTGCCGCTGGCGAAGTGGACGTGTGTGCCGCCCGACTGGTAGTCGAACCGCACGGCGATGCCAGCATGACCCTCGAGCGCCCTCTGCAGCACCACGCCGGGGACGAGCAGCTCGCCCAGCCATCCCAGGAACGCGCTGCGGCGCCCAGCCGCCGTGGCGGGCGTTTTCCCGCCCCGGTACACGGGCGTCTCCACACCCAATGCGGTCGCGCCCATATGGGCAAACGGCGCGTAGTTGGCGAGCCCCGATTCGCGGCCGGTCATCAACGCCGGCGCGAACGCGCAATAGTCCAGGCCCACAGGGATGTAGCTGGCAGCGTTGCGCGCCAAACCGGCCACCGCCAGGCAGTAATACGGGCGGTTGCCCGACGGCACGATTTCCACCTGCTTTTGCATCGGCAGCGAGCCGGGGCCGAACGGCTGCACAGGGTGAGCCGCCATCTCAGCCTCGAACGCCGGCAGCCGCGAGGACGGCACGAGCGCGACGAAACCGATGTTCTGAAGCTCCGGGTAGCGCTGCATCGCGTGCACCGCTTCTGCCCAGTGGTCGAAGTCCGCGGCTGAGGCATGTGGGTTACCACTGACGAACGCGCTTGCGCTGACGACGAGGTCTTCCTCGTGTTGGATCGCAAGCCCGAGCGTCGAGGCGATCTCGTTGGAGGCCAGGTGAAACGCCAGCCGCCCGCGATCCGTGCCTGCGTGTGCGACCGCGCGCGCTCCGAGCACTGAGCCGATCACGCCAGCCAGCACCAAAAGCCCAGCGGCTATCCCCCACACTCCCCGGTGTCCCCTTATGGCTCGGCTCCTACGCACGTGGTCCAACCCCTATTTGTTGCGAAGCACATTTGTGTGCCGTCGCCGCGAGAATCGGGTGGACGCCTGGTGATCTGTCGCCTTTTCCGCTCCGTTGGACGGATTACAGTTCAGCCCCGACCCAGTCGTATACGGTCAACTAACTGATTGTCCAAGGGGTGGGCATACCTCGAAACTGGGCTAGCTGATGCGTAAGGCGTCCACGGCGCTAAGGGATCCGGGCATGGGTGCCGATGAGGCCCACGTGACCATCTTTGCGCGCTTGCTCTCCACGCCTCTCCATCTGCTCTCGCTACCGACTCGGCGGCTGACCGCCGCGGCGGCCGTTGTGACGGGCGTCTCGACGCTACTCATCTTCGCCGCGGCTCCTGCCGGTGCGGTTGTGACGACCATCGATGGCGTGACCGTGGGCGTCTCGCCGCGTGTCAGCAACGCATACCTGAACGCCCGCGAGCCAAAGCAGTACGCCAACCCCAATGGCAACCCCGTGTTGCACGGCACCAACGAGTACGCCATCTACTGGGATCCCACCGACCACTACTGGACCGAATGGCAGGCCCAGATCGACGAATATTTCCAGAACGCCGGGGCAGCGAGCGGGAGCCGCGAAAGCGTGTTCGCGGTGGACACGCAGTACACCGACAAGTCAAACCGTCCCGCCGTCTACTCTCAGAATTACAAGGGCTCCTACGTCGACTACCACGCCTACCCGGGCTCCGGCTGCGACGACCCCGAACCGTTCGAAGCCGAAGACCAGATACCGCCTGTATTCGAAGGTAAACCGACTCCCGTCTGCCTCACGAGCTCGCAGGTAGCGGCGGAACTGGAAGGCTTCATCAACTTGCACGCGCTCCCCAAGGGCATGGGCACCGTCTACTACCTCATGACGCCCCCGGGCGTGACCGTCTGCCTCGACGGCGGCGGCACCACGGGCCACTGCTCGGACGATCTCCAGTCAAGCGAAGAAAGCTACGACAACAGCTTCTGCAGCTATCACTCCGCGATCAACCCCGGTGGCTCACCGACAGGCAGCGCCAACTCCGTCATCTACGCGGTCATACCCTGGACGGCTGGCGGCGCCGGCGACTGGGACCTTTCTGTGCACGACCAAGAAAGGCCCGGTTGGGAATGCCAAGACGGGAGCATCGTTCCCACGGGCAAAGGCTACGAAGAACAGAAACACCCCGACGACCAGGAGCCCAACCAGAAGGCTTGTCCAAACACGAATGGTGCGTGCGACTACGGTCTCTCCGACCTGATAATCAACCAGCTCGCCCTCGAGCAGGAGGACATGGTCACGGACCCGCTGCTCAACGCCTGGCAGGACCCGAACCACTACGAGAGCTCAGACGAGTGCCGCTTTCTCTTTGGCCCCGCGGGCGGTAGCGAAAGTCCCCTTGAAGGAACCGAGGCCGGCACGCTCTTCAATCAAACTCTTGCGGAAGGCGCGTACTTCCTGAATGATGCGTTCAACCTCGCCGCCTACCGGCTGCCGTATCCAGGTGTCCCTTGTATTAACAACGTCAACCTCGTCCCGAAATTCACCTCGCCCAACCCGGTTAACTCAGGCGAAGTGGTGGGCTTCGACGGCATGGAGTCAGACGTGGCTCTCGACGCCGGGATCGACTACTCCGCCACGGGCACGCCGCAAGCCAACTACGCCACTTACACATGGAACTTCGGCGACGGGACCCCTGAAGTGTCGGGATACGCGCCCGGTTCGCCCCAGTGTGAAACGCCGTGGCTGAGCCCCTGTGCGGCAAGCCTGTTCCACACCTACCAGTACGGCGGCACCTATGAAGTGACGCTGACCGTCAGGGACGTGGGGGGAAACACGTCTGCCGTATCGCACGACGTCACCGTGGTCGGTCCGCCACGGCCGGCCGCGAGCGGTCCCGGTACGACCGGTGCCGGCTCTGGTACTCAGACGGGCGGCTCCTCTACCACCGGCGCATCCTCAACCACCGTGCCGGCCCCTGTGGCCGCCGCAGCGATCCTCCCGCAGTCGCTGCGCAAGGCGCTGCGCAAGGGCCTCGTGGTCAGCTACTCCGTCAACGAGCAGGTGGCCGGTGACTTCGAGGTGCTGCTCAGCACCGCGACCGCCCGCCGTCTGGGGATCAGCGGCACACCGGCGACGGGCATGCCCGCCGGCTCGCCACCACAGCTAGTGATCGCAAAAGCGATCCTGGTGACGACCAAGGGCGGCCACAACGTTGTGCACATTCTTTTCTCCAAGCGCACCGCGGCCCGCCTGACCCACGCGCACAAGGTTGCGCTGACGCTGCGGCTGATCGTGCGCAACGCAGCGTCGAGCGATCCCGCCACGACCACGGTCGTCAGCGCGGTCACGCTCGGCGGCTAAGCCTCAGCACGGCGGGCAAGCCGACGAAACGTGCGGGTCACACGCACCGCCTCTCGGGCCGTTAGTCCGAAGAGCCCTTGCCCCGTTTCGAGCGCGACTTGTCGCGGAACACGAAGTACCACAGCGCGAACAGGCCGATCCAGCCGATGCCTATGGATACGACGGAAATGATCCCGAGCCCGGTGTTGCCAGCGGTTTCTGCTTCACCGTCCAGCGCCAGGGGCAGCCACGACATGACGCTCGCGAGATGTGCGAGCGCCAGCGGCATCGTCTATAGCCCAGGCCAGTGCCGTACGACGTAGCCTTCGTTGTCCGTCGGCTCTACCTGCCAGCGCGAGGCGTACACGCCACTGCGCCCGGCGGTGTCATACAGCACCCCGTCCACGTACATGTACGTGTGCCCGGCGTTGGCGTACACGGTGATGTACTTGCCTGGCCCGGGCACGCCCCAGCTCTCGAGTTCCCCGGAGGTCTCGGGAGCGCTCAACAGTCCGCCGGCGGCGAGCGCGTAGCTGACCGACCCGGAGCAGTCGTAGGCATTGTCGATGAACGACGCGTGCCCGCCGCCGTACACGTAGGGGAAGTCAGCGATCTCGTTGGCGCCGGCAACGACCTTCTGTACCGGTTCCGGGACGCCTGATGGAATCGGGATGGTGCCATTGCCGCCAATCGACTCCCCGCCGGGAACCGGCGTGAGCGTGCGCTTCTGGGTCTGCCTGGCGCTCCGTTCGACAGCCTGCATCTGCTGCAGCTCCTTGCGCACTTCCGCGTCAGACGGTGCCCCAGCGGCGACGATCGCTTCACCAGCCTTAGCTGGCGACTTCGCAGTCGAGTGGCGCACAGACGCGGGCGCGGGATAGCTGTCGGCTTCCAGCGGGTCGGCGACCTCCTTGGCGGCGCCCGGCGGATCGCCCTTTGCGGGCGACGTCGCCACAGCGCTGGTGATCGTCGCGCCCGGCGAGGACGACTTGGCAGCCGGCGGGTCTGCCTTACCGGCAGCCTTGGGCGTATTGGTGCCGGCGCTTCCCACCGTGGCTTCGCCGCAGCCCGCCAGGGTGCCCACGGCCAGCACACAGCCGACCACCGCGCTTGCCCTCCGCGTAAAGGTCATCTGCTTAGGCTAGCGACCCCGTCCGCCGGGAAGTGTCGCTAACCTGATGCGGATGCGCGAGGAAGCCTCGGCCGTGGAGATCCGGCCGCACGTTCGCCTGCTCCACGGGATGCGCAAGCCAGCCAACTGGCTGCAGCTCGTGCGCTTCGGGCTCGTCGGGGGCGTTGGCTTCATCGTCAACGTCGCCGTTTACGCGTTGTTCGTGCACTCAGTCGGGCTTGACTACCGAGCTGCATCGGTGGTCGCGTGGCTGGTTGCGGTGATCAACAACTTCGTGCTCAATCGTCACTGGACGTTCGACGCCCGCGAGGGCAGGGCGCACTTCCAGGCGCTGCGCTTCCTCGTCGTGAGCCTCGTGGCGGAGGCCTTCAGCCTGCTGCTGCTGACGCTGCTCGTGCAGGGTGGGGGTGTCGCGAAGATCCCCGCACAGGCCCTGGCCGTGGCAGCCTCGATGCCGCTCAACTTCCTTGGAAACAAGCTTTGGAGCTTCCGCTGAGCAGCGGGAGCCTCTCGTCCTGTTGACCCCCGGATCGTGCCGTCGTGCTGCTGGTTGGCGGCCCAGCCGGGACCTATACTCTGACTTCCCCCCTCTCGGAGGACCCTTGTGCAGGAGATGGTGATCTACGGCGTCAGCTTCGACATGGTTGGCAAGCAGCCAATCGTGCTGCTGAAGACCGTCGACGGCAACAAGTTCCTGCCCATCTGGATCGGGCATCCAGAGGCAGCGTCGATCCTGATGAAGCTCCAGGGCGCCGGTACTCCCCGGCCGATGACCCACGATCTGCTGTGCGACATCCTCGGTGAGCTGGACGTCAAGTGCACGCAGGTGTCGGTCACGGAGCTGCGGGAGAACACGTTCTTCGCCTCCATCACATTGAGCGTGGGCGGTCGCGAGCTGGAGATCGACTCACGCCCCAGCGACGCGATCGCGTTGGCGGTTCGTTCCGGCGCTCCCATCTACGCCGCGGAGGAGGTCATCTCCGAGTCCGCCATCGAGTTCGAGCACGACGTCGAGGAGTCTGAGGACGTCGTCGAGAAGTTCAAGGAGTTCCTGGATCAGGTCTCGCCCGAGGACTTCGCCGCAGGCGACTCCTGATCAGCGCGTAAAGGCGCTGGCGAGGATCCGCGCGACGAGATCCTCGAAGCCGATGCCGGCGGCGTCTGCGGCGAGTGGCAGCAGGCTGGTTTCGGTCAGGCCGGGGCCAACGTTCGTCTCCAGCACAGACAGCTCGCCGGTCTCATCGTCGAGCATCAAATCGACGCGAGCAACCCCGTGGCAGCCGAGCAGCTTGTAGGTCTCGAGTGCCAACTGCTGAGCTCGGGCGGTTGTCTCTTGCGGTAGCTCAGCGGGGCATACGAATGTGGTCATGCCGATCTCGTAGCGCGACTCGTAGTTGTAGAACTCCTCTTCCCGAGGGATTGCCTCCACCACTGGCAGGGCCAACAGCTCGGCGCCATCCGCGTCGAGCACCGACACGGCGAGGTCGCGGCCCTTGACGTAGCGCTCGATGACAGCCTTACGGTCGTAGGAGAGCGCCCCCACGATCGCTCCGGGGAGCTCCTCGCTCGAGCGCGCGAACTTGACACCCAGTGCCGAGCCCTGGCTGGCCGGCTTCACCACCAGCGGAAACCCGAGCAACCGCTCGATGTCGCCCAGCGCGGCGGATACCCCCAGCTCCCTTATGGCGCTCTCCTTGATGGCGGTGAAGTCCGGCGTGGGAATACCCGCCTCGCGCATCAGGTACTTCGCGAGCGCCTTATCCGTGCAGCGCATGCACGCGGCCGGCCCCGAGCCCGTGTAGGGGACACCGATCAACTCCAACAGGCCCTGCACGGTGCCGTCCTCGCCGTCGCCGCCGTGCAGCGCCAAGAAGGCTACGTCGGGCTTGACCTCGTGCAGTTGCGCCACGAGATCCTGTCCGGGGTCGATCGCAATCACCTCATGGGCCAATCGGCTCAAAGCCTGCTGCACGCGTGCGCCTGAGCGCAGCGACACCGTGCGCTCGAGCGAGCCCCCACCCTTGAGCACCGCGACCTTCTGTGCGGCGCTCATCGGTCCCGTCGTCGGCGTGCCTTGTGGGCAGGGTCCGACCCCTCGCGGCGAGGCAGCTCGAGTACATCCGCGAGTGGCGTGCCCTCGTCGGACGTCGCCTCGTGTGTAACCGCCGGTGGCTCCGTCTCGGCGGCCTTGGCTGGCGAAGCGGCTGGACGGGTTCCCATCAAGCTTCCCAGCAGGCCGGTGTCGCCGCCCATGATCTTGCCGATCCGCCTGATGCCCTCGCGAATGTCGTCATCGGGGACTCCTGCAAAGTTCAAACGCATTGAGGAGCTGCCGCGGCGCCCGTCCATGTAGGCGGCTCGTCCTGGCACGAACGCCACGCCTTCGCTGCGCGCAAGCAGGTCAGTGGTGTCCACGTTGCCCTCCAGCGTCGCCCAGATGAACAGCCCGCCCTGTGGCCGTGTCCAACTGGCGCGGCCGCCGAAGTGCTCCTCCAGCGCCTGGAGCATCACATCGCGTCTGCGCCGGTACAGCAATCGCAGGCGCTCCACGTACTCGACCCACGCCGGCTTGTCGGTTTCGCCAGGCTCGGCAAAGTAGGCCGCCACGAACATCTGGGTGACAGGTGAGGAACACAAATCCGATCCCTGTTTGCCGAGGTTTAGCTTCTCGAGCACCGGCCGCGGCGCCACCGCCCAGCCGAGCCGCAGACCCGGGGAGAGAATCTTCGAGAACGTGCCCAGGTAGACCACCAGATCGGAGCCGCCGGATGGCTGGCTCCCGTTCTTGGCATCCAATGAGTACAGCGTCGGCAGCGGCTCGCCCTCGTAGCGCAGCAGCCCGTAAGGGTTGTCCTCGAGCACCAACAACTCGCGCTCGCGGGCGACCTCCACCAGACGGCGCCGGCGCGCCAGCGACATCGTCACCCCTCCGGGGTTCTGGAAGTTGGGGATCGTGTAGATGAACTTGGGCCTGCGGCCTTCGCCCTGGAGGCGATCGAGCGTCGCCTCGAGTTCATCGATCGGCATGCCGTCCTCATCGATCTCGATCTGCACCACCTGTGCCTGGTAGGCGCCGAACGTGGGCACCGCTCCCGGGTAGGTGGGCGCCTCGGCGATGATCACATCGCCTGGGTCGATCAGCGCCTTGCACACGAGGTCAATCACCTGCTGCCCGCCCGTCGTGACGATCACCTCGGAGGGATCCACCAGCGTGCCCTCCGCAGCCATCACGTCGACAATGCAGCTGGCCGTCGCGGCCATCCCCTCCGTTGGCCCGTACTGCAGGGCGCGAGCGGTCGAGCTGGCGGCCACCTGCGCCATCAGCTTCGCGTACAGCTCCGGCGCAAACGTGCTCGTGTCGGGCAGCCCGCCAGCGAGCGAGATCACGTCCGGCCGCTCGGTCAGAGCCATCATCTCGCGCATCGCCGAGCTTTTCATGCCCCGGGTGCGCGTTGCGAACAGCGCCTCGTAGCGCGCAAGCTCGTGCGCTTGAGGCCTGGTCCGTCGTCTATCGTCCATGACCGCCTGCCTGTCCTTCATCACGGAGGATGCCCTTCAGGGTGCGCATCAACGCACGGTAGCGCACCTCCAAACGCACGCTTGCATGAACGGTCTCTTCTTCTACATAGGTCTCGGCGTCGGCCTCTCCGCGGCATGCGGGCTGCGCCCGTTCCTGCCGCTGTTGCTCGCCGGCGCGCTCGCTTCCGACAGTGCGCTGGGAATCGCTTTCGGCCACGGCAGCTTCCACTTTCTGAAGACCGGCTGGTGGCTGCTGGTAGTCGTAGTCGTACTTGTGCTCGCCTACGCCCTGCAACTGCTGCTGAAGCTCACGCCGATCCTCGATCCGGGTCAGCGCGCCGGCCAGGTCGATCCGCTCGCGGCGTCGCTTACGGGACTGGGGCTCGGAGCGGGGGCACTCGCTTTCGCCGGTACCCTCGCTGCCCATGGTGACGCCTGGTGGCCGGGGTTGATCGGCGGCCTGCTCGCCGCGGCCCTAGCCCAGCGCGCGAGCTGGCCGGTGCTCCTGCGAGCCCGCTCGCGGCTTAGCGACCGCTCCGCCCGCGAGGCGCTGACGATCTATCTCGACGCCGCTGCGCTACTGGCGGCGGGGCTGGTGGCGCTTCTGCATCCGCTCGGCTATGTGCTGGTGGCGCTGCTTGCCTGGTTTGCTTGGCGCGGGCGTGCGCGCGCGGATGAAAAGTACGCGGGTCTGCGCATCCTGCGCCGCTGATGCTCTCATCGTGAGCTCCTCTGCGCCCAAGCTCGTCCTGTGCGTGATCGATGCGATGGCACCGGAGATGCTCGAGCGTGCGATCGCCGCCGGCACGGCGCCTGTGCTCGAGCGTCTCGTCAACGACGGCCTTTACGTCCCCGATTGCGTCGCAGCGTTTCCGTCTGTGACGCCCGTATGCGCAGCTTCGATTGTTACAGGCGTCAGCCAGGACGCCCACGAGATTCCGGGCATGAACTGGTTTCACCGCGAGGAACACCGCTATGTCGAGTACGGGTCCAGCTTTCGCGCTGCCCAGCGCTTCGGGATCGCCCGCCAGCTGACCGACACCGTCTACAACATGAACCGTGCCCACCTGTCAGCGGACACGCCGACGGTGTTCGAGACACTCGACGACGCCGACGTGCGCACCGCCGGCACCACCTATCTGATGTATCGAGGGCGCTATCGCCACGAGCCACAACGGGACACCGCGCTCACGCGTGTGGCCTCGACGCTGATGCGACATGCGGTGATGGGGCCGCGCGAGCTCTTCTATGCGGACATCTTTGCCTCCCAGCGCACGGGCTGTCGCTCTGGGCTGGGTATGCCCGGCGTCCGCGACCGCCATTCCGGGTGCGTATCCGCGTACATGGTCGAGCATGATCTGTTCGACTTCCTGCTGCTCTCGCTGCCCGACAACGACTGGTTCTCGCACAAGCGTGGTCCCGAGGGGCAGGTTCAGTCGATTGCCCAGGCCGACCTGCAACTCGCGCGTGTAATGAACGCGGCCGGCGGCGTTGACGAGTTCCTGGCCGAGCACGCGATGATCGTGATGGCCGACCACTCCCAGGCCCCCGTCACCGCCACGATCGCGCTCCAGGACGAGCTCGCTGAGCTCGGCGTCCTCGGCCCGGCTCGCTCAAGTCGCTCTGCGGAGGACTCCGATGCTGCCGAGCCGCGCATCGCCGTTTGCCCCTCCCAACGGGCTGCCATGGTTTATGCGCTACACGAGTCAGAGCGCGACGCGATGCGCGCCTCAGTGGTCGCTCGTGCGCTGGCCATTGACGGCGTCGACCTCGTTTTGTGGCTCGAGCGAGATGCCCACGACGCCCCCCGCGAGGCCGTCATCGCGAGCCCTCTGCACGGTGAGCTGCGCTTCGCCCCCGGCGGCGAGCTGCGCGACCCGCGTGGCGCCAGCTGGAGCGTGGACGGCGCGCTCGCGGTACTCGACGCGGGCGTGCGTGACGGCTGCCTGTCGACTCCCGACTATCCCGACGCGCTTGCTCGTGCGTGGGCGGCGCTCAGCTGCCGTAACTCCGGTGAGGTGCTGCTGTCTGCTGCGCCCGGCTTCGAGTTTCTCGACTGGGGCCGTCAGGCACACGTCGGTGGCGGCAGCCACGGCTCGCTGCACGCATCGGACTCGCTCGGCGCGCTTGTGCTCAGCGGCGTGGAGCTGCCACAGCCCGAGCCCGCCCAGTGGGCGATCCGCGACGTCGCCCCGCTGGTATTGGCGCATTTCGGGCTCGGGTAGGGCGCCCCACCGTTACCCTCGCTCGATGCGCCTCCTCGCCAAAGTCGCACCTGCTCTGTTGGCAGCGCTCATGTCGCTCGCGCTCACGAGCGCTGCCGCCGGTGCTGCCGCAGTCAAGTTCCAAGCCAAGGCTGCGACGAACACCCACACCTCGACGCTGACAAGCACCACCAACTCCGAAACGCCGGTGCCGGTGGCGCTCTCAAACGTGCCGCCGGCGGCACACAAACTCTCCCCCAACGAGGTGTTGGCGATCGCCAACCGCCTGCCGAAGATGAAAGCGCTGAGCCATGAATACAAGGGCTCCTTCGGCGACGTGTATCTGAAGGGCGGCTTCCAGTGGCAGGTCAGCTACTTCACGCACAACGGCAAGAAGGAGATCGGGCTGGTCATCATCAACGATCTCGGCGGGCGCGTGGTTGAACAGTGGACTGGCTTTCAGATCGCGTGGACGATGGCTCGCGGCTATCCCGGCGCGTTCGGCAGGCACGTCAACGCGCTGTACGTCTGGCTGCCGATGTGCCTGCTGTTCATGCTGCCGTTCTTCGACTTCCGCCAGCCGCTGAAGCTGCTGCACCTGGACCTGCTCGTGTTGCTGTCGTTCTCCGTGTCGCTGGCGTTCTTCAACCACGCCAACGTCTATGCATCGGTCCCGTTGACCTACCCGCCGATGCTCTACCTGCTGGCACGCATGCTCGCGCTGCTGCGACGCCGCGCTCGCCCCAGCACTTCCGAGGCTCATTCGCATCGCCCGCAGTTGCGCTTGCTTGTCCCCGCGCCCTGGCTTGCACTCGGCGTGATTTTCCTGCTCGGCTTTCGCATCACCCTCAACGTGGTCGATTCGAACGTCGTGGACGTCGGCTATGCGGGCGTGATCGGGGCACAACGCATAACCCACGGCAAGCCTTTGTACGGCGGCTATCCAGCGGACAACGAACATGGCGACACCTACGGTCCGGTCAACTACGAGGCATACGTGCCGTTCGAGCAGATCTTCGGCTGGAGCGGCACCTGGGATGACTTGCCAGCCGCCCATGCTGCGGCGATCTTCTTCGACCTGCTCGCCACAGCGCTGCTGTTCTTGATCGGCCGGCGCATGCGCGGTCCGACGCTTGGCACAGTGCTCGCATATGCATGGGTCTCCTATCCGTTCACGCTGTTTGCCCTCGAGAGCAACTCCAACGACAGCCTCGTCGGTTCGCTGATCCTGGCCGCGGTGCTGCTCGCCAGCTATCGCTCGCAGCTGGCGCTCGCCGGTCGCGGCGTGTTCGCTGCCCTGGCTGGCCTGACCAAGTTCGCGCCCCTAGCGCTTGCGCCGCTGCTTGCAACGCACGCCTTGGCTGAGGAGCCGCTTGCGAGGCGTGTTCGCTCGCTGGCGCTGTACGCCGCGGCGTTCGTAGCCGCGCTCGCGGCTGTCTGCATCCCTGCGCTCAGCCACGATTCGCTACACGAGATCTACGAGCGCACGATCGCTTATCAGTCCAACCGCGGTTCTCCCTTCTCCGTCTGGGGCCTATACGGGCTGCCGGGGCCGGAGCTGGTCGTCGAGATCGCGGCCGCCGTGCTCGCGCTCGCACTCGCGCTGATCCCCCGCCGTCCCGACACGGTCGGCTTGGCGGCGGCGTGCGCGACGGTGATCCTCGCCGAGCAGCTGAGCATCGAACACTGGTTCTACCTCTACATACCGTGGTTCTTCGGGCTTGTGATCGTGGCGCTGTTCGGGTGCCTCAGCGGGGAGGGCGGGGACTTCATGAACCCGTCGCCGGTCGCGGCATCAGCACCTGCTCGATCGAGTCTGCGCGCAGCCGCTGTGAGCAGCTGACCAGCACGCCCATCAGCCACGGGTCCTCTTCGGAGGTCTCAAAGCGGATCGGCATCTGCGTCAACAACGACTCGATCGCCTGCTCGCGCTTGACGCCGATCACACCGCCGCGCGGCCCGGTCATGCCCACATCGGTGATGTAAGCGGTCCCCCCCGGGAGCACGCGCGCGTCGGCGGTGGGTACATGGGTGTGCGTGCCGACCACAGCCGTCACACGTCCGTCCAGGTGCCAGCCCATCGCCACCTTCTCAGAGGTCGCCTCCGCGTGCATGTCCACCAGGATGTGGTCGACGGCTCCGAGCTCTCCCAGAGCCACCTCGATCTCGGTGAAGGCCGAGCGCCCGGCGCGCACGTACAGGTTGCCGCTGAGGTTCACCACCCCCAGGCGCACGCCGTCGTGCTCGACCACGCAGACGCCGTGCCCCGGCTGGCTGCGTAGGAAGTTGGCGGGACGCACGATCGGCTTATTGGAGTCCAGGTATGGGTAGATCTCGCGGCGGTGATAGGTGTGGTTGCCCAGCGTGATCGCGTCGACGCCCGCGGCGAACATCTGGTCGGCGATCTTCGGGGTGATCCCCAGGCCGCCGGCGGCGTTCTCACCGTTGACGACGACAAACGTCGGTGCATAGCGCTCGCGCAGCACCGGCAGACAATCGAGCAACGTATGCCGTCCGAGCCCGCCGACGACGTCACCCGCGAACAGGATGCGCACCGCCCCCGCGGTGTCTGCCCCCGTCGTCACCGCCGACGCCGGGTGCTCACCGGGGTTTCCCACTCCGGCGGCGGCCGCCTCAGACTCAGCCATACTCTGGCGATGGTGGGAGGCAGGTGAGCGGCGTCTCCGAGAAAGCCCCTGCGGTCGATCCGCCGCGGGTCGATCCGCCGGGCGAGCACGAGCGCGAGCTGACCGACGGGACCGCCGACGGGGCGTCATCCCCGCCCGAGCCGCCGCGCGTGGTGATCCCGCGCTGGGTACAGCTGGTTCTGCTGCCACTGACGCTGCTGGCGGTGTGGGCGCTGGCAAAAGCCGCGGGGAAAGTGTTGGTGATCTTCATCATTGCCGGCCTCATAGCGCTGCTCCTCAACCCGGCCGTTGCCTTCCTGCACCGCTCGCGCCTTCCCCGTGGCTTGGCGGTGCTTGCCGTGTATCTCGCATTCTTCCTCACGCTGGCCGGCATCGGGTTTCTGCTTGCCAACCCTATCTCCGATCAGGTCCGCACGTTCTCAAACAACCTCCCGGACATCGTCAAGGAAGCCAACAAATCGATCGAAAACCTCCAGCATGAACTCGACCACCACGGCGTCCACGTGGAACTCGTCAAACAGGGCAAGACAGCGCTTCAGAGCGTCGAGGGAAAAGTCGCCAAGAGTGCCAGCAAACTGGCGTCGTTCGGCGGCGCTCTCGCCACGGAAGTGGCCAACGGGATCTTCGATCTTGTGCTGGTCTTTGTGCTGTCCGTGTACATGCTCTTGTACGGGCGCCAGATCGGCACGCTCGTACGCCGCGGCATGCCCGACGGCGACGGCTCCAATGCGGATGACTACCCGCATCTGGTGCAGCGCGCGATCTCCCGCTACGTAGGCGGCCAGCTGTTGTTCAGTACCGTCATGGGCGCATCTACTGGGGTCATGCTGTACCTGTTCGGCGTGCTTGGCATCTTCCCCGACGGTCGCACCTACGCCGTGGCCTTTGCCGTCTTCTACGGGGTGATGGAGCTCGTGCCGTACGTCGGCCCGATTCTCGGCGCGCTTCCGCCGGTGATCGTGGCGCTGTTCACTAAACCGATTACGGCGCTGTGGGTGACACTGCTATTCGTCGGGTTGCAACAGCTCGAGGGGCATGTGGTCGCGCCACAGGTGTTCGGGCACACGCTGCGGATCAACCCGCTACTCGTGATCTTGGCGCTGCTGCTCGGCCTTCAGTTCTACGGCATCCTCGGCGCGCTGCTCGCGCTGCCGATCCTCGCAGTCCTGCGTGAGACGACCGTCTACCTGAGCCGTCACGTGACGTTCGAACCCTGGGATCGCGGCCGCAGCGGACTGCTGTGAGCGCTGTCCTCAGCGTCAGCGCTCTCATCAAGCGCTATGGCGAGCTGGAGGCCCTGAAAGACGTCAGCTTCCAGGTCGGCGCGGGTGAGCTCGTTGCTGTGGTCGGCCCCAATGGCGCCGGCAAGACGACGCTCTTGTCGATTGTCTCCGGTATCTCTTCGCCGAGCGCCGGCACAGTCATCCGCGGTGCCGGCGAGGCCGGATGGAGCGTTGGCTGGGTGCCGCAGGCCTGCGCGCTCTACGCAAAGCTGTCGGTTGCAGAGAACCTCGAGCTTTTCGCTCACCTCGAGGGGATCGCCGACACGCCCGCAGCGGTGCAGCGGATGCTCGAGCAGACGGGGCTGCAGGCTCGCGCGGATGAGCCCGTCGGGCGGCTCTCCGGTGGCAACCGCCAGCGCGTGAACGTTGCCATCGGGCTAATCGCTGATCCGCCCGTGTTGGTGCTGGACGAGCCCTCGGCGTCGCTCGATCCGGGACAGCGTGAGCGTCTGTGGGAGTTCGTCGCTGCTCGTGCCGCCGCCGGCACGACCGTGGTCTTCTCCACCCACAACGTCAGCGAGGCCAAACGCTACGCGGCCCGGCTGCTCGTGCTGGGAGAAGGACGGTTGCTGTTCGATGGCACCGCGCAGCAGTTGCTCGAGCGCGGCGGCGAGAGTGTCGACGGCGACCTCGAGGTTGCGCTCGTGCGCTTCTTGCGTGAGCACTCGAGCGAGCCCCCCACCGAGGAAGCGGCGTGATCGAGACCTACGTGTACCGAGAGGGCACGCTGTGATCTGGCTGCTGCGCAAGGACGTGCTGATCCTGCGCCGCTCACGACTGCTGCTCGCGCTGCTGATCGTCTATCCCGTGGCAATCGCGCTGCTGCTCGGCCTTGCGATCTCGCGTAGCCCCTCGCGTCCACGTGTGGCGATCGTCAACGAGACCGCGCCAGGCGAAACGATTAAGGTTGGCAGCCAGCGGGTCGCCGTCGGCGCATACGCTCATCAGTTGTTCGACCAGGTGCAGGCCGTCGAAGTGCCCACCCGCGCGCAGGCCCTCGCGAAGGTCAAATCCGGTGAAGTACTCGCCGCGGTGGTGATCCCAGCCGACATCGCCTCGCGCGTCTCCTCCGCCACCGAGAAGGCGCAGCTGGAAGTCCTCTACAACGGCGATGCGCTCGAGCAGTCGCTCGTGCGCTCGACGCTCAACTCCGCGCTCGCCCAGGCAAACCTGGGGTTCTCCGCGCAGATCCAAAAGGCCGCGGGGACGGTAATCGGCTCGCTGTTGAGCGGCGGGCGCCTCGGCAGCATCGGTGCGCCCGAAGATCTCATCGGACTGGACCAAATCCCACCGACTTTGGCGGCGATCATCGTGCACCTGCCGCGGGGCCACGAGCGTACGGAACTGGAACGGATCGACACGTTCGCGACCTTCGCCGCCCAGAACCTCTCGCTGAGCAGAAACGTGCTCGCGACCATCGGCCAGCCGATCCGTGTCAACAGCGTGCTGCTCCATGGTCGGCGCACGCCGCTGAACACGTTCGCCGTGGTCGTCGCAGTGAGCGTGTCGCTGATGTTCGTATGCGTGCTCCTGGCAGCCGGCAGCGTTGCGCTTGAGCGCGAAGAACACACGCTCGCCCGCCTCCTCAGGAGCCCGCCCGGGGGCAGCGGCCCGCTCATCTCACGTGAGCTGCTGCTTGTTGAGAAGACGTTGCTCGCCGCCGGCTGCGCGTTCGTGCTCGCCTTCGCGATGCTCGCCGGGATCGGTGTGTTCGTGGCGCTCGACTGGAGCCGCGTGGGCCTGTGGCTGGCGGCACTCGCTGTCGGCGCGGTTGCCTTTGGCGCGCTTGGGGTTGCGATCGGCGCGCTCGCACGCGAGGTGCGCGCCGCCTCGCTTTTGGCATTTGCGCTGGCGCTACCGCTGGCGTTTCTCGCGCTCGTGCCCGCCGGGTCGGTGTCCGGCGGCGTCTCCGACGTGGTCAACGCGCTCTCCTATGTGTTCCCGTTCAAGGCCGCTCTGCAGGCACTCGACGCGGCCGTCAACGGCGCCTCTCCCGCGATTGGCCTGCCGCTGCTGCATCTCGCTGTGCTGGCCGTGGTGTTCGGAGCGCTCGCGCGTCTTGGCCTGCGGCGGGCGCAGTAGAGCCGAAGGCGGACGCCACCCGAGTGCTGCAGGCGTCAGCACTCCTGCACTTTGTGATCAACGGCGGGCTATCCTCGGAGGTGATGGCCTTTCCACAGACGCGCATGCGCAGGCTGCGGGCCACCGCCGGACTGCGCGGGCTGGTACGTGAGACGGACGTGCGTGCAGGTCAGCTCGTGCTGCCGCTGTTCGTCACCGAGGTCGAGCCCTCCGGCGCTCAGCGCGCCGGACGAGAGCCGATCGCGACGATGCCGGGCGTCGATCGTCTGTCGCTGTCCGCGGTCGTCGCGGAGGCGCAGGAGGCCGCCGCGCTGGGTATCGCCGCGGTGATGCTGTTTGGGCTGCCCGCCGAGAAGGACGAGCAGGGCTCCGGCGCGTGGGACGAGGACGGCGTCGTGCAGCTCGCCACGCGTGCGATCAAGCAGGCGCTACCCGATCTGCTGGTGCTCACCGATGTGTGTCTATGCGAGTACACCTCCCATGGGCACTGCGGCGTTCTGCGTGAAGACGCGAGCGTGGACAACGACGCCTCGCTCGAGCTGCTTGCGCGCACGGCTGTCAGCCACGCGCGCGCGGGCGCCGACATTGTCGCTCCGTCCGACATGATGGACGGGCGCGTTGGCGCGATCCGCGAGGAGCTCGACGGCGAGGGCTTCTCCGATACCCCCATCCTCGCCTACTCCGCCAAGTTCGCCTCGGCCTTCTACGGGCCGTTTCGCGAGGCTGCTGACTCGGCCCCCGCGTTCGGCGATCGCCGCGGTTACCAGATGGATCCCGCCAACGGCCGCGAGGCCGTGCGCGAGGCGCTGCTCGACGTGCAGGAGGGTGCCGACATGGTCATGGTCAAGCCCGCGCTCGCGTACGGCGACCTAATTAGCGCCGTCAAGCGCGCTACGCGTCTGCCCGTCGCGGCGTACAACGTCAGCGGTGAGTATGCGATGGTCAAGGCAGCCGCAGCGGCCGGATACCTCGACGAGCGAGCAACCGTCCTGGAGATACTCACTTCCCTGCGCCGTGCAGGCGCTGACACGATCATCACCTACCACGCAAAGGACGCAGCCACATGGCTAGCAGAGCAGACCTGAGCACTGATCCGGAGGCCGCTGTCGCAGCGCCGCTCGCCGACGTCGCCGACCCGGACAGTCCGACAACCGCGCCACCGAAGATTCGTAGCCGCAAGGACGGGGCTGCGATTGCGCTCGACGACGTGGACCGCAAGCTGCTCAACCTGATGCAGGGCAGCTTCCCTATCGCGCCGCGCCCATACCGGCACGTGGCCGAGCAGGGTGGTGTCTCGGAGGCGGAGGTGATGGCGCGCGTGCAGCACCTGCTCGACAAGCGCATCATCCGCCAGGTCACGCCCATCTTCGACACCCGCGCGCTTGGCTATTCCTCGATGCTCGTCGCTGCCAAGGTCGATCCCGAGCACCCGCATCGTGCCGCGCAGGTCATCAACCAGCATCCCGGTGTCTCGCACAACTACCTGCGCAACCACGAATTCAACCTATGGTTCACGATCGCCACAGAGCCCGACTCCAAGCTCGGCCTGGAGGGCACGCTCGAGGTCCTCGCACGCGAGGCCGGTGCCGAGTCCGTGCGCCAGCTGCCCACGCTGCGGTTGTTCAAGATCCGCATGGACCTGGAGATGGAGGGCGGCACCGACGCGCTTTCCAGCTCCGCCGAGGTCAAGGAGCCGATCGAGCTGGAACCCCAGCCCTACGACGAGCTCGACATCGCCGTCATCCGCGCGCTGCAGGGCGACATGCCCGTGATCGAGGAACCCTACGTGCCTGCCGCGGCCGAGCTGGGCATGACCCAGGAGCGCCTGCTCGACCAGCTTGCCGGCATGCAGGAGCGCGGCATCCTACGCCGCGTGGCCGCCATCCTCTACCACCGCCGCGCCGGCTTCTCCGCCAACGGCATGGGCGTGTGGAAGGTCCCTGACGAGCAGATCTTCGAGCTCGGCTGTCGCATGGCAGCCGTGCGCGGCGTCTCCCACTGCTATCAGCGCCCCACCTACGAGGACTGGCCGTACTCCGTCTTCACCATGGCCCACGGTCGCTCCAAGGAGGAGTGCGACGCCGTGCTCGACTCGATCGCAGAGAGCACCGGTATCCACGAGCGCGCCACGCTCTACTCGTCTACCGAGTTCAAGAAGATCCGGCTGTTGTACTTCACCGAGGACTTCAAGAACTGGGAGCGCGCGCACGCTTGAGCGCGGGCTCGTGACTGCTTCGCTGACCGACACCCGCTCTGCCGAGCTATATAGGCGCGCCCTCGAGCTGATCCCCGGCGGCGTCAACTCGCCCGTGCGGGCGATGCGATCGATTGGCCGCGACCCACTCTTCATCGCCCGCGGCGAGGGCGCTGAGCTGATCGACGTCGACGGTAACCGCTTCATCGACTACGTCTGCTCGTGGGGGCCGCTGATCTACGGTCACGCCCACCCGCACGTGCTCGCTGCGATCAACGATGCTGCTGCCAACGGCACGAGCTTCGGAGCCCCCACCGCCGGCGAGGTCGAGCTCGCGGCCGACGTGGTGCGCCGGGTGCCGAGCGTTGAGATGCTGCGCACGACCTCCTCCGGCACCGAGGCGGCGATGACCGCCATCCGCCTCGCACGGGCGGCCACCGGGCGCGAGCACATCCTCAAGTTCGCCGGCGCCTACCACGGACACTCCGACGGGCTGCTCGCACAGGCCGGCTCTGGTCTCGCCACGCAAGGGCTGCCCGCTAGCCCAGGCGTGCTGAGGAGCGCAGCTGCAAACACGATCGTCGTGCCGTGGAACGACCCCGAGGCGTTGATCGCCGCCACCGATCACCACGAGTTCGCGGCGATCATCGCCGAGCCGTTGCCGGCCAACATGGGGCTTGTGCCGGCGGTCGACGGCTTCCTCGCGCTGCTGCGCGAGCGCGCCGACGCAAACGGTGCGCTGTTGGTCCTCGACGAGGTGATCAGCGGCTTTCGCGTCGCCCGCGGTGGTGCGCAGGAGCTCCTTGGCGTAACGGGCGACCTCACGATCATGGGCAAGATCATTGGCGGCGGACTGCCCGCGGCCGCGCTCGGCGGCAGCGTGGAGCTGATGCGCAAGCTCGCGCCCAGCGGGGACGTCTACCAGGCAGGGACGCTGTCCGGCAACCCCCTGGCGGTCGCCGCGGGGCGTGCGACGCTCGAGCTGCTCGACGAGAGTGCCTACGCGCGTCTGGGCGCCATCACACAGATGCTCGCGGATGGCCTGCGCGAGGCCGCCAGGCCATGGGCAGGCAGCTATCCCGTTCAAGTCGTCAACATGCCGGGCCTCGTGACCGTCTTCTTCAGCGAGCGTCCCGTCGAGTGCTTCGCCGATGCGCAGTCATGTGACCTGGATGCACACGCGACGTGGTGCCGGGAGCTACTCGCGCGCGGCGTCTACCCACCCCCGTCTCAGTTCGAGGCGTGGTTCCCGTCGCTCGCGCATACCAGCGAGCACATCGAACGCACGTTGGAAGTGGCAGCCGTGGCCTTCGCCTGCCTGCCCAACAAAGCGGCGGTGGGGAAGTGAGCGCGCAGGTGTCGCTTGCGGGCGAGGATGCGGTCACGAGGCTGCGTACGCTGCTGCTGGACGGCGGCGGGCTGATGGCCACGCTCGTTGCGCCGGACGCACAGTCGCAGGAAGGCCCGAACGCTGAAGTGCGCCCCAGTCCCGCGAGTATCGCCGCCGCCGGTCCCCGTGCTGCGGGCAGCCGCGAGGAGTACGAGTTGCTGGTTGAGGCGATCTACGAGGGCTACCTGCTCCACTACGGCTCGCCACGGGTCGTGCTTGTGCCCGAGGCCGACCTGAGGCTGCTGGCTGGCGATCGCCTGTACGCGATCGGCCTCGCGATGCTCGTGCAGCTTGGAGACACGGTCGCAGTCGCCGAGCTCGCCGACACGATCACGCTGAGCGCCCTCGCGCAGGGCGCCGGCAGCGTAAAGCTGGCAGACGCCGTCTGGGACGCGGGCGCGCGCGCTGTTGGCTGGGGGACGAGCGAGCTTCACCGGCGTGCCAAGGGGCTCGTGCTGGCCGGCGACCCCCGAGGCATAGAGGCGATGCGCACAAGCGCTTTGGCGGCTACGACGGCGCCCTGATTCGCGCCTCGGTATTGTTTGCGCGCGGTGCCAGACAAGCGCGATAAGCACAAGTCCAAGTACACGCTCGACCGTGGGATCCCGGGCGCGTTCGAGGGCGAGACGATTACGCGGCGACGGTTCATGACCGGAACCGCCCACACCGCCGGCGCGGTCGCTGCCGCGTCCTTCGCGCTGCCCGCACTTGGCTTCGCGCTCGGGCCTATCTTCGAGCGCAACACGATCCGCTGGGAAACGGTCGGCACTGTCGATCAGTTCTCCGAAGACAACTATGTCCCCACCGTCCTCACCGTCACCCCCGGAATTGGCGAGGCGGGCAAGACGACCGTGTACGTGCGCAAGCACAACGACGCGATCGACACTGACATCTACGATCGCAATACGCCGTACATCGCCATCTCCGACCGCTGCGTGCACCTCGGCTGCCCGGTGCGTTGGGTAGATGCCGCAGAGCGTTTCATCTGCCCGTGCCATGGCGGCGTGTACGACCTGCTCGGCAAACCCGTAGCCGGTCCGCCGGTGAGGCCGCTCGACCGCTTCTACACGCGCGTGTCAGGCGAAAACGTGGAAGTCGGCCCTCGCTTCAGCGTCAACAGCCAGCTACGCCGCTTCTCGCCGCGTGACCCCGGCGAGCCGCTGGACGGCATCGGCCAGTACTTCTACCCATCACGACCGGACGCCCGGAAATAGCCGCGCGAGAGATATCAAGTGCCACGACTTCCCAAGCTCCCTGCCCCGCCACTGCCTGCCCCGCTGCAGGAACCGCCGCCGCGGCCCAGCGAGAACGGTAAGGCCGGTCCGCTAGAGGAAGCCAAGCAGGCAGGTATCACAACGGTCGCATGGGTCGACGAGCGCACGTCGCTGAGTGGTGCCGCCAGGTGGATGATGTTCCGCAAGGTGCCAAAGGGCACCAACTGGTTCTACACGCTCGGCTCGGCCACCATGTTTGCGTTCCTCAGCCAGGCCGTCACCGGTGTCTTCCTGGCTATGTACTACCGCCCGGAACCAGCGGGCGGCGCGTATGAATCGATCCGCTACATCACCAACGACGTGTTCCTCGGGCAGTTCGTGCGTGGTATGCACAAGTGGGGCTCGAGCGTGATGGTGGTGCTCGTGTTCATGCACATGGGACGCACGTTCTTCTTTGGCGCCTACAAGTACCCGCGCGAGCTCAACTGGGTGATCGGCGTGGTGCTGCTGATCCTGACGATGGCGATGTCGTTCACCGGATATCTGCTGCCGTTCGACGAGCGCGCGTACTGGGCGACGATCGTGGGGGTCAACATCAACGGCACTGGCCCGCTTATCGGCCCCTACCTTTCCGACTTCCTGCGCGGCGGCTCGGAAATCGGTGCGACGACGCTGTCGCGCTTCTATGCCATCCATATGCTGCTGATCCCGGGGCTGCTAGCCGCGCTGATTGGCGCGCACCTTTACCTCGTCGCGAAGCTGGGCACTACAGCACCGCCGTGGAAACATTCCAAAAAGCGCCCAGAGCTGCGCGAGACGGAGGTCTAGCCGGAATGGCGCGTTGCACATCAGCCGGCCACAAGCGACCGGCAGGGGTTCCTCGATGAACCAGCGTGAGAAGGAGGAATACCTCCGCGAGTACGCGGCACTGAAGGCGGAAGGCAAGCCGTTCTTCCCGTATGCGGTTGCGAAGGATGCGGCGATGGCCTGCGTGGTGATGGCGATCATCATCACGATGTCGCTCGTGCTCGGCGCAGAGCTCGGGGCTAAGGCCAACCCGACGACGACGAGCTACGACGCCCGTCCTGAGTGGTACTTCTTCTTCCTGTTCGACGTCTTGCGCATCATCAGGGTGCCGAGCCTCGTCCAGCTCGCCACGATCGGCGTGCCGACGCTCGGCATGATCCTGCTGTTCCTGCTGCCGTTCTACGACCGTGGTCCCGAGCGCCGCCCGGAGCGCCGCCCGGTTGCCACGATCACCGGCGTAATCGTGATCTGCGCGATGGGCTATCTCACCTACAACGGGGCCACCGCCGGCACGCCGGACGCGCTGGAATGGACGGTGCCGAAAGTCGTGCGCGAAGACGGCAAAGCGGCTGTCGTCGAGTGGAACGAAGGGCGCGAGGTCGTCGCCCAGTCAGGATGCGAGGCGTGCCATAAAATCGGTGACAACGGGAATGTGGGCCCAGGGCCTGACCTGACCCACATTGCATCCCGGCTGCCCACCCTGGGTATCGCACGCACGCTCGTCAACCCGACGGCGCCGATGCCGTCGTTCAAGAACCTGCCGGCGAAGAAGTTCAAGGCAGTCATCGACTTCCTCTCCACGCTCAAGTAGCAGGAGCGTGCCCGCTCCTGAGCACGGTGACGCCGGCACGCTCGAGGCGGGGCAGGTGCGCACGATGTTCGATCGCATCGCGGGCGTATATGACCCGCTGAATACCGCCATGACCGTGGGGCTGCACCATCGCTGGCGCGCGCGCGCAGCCGACCTCGCCGAGGTCGGCCCGGGTAGCCGCGTGCTCGACATAGCCACTGGCACGGGTGACCTGGCGATTGAGCTGGCGCGCCGTGTTGGGCCCGAAGGTGAGGTTCTCGGCTCAGATTTCTCAGAGGGCATGCTCGAACGAGCACGCGTCAAGGTCGCAGCGCTCGAGCCCGGCGGCGTGCGTCCGCGCTTCGAGTGGGCAGATGCGATGGAGCTGCCATACGCAGACGCCTCCTTCGACGCCGTCACTGTTGGCTTTGGGGCACGCAACTTCGCGGATCTCAGCCGCGGGCTTACCGAGATGGCACGAGTGCTTCGCCCGGGCGGCCGCGTGGTGGTGCTCGAGATCACCACCCCCACTCGCGCCCCGCTGTCGCTGTTCTATCGCCTGTGGTTTGACCGCGCCGTGCCGCTGATCGGTAAGGCCGCAGGAACCGTCTCCAGCATGTCAGCACGTGCGCGCGGTGCATCGCCATCCTCCACGATTGCCGACGCGTACAACTACCTCCCCAACTCCGTCAAACGCTGGCCGGCCCCCGCCGCGCTCGCGGCCCAGATGCAGCAGGCGGGACTGTCTGACATTAGCTACCTACTCACCGCAGGCGGAATCGTCGCCATCCACGCAGGCACAGTGGCGCCCGAGCGGGCATGATGAGCGTGATGAGCAGTACGCCGAGGAGCGACTCCGCAGGGGTGGACAGCCTCGACGCGATCATGGAGCGAGGGGGTGAGCGGCTACGCGACTGGATGGCGCGGACCGAGCGCCATCTGGAGATGGTCACCGCAAACGCGGGTGTGCCGCTGGCAGGGCACGCAACCGCCGCCGTCGGCGGTGGCGGCAAGCGTTTGCGCCCGTTGCTGGTCGTGCTTGCGGCGGAGTCCGCTGGAGGCCCACCCGATACACCTGAAGGGGCTGAGCGTCTCGTCCGAGCTGCCGTTGCCGTAGAGCTCGTGCACTCCGCGACGCTCGTTCACGACGATTTGATCGACGGCGCCCCGCTACGCCGAGGGCATCCCACGGTGGCGGCCGTGGCGGGACGGCAGACCGCCATCGCCACGGGCGATCTGTTGTTCTCGCGGGCGTTTGCTGAGCTCGCGCAAAACGACGACGCCACACAGCTGTCCGCGCTCTCGGATGCCAGCTCCGCTCTCGCCGAAGGCGAGCTATTGCAGCGCGAGGACGCTTATGCCGCGCACGTACCGGTCGAGCGCTACCTGCGGCGCTGCGAGCTGAAGACCGCAGCGCTATTCGAGGCCGCCTGTCGCCTGGGGGCGCTCACCGCGGTGGGAGCCTCCGGTGCGCTGGCAGATGCACTCGGCGCGTTCGCGCGACGTATCGGGCTGGCCTTCCAGATGCTCGACGATGTACTCGACGTATCCGGTCCGGTGGAGCGCACGGGCAAGTCGCGCGGCACCGATTTGCTCGACGGTACGGTCACGCTCCCATTCATCCTCGCGCGTGAACGAGAGCCAGAGCTCGCACAGATCGATCTGGCATTGCTCGGCGCCGACAGCGGCGTCGGCGGGACGCAGGACCTCGAGGCGCTATGTGAGCGAATCACCGCCACGGGGGCGCTCGAGGAGGCTCGCGAGCGAGCACTCGCGGTGGTCGCCGAGGCAAAGGCGGCGCTGCCGGCGATCCTGCCGGACGGCCGCTCCAAGCTGCTCGGCTTGGTGGCGGACGCAGTGGTCGAGCGCTACCGCTGAGCTGCTGGGCTCAGAAGTCGCTCGGCATGATCAGCTCGGCATCGAGCGCACGCACGAAGAACTCGATTTCCTCAGACATGTTCGCGTGGGTCATGCGCCTGAGATCGCCGAGCAGTGCACTCGATCCGCGGTCGAGCTCGTCGTCGAGCCGTTCCACGGCCGTCTGGTCGAACACGCCTTCCCGTCTTGACTCGCACTCCGGACACCGAAGCACGATACGCCAGTGACGGGGACCCTCCTCGGACCAGTCCAACGGATAGACGAGCTCCCCGGCGCAGTGGAAGCAGACATGCAACTGGGCCGGTGAGCACGCACCGTCGACGCTCTGGCGCTGATCGCCATAGACGGCGCCTGTGGGCTTGCCGGCCTGTGAGGCGGCGCGGCGGTGGATGTCGGGGTCCTTCTCGGAGTCCATTGCGTTCTGGGTCGTCATCGACGCGCGAAGCTGGCGCCTTTAGCGGCCAATCCGACGTTGACCGGGCACGACCGAGCTGACACCGGTGCGGTGGTAGGTTCATAAGGCCCATGGCCAGCGCCATCCGCACGATCGGCCACGAGGATCGCCTCAGCCTCGTCGACCACCTGGAAGAGCTGCGCACACGTTTGATCGTCAGCGCGGTGGTGCTGGCGGTGGCGTTCGGCGTCTGCCTATGGCAGAACCACGCGCTGCTGGAAGTGATCAACAGGCCGCTCACGAGCCAGACAAAAAAGCAGGTGGTCAAGGGGCAGGGAACCGTCGGGCAGGCGTCCCTCGCCCAGCAGGGCCTGCTGAAGGTCGCCGCCGACACGCAGGCTGCGCTGGGAGTGCTCGCCGGCTCCCACAGCGGCCTCTCGGCGCCCGCGCGCGCCCAGCTCTCGCCACTGGTCAAGGCGTTGAAGGCCGATGTCTCCAAGATCCCGCGCAGCGCTCCCGCCGATAAGCCGGCGACGCTCGGCGTCGGCGAACCGTTCACGACGACCATCACCGTGACGCTGTACTTCGCGTTGATTGTCTCGCTGCCGGTGATTTTGTATGAGCTGTACGGCTTCATCCTGCCGGCGCTGAAGCCGAATGAGAGACGCGTGGCCACACCGCTGTTGACGGCTGTGCCGCTGCTGTTCGCGACCGGTGTCGCGTTCGGGTACTACGTCGTACTGCCTGCGGCGATCCACTTCTTCGTGAACTTCAACGCGGACCAGTTCAACGTGATCGTGCAAGCGGGCCCCTACTACTCGTTTGCCGCCACGATCCTGCTGGCGATGGGGCTCGTCTTCCAGGTACCTGTCCTGATCCTGGGCGCCACGCGCCTGGGCTTCGTCACGCCGCGGCAGTTGCGCAAAGGCCGACGCTTCGCGATCGTGGCCTGCGCGATCATCGCCGCGCTGCTGCCCGGCGAAGTGGTCACGATGCTGTTGGAGACGGTGCCGCTGTATCTGCTCTACGAGGCGAGTATTCTGATTGCATCGTTCATGGGGCGAAAGGACGCGCTGCGGAATGATGAGGGCATTGAGAGCACAGCAGGCACCCGGCATCCCGCGGAGGACCCGGCGCCAACACCACCGGAGGACTCAGCGCAGCCAACCGTGCAGGATCTAATCGACCACATAGACCCAGGGCTCTCAGACTGATGCTGTTCGACCTCAGAGGACGCGGCCGTCGTCGGACGGTACGCGTGATCTACACGGGCCTCGCGCTGCTGATGGGCGTCGGGCTGGTTGGCTTCGGCATCGGCGGCGGCTTCGGCGGCGGCGGGCTGCTCAGCTCGATCAACAAAGAAGGCGAAGGCGGTGGTGGAGCGGGCTACGCCAAGCAGATCGCGAAGTACCGCAAGCTCACAAAACAGCAGCCCACCAACGTGAGCGCGTGGGAAAACCTTGCCAAGAACCTCTACCACGAAGCCGGCAACGAACCGTACGTGACGAGCACGGGGGCGCTCACGGGCAAGGGCAAGGAACTGTTCAAGCAGGTGGCTGCGGCGTGGAGCGGATACATGGCGCTCAACCCACCCAAGCCCAACAGCGAACTGGCGCAGCAGATGGAGAGCGTGTACGGCGAAGAAGGCCTCAACGAACCAGCCAAGGAGGTAGAAGTGCTGCAGGTGGCGGTCGTCGACCGACCGACCGATGCGGCGCTGTATGCAGCGCTGGCGGAGTACGCGTACAAGGCTCACAACACCCGCGTTGGCGACCTCGCCTCCGAAAAGGCTGTCGCCCTCGCCCCAGCCACGGACCGTACGCGCGTCAAGGACGAGTTGGCGGAAGTCAAGGCCAACCCGTCGGGCGAAAAAACGTACACGACTACGACGAACGGCAAAACGTACACGGGCAAGCTGAACTCCAAAGGCGAACTGGCCGCCACTGAAGCCAAAGGCAGCTCCAAATCGACGGGCACTTCGTCGAGCAGCACGAAAAAATAGCTCCGCGTACGATCGCATCGCCGGCGCATGTTGGCTGGCTGCCCCCACGAGGTGTCGCCCGACGAGCTTACGGGCGCCAGGCCCGCTTGGGTAGAATCAGGCCGTCGAGCCGGCTGATTGTGCCGGTGTCCTCACGGGCCGTTAGCTCAACCGGCAGAGCAGGGGCCTCTTAAGCCCAAGGTTCCGGGTTCGATTCCCGGACGGCCCACTCACTCCTCGATCCTGCGGCAAGCCTGATGCAGGTGTCCAATACCAGATGGTCGAACTTTGACCATATGGCACTGCTAATGGGCGGACGCGTAGGCCAAGCTTTGCCGATCGGACGTTTGGGCTCGATAGCGGCTCTACTTGGCGTGATGTTTGCGCTCGGTGCCAGCGCCGCGCAGGCGAAGCCGGCGAAGGTGACGCACGAACCCGTGAGTCAGGCGACGATCGCCGCCGAACAGACCGAAGCGGCCACCCAAGAAGCCGAAGAAGCGGCCGAACAATCAAAGGAAGTCACCGAAGCCGCAGAAGAAGCAGCTGCCTCGGGCGCTCGCCCGGCGGCGAGCGTCGACGGGGCGAGCAAGCGTCAGCTGAGGTCCAGCACACGGCAAATCAACCGCCTGACCCGCGAGATCCGCCATCTGCGACACGTGAAAGAAAGACTCCGCGCGAAGATCCGCGAACTGCGGGAGCTGCCCCGCACCTCGCCCCGCCGTCAGCGTGGCCAGCTCGGACGCACACGGGCGAAGCTCCTGCAAAAGAGTAGACGACTGTTTCGCTTGCAGGAAAAGCGCCGCGAACTGAAGCATCCCTGACGCTTGCTGGGCCGCAGACGCGGCCCCTGGTAGCGGCTGGTAGGCGCCGCGCAGGCCCGGTCGGCCCCTAGATAGATGGTTGATGCCATGGTCCTGCGGCTCTGGATGGCACGTGTGGCCTTCGCGTGCCTTTGTCTCGGGTTCGAAGTCCCACGGGGCGGGAGGACCAGCCAGTTATTAATCATCATAAAGCCAGTCGACATTATGTGGATTCTGCTACGGTGCTGCGCGTGGCCCACCCTTTGGCGCCACAAAGTCCTCAAACCAACGAGCAAGAACGCAAGAAAGGAATCACAACGATGCTCCAGATCACCTCCGCGAGCGCGCCCAGAAGCGGCTTGCAGCAACGCCTCCAGACGGCTATCGGTGCCATTGCGATAGCAGTGGGAGCCGCCATGATCGCGCTGATCGCTGCCAGCTCGGCGCTGGCGGTAACACCCACCTCGCCGCCACCGGTCACGGTCCTCTCCTCCTCCCCGTTCGCTGGGCACGGAGGGGACTACTTCATCTCGCCGTTTGGCGACGCCAGCACGTACGCAAACGGGCCGGAGATCGTCAACAGCCAGGGTCAGGTTGTGTGGTTCCAGGCTGTCCCCGCGGGCGAGGAGGCAAGCGACTTCCGCGTCCAGACCTATAACCACCAGCCCGTCCTGACCTGGTGGCAGGGAACGGGACTCGGTGGCCTGTCCAGCGGTACCGACTACATCTACAACGATCACTACCAGCAGATCGCCACCGTGAACGCCGGTAACGGCCTCAGCGCTGACGGTCACGAGTTCCTGATCACGCCGTGGAACACCGCGCTGATCCTCTCCTACACCACCACCACCGCCAACCTCACGTCGATCGGCGGTCCGGCCGACCAGACGGTGATTAACGGTGTGGTGCAGGAGATCGACATCGCCACCGGCAAGGTGCTGTTCCAATGGAACAGTGAGGACCATGTCCCGTTCAGTCAGAGCGAGCAGCCGCTGCCAGCCACGGCGAGCACGCCGTGGGACTGGTTCCACATCAATGCCGTCAAGCTGGACACCGACGGCAACCTGCTGATCGACGCGCGCGACACGTGGACCACGTACAAGGTCAGTCTCGCGAGCGGGAACACCATCTGGCAGCTCGGTGGCAAGGACTCGAGCTTCAAGCTCGAGGCGGCACCCGGCCAGACTCTGGACAGTGCGGGCGAGATCTTCGCCTGGCAGCACGACCCAGAGGCGCTGGGCAACGACACGTACACGTTCTTCGACAACGAGTCGTCCGGTACGCCGCTACTCCCGTACAGCCGCGCGATCACAGTCAAGCTGAACCCCTGGTCAAAAGTCGCCACGCTCGTGGCTTCTGACAACCAGCCCGAGGGGCTTTCAGCGCCGTCGCAGGGTAACGCCCAGACCACACCCGAGGGCAACCTCGTCGTCGGCTGGGGTGCGCTGCCGTACTTCTCAGAGTTCGACAGGTTCGGCAACCTCCTGTTCAACGCCGAGTTCCCCACCGGCGTGAACACCTACCGCGCATACCAGTTCCCATGGCCGCAGACAGGTCCATGGTCGGGCCCGTTCCCGGGTCGGTAGTTAGAAGCTAGACCGCACAATGCACGGCCCGGGACACGTATCGCGCGCACTCCCGGGCCGTGCGCTTTACGTGGTTGGAACTCCGATCAAGGCGGTCCGCCGCCGAGAAGCTAGGAGCTCAACTGCAGGCCGTCCCCGGCGATGATCGTTTCGCGGCCGGCCTCCGTCCACACGACCTGCTCGCGCCCTGGGCCCACGCCGATCATCGTCACGGGGGCACCCACGTGCTCGGCGATGAAGTCGAGGTACTCGCGGGCTCCGTCGGGCAGGTCGGAGAGCGTGCGGCATTCGCCGAGGTTCTCCTTCCAGCCGCCCAGCTCAGTGAGCTCGGCAGTGGTGTGATGCAAAACAGTCTGGTGGTAGGGAAAGTCCTCGAACTCCGCCCCGTCTGCGCCGCGGTAGCTGGTGCATACGTAAATGCGATCCAGTCCAGAGAGCACGTCCAGCTTGGTGACGACCAGCGCGGTGAGTGTGTTCAGGCGGGCGGCGTAACGCAGCGCCACGAGATCGAGCCAGCCTGTCCGCCGCGGACGCCCTGTGGTCGTGCCGAACTCGCCGCCGCGTTTGCGGATCATCTCACCCATCTCGTCGTGCAGCTCGCTAGGGAAGGGGCCGGCGCCGACGCGGGTCGTGTATGCCTTGGAGATGCCCCACACTTCATCGATCGCCTTCGGCCCGATACCCGTCCCCACGCATGCAGCGCCTGCCAGCGGGTTGGAGGAGGTAACGAACGGATAGGTGCCGTGGTCGATATCCAGCATCGCGCCCTGGGCGCCCTCGAGGATCACGATCTTGTCGGCGTCGAGCATCTCCCACATCAACTTGGAGGTGTCCGCAATGTGCTGCTCGAGGCGGTGACCGTAAGTCAGGTACTCCTCAGTCATTGTGTGCAGGTCGAGCGCAGGGTCCTTCTCAAACGGGCGCAGCGACAGCCGCTTGGGCTCCATCGCTGCGACGATCTTCTTCTTGAGGATCTTCTCGTCGAGCAGGTCCTGTACGCGGATGCCTAGGCGCGCGGCCTTGTCGGCGTAGCAGGGGCCGATGCCCCTACGTGTGGTGCCGATCTGCAGGCTGCCGAGCTTCGCCTCGCCAGCGGAGTCCAGCAGCAGGTGGTAGGGCATGATCAGATGCGCGTTCGCTGAGATGCGTAGGCCGCTGACGTCCACGCGCCGGGCGCGCAGCGCGTCGAGCTCCTCGATCAGCACGCGGGGATCGATCACCACGCCGTTTCCGATTACGCAGCGCTTGCCCGGATACAGGATGCCTGAGGGGATCAGGTGCAGCTTCCACTCGACATCTCCCCTCACGATCGTGTGGCCGGCGTTGTTGCCGCCCTGAAAGCGCACGACGGCGTCGCCGTGCTCGGCGAGCAGGTCGGTGATCTTGCCCTTGCCCTCATCGCCCCATTGGGCGCCCACTATGACTATGCCTGGCATGAAGAGTGGAGTTTAGGGACGGTTGGGGCTCGGACCCGGAAATCGGCTTACGGTTGGCGCCAGAACAGCCAGTGTCAGCGCCGTCGGCGTCAGGCCAGGCGGCCCACCATGTCTGTCTCTACGGCCCGAAACTCGCGCCGCTTGTCCTCGCCATACAGCGGGATCAAATCGCCGCAGATCTCCACTAGGCGTGAGACGGTGCGTGGCCCCAGTCGATCTGAGAGCTCGTCTGGCATCAGGTTGGTGGTTGCCACAATCGGTCGCTCGGCCTCGTAGCGTGAGTTGACGATCGAGTACAGCTGCTCCAAGACCCAGTCCGTGCGGTTCTCTGCACCCAGGTCATCGATGTGCAGCAGATCGACGGCCGTCAGCCGGTCGAGCAGATCGAGCAGGCCGCCCTCGGACTCCATTGACTCGCGCAGCAGGTTGAGCAGGCGCGGCAGCGAGTAAATGGCAACCGACCGACCTGCGTCGAGCGCCGCTTTGGAGACCAGCATCGCCAGTGTCGTCTTGCCCGTGCCGACGTTTCCCTGGATCCACAATCCGCGCCCCGCGTCGATGTTCGCGTCGATCGCCTGCACGTAGCGCCGGACGGCGCGAATCTGATCGGGAGCGGTCCTCGCCAGATCACTGAGCGGTGGGCGGTCAAACGACACCCCGCGATACAGCTTCGGAATCCGACCCTCGAGCCGGGCTGTGCGCGCCGCCGAGATCCGTCCCGCCCGGCAGTCGCAATCCCTAGCCGTATTGCTCGCCTCGTCGATCACGAAGCCGCTACCGTCGCAAATGCCGAGGGGGCAGCTCATTGGGCGTAGCGCTCCCCTGCGTAATTCATGAACTTGGGGTATTCCTTCTGGAAGGTGAGCGTGACTTCCCCGACAGCGCCATTGCGGTGCTTGGCGATGATCAAATCGGCCTCGCCGGGCCGTTCGCTCTCCTCTTTCGAGTAGTACTCCTCGCGATAGATGAACATCACGAGGTCGGAGTCCTGCTCGAGGTTCCCGGACTCTCGCAGGTCGGAGAGCATCGGTTTCTTATCGGGACGACTCTCGACGGCGCGGCTGAGCTGCGAGAGTGCGATCACCGGTACGCCCAGCTCGCGGGCGAGGATCTTCAGCCCCCGGCTGAGCTCGCCTACGGCGGTCACACGGCTGTCGTAGCGGCTGTCGGTCCGCATCAGCTGTAGGTAGTCGATGATGATCAGGCCAAGGCCGCCCTCGCACTGGCTGTGCAGCCGCCGTGCCTTTGCACGGATCTCCAGTAGCCCCACATCTGATGAGTCGTCCACCCACAGCGGTGCTGCAGCCAGGCGCTGGGACGCGGTTAGGATCTTTGGCCAGCGCTGCTCGGCCACGCGACCCTTGCGTAGCTCGTCGCCCTTGATCAGCGCCTGGGAGGCGACGAAGCGCTGGGCGAGCTCGGCCTCTGCCATCTCCAGCGAGAACAGCGCGACGGGCTTGCCGTGTGAGACGGCTGCGTTTTCGGCGATGTTGCAGACGAGCGCGCTCTTGCCCATCGCTGGCCGGGCGGCGATGATGATCAGGTTGCCAGGCTGAAAGCCACCTGTGATCTCGTCGAGGTCCTTGAAGCCAGACGGGGTGCCCGTCAGCGAGGTTCCTTCCAGCGACAGCCGGTGCATCTTGTCGAGCTCGTCGTGGAGTACGTCGCCGATCCCGCGAAAGTCCTGCTGGCGATCGTCTCGCCCAACCTCGAGCATCGCCTTCTCTGCCTGCTCCACCAGCTCGCGCGGTGGCGCATCGCGACCGAGCACGCTCTCTTGGATCTCGTAAGTGCTCTTCAGCAGACGCCGCAGCAGTGCGTTCTCGCGCACGATCTGCGCGTAGCGCCGGGCGTGGCCCGCGGCTGGCACCACACCGGTGAGCTCATCCACGCTCGCAGTGCCGCCGACATCCTCGAGCTTGCCCATTTGGCGCAGACGGTCGGTGACGGTCAGCACATCAACTGGCTCACTCTCGTTGTACAGCGCAAGCATCGCCGCGTAGATCGTGCCGTGGCGCTCGCGGTAGAAGTCCTCCGCCCGTAGCCCCTCTTCGATCACCAGCGCATACAGCGAGCGGTCCGAAAGCAAGATCGCACCAAGGACCGACTGCTCGGCGTCAAGGTTGTGAGGCGGCGCGATCATGCCGGCGCTGCCGCCGTTCGTGCCGTTTGCTCGAGGCGCGGTGATTATGGCCATGACTGTCCCGAGTCTAGGTTCGTTTCGTCCCGCGCCACGGGGCTATCCCCGCTATCACGGAACAATTCACTGGGCTTAGCAAGCACGAACACATGTTCGCACAGCCCCAGGACAGCAGCCAGGTGGCGAAGCCCCTTACCCCGTGACCCCACAACCCCCGCAAAGCGGAGCAAGTGAGTCGACTCGGCTCCCCGCCGCGAAGCGGCCGGAGACGATCGACTTACTTGCGTAGCGTCATTTCTTAGCCACGATCATGGTCTTAATAGTGGCGGTCACTCCGTCGACCACCTCGACCACGACCATGTACGTACCGACGTTCTTGATCGGTTCCGGGAGATGCACGCCGCGTTTGTCGATTTTCAGTCCGCGCGCTTCGCGTATCGCGCTGGCGATGTCCTGTGCGGTCACCGAGCCAAACAGTCGCCCGTCCGCGCCAGCCTGCTGGGGGATCGTGAGGACGGTGCGGTTGAGCAGGTTGACGTTCTCCTGTGCACGCTCGACTGCCTCGCGTGCGGCCCGCTCAGCCGCTGCCTGACGCTGGCGGATGGTTTCGATCGCGCCCTTCGTTGCCGGCTGGGCCAGCTTGCGCGGCATCAGGTAGTTACGCAGATACCCCTTGGAGACATCGACCACGTTGCCCTGCTCGCCGAGCGTGTCGACGTCCTGTAGGAGGATCGCTTCGGGCATCTAACGTTCGCGGTCTCGGTCGCCACGCTCGCGGCGGGGGCTGTCGTCGCGGCCGCCCTCGTTCACGTATGGCAGCAAGGCCAACTCACGGGCGCGCTTGACCGCACGGGCAATCTGCACCTGGTGGCGCCGGCACGAGCCGGTGATGCGCCGTGAGCGGATCTTGCCCTTCTCAGAGATGAACTTCTTTAGTGACGCGACGTCCTTGTAGTCGACCTGCTCGACCTTGTCGCGACAGTGCTGGCATGGCTTGCGCCGGCCGCTGCCGGGGCCGCCCTTCTTGTCGCGTCGGCGCACTGGCTTGCCGCGACCGCGTGCCTTGGCCATCAGCTTCCTTCCTTGCTGCTGCGGTGCTGCATGGGCATGGCTGCGGCTGAGAACACAAGAACCTCGCTGTACTGGCTAGAACGGAATATCGTCGTCTCCGGCTCCGCCGGAGACCGGTGCTGGCTGGAAATCCCCTTCATCGACGGGAATGTCGCTGCCCCTGGAGGACCCGTTGCCGGAAAAGCCTCCTCCACCGGAGCCCTCTTCACGGGAGCCCAGGAACTGCACCGAGTCGGCAATGATATCGATTGCTTGGCGTTTCGCACCCTCCTGGGTCTCCCACTCCCTCCATTCCAGCCGTCCGTCGATCGCCACCGGCAGTCCCTTGGCCAGATAGCGGGCCGCGTTCTCGCCCTGGGCGCCCCACACAGTCACGTCGAAATAGTTGGGCTTGTCCTCCCATTCGCCCGTGCTGCCGTTCTTGCGGCGGGTGTTGCAGGCGACGCGTAGCTTGCATACCGAGTTGCCGCTAGGCAGCGAGCGCAGCTCAGGATCTGCAGTCAGGTTTCCGGTCAGCACTACTCGGTTGATATTGGTGGCGGCCACGGTGATTGTTCCTTTCAGCTTTGTTGCTCAGTCGTCATGGGCCACACATCCGTAGGCCCGTGAGCTCGATCACCGAGTCTAGAGCGGCCTGCGGGCGCGACTCTCGTGTCGTATCGCCAACCCCGCTTATTGCGGAGTTCTTGACGAGTCCGCTGATCGCTTCGTGCGCGAAGAGGTGCGAAAGACCTCGTCCCAGTATGGCGCGCTGATCCCGAAGCCACGTGTGTCGTCCTGAAAGTGATGGCGCATGTGCCGCTCCCGCAGCGCTCTCCCCAGTCGACCGCGTGGACGGAAGTGGTGCAGGTAGTAGTGGGTGAGGTCGTACACGAGGTAGCCGGCGAAGAAGCCGGCACCGAGCGCGGGCGCGTAGCGCGAGCCGAAGATCAGGAAGAGGATCCCGAATACCACCGCTCCCAAAGGAACGCTGACGGCGGGTGGCATCACCAGGCGCAACGGATCGTTGGGGTGGTCGTGGTGGACGCCGTGGATGATCCAGTGCAGGCGCGCTCCAAAACCGTCCTCCGGCTCGAAGTGGAACACGATCCTGTGCAGCCAGTACTCGAACAGCGTCCATAGGGCATAGCCCGCCAGCGTGAGAGCGACAGCCACGAGCACGCTCACCCCCGACAACGCCCATGCCACGAGCGCGACGATCGCCGGCAGGAAGATGATCACCGGGACAGCTGGATGCACGCGCGAGAGCGCGTCCAATACCTTGGAGTCGAACATCGGCGGCGAGGCACGCAGGACGTCGGTGCGGCTTGTGGTGCGGTCAGTCATATCCTCAGCCTCAGCCCAGCTCATGGGCGGATCTTATTACGCTCGCGCCAGATGCATAAGCGCCCGTAGCTTCTGCGGCGGGTAGCTTCTACGAGCAGCTAAACGGGCTCGCCGAGTGCGACCTCGGCGTCAACCGCGGGCGGGATCTCCACCGTCGGCTCGGTCTCAGTGGGTCGCGCGGGCGCCGCAGAGGAGCGCATGTCGGGCGCGTCCGGCACACCCGGAGCCAGCTTG
>JBEKAM010000004.1:0-36923 GCA_050015915.1 Solirubrobacteraceae bacterium
TACGCACATTGGCTGCGACCTTGTTTTCGTAGTTGCCCTCGATCGTCTGGATCTGCCCGTTGGGCAGCACGTCCCTGACGATCCCCACGTGTTCGTCGCCAAACACGATCAGATCGCCCGGCTGGGGCACCACGCCCGGCCCATTCGGTATCGCCCGCCCGGTGCTTTGCGCCCACGACCACACCTCCGAGACCGCACCTGCGCCCTGCCCTGCTTCACCGATTGGCTCCCCCGCTTGACGCGCCACCCAGGAGGCGAAGTAAGCGCACCACGGCGCCCCCGGGATGGCGCCCGCCGTGGCCGTGCGGTATTCGGCGATCGCCGGCGATTCGTTCGAGCCGGGCGGCTCCTCCGTCTGGCCGAGCTGACTTTCAGCGATCGCCACGATGCGAGCACCAGGCGAGTCCTGATCCTCTGTGTAGACGGGTGAGAGCCCGGAGGAACCGACAACGCCGCTCGCGTTCGACAGCGAGGAGTAGGACGGGCTGACGGATTGCGCAGTGCCCGGGACGGTTGCGCTGAGACCCGTGGCGCTCGAGCCGTCGAGTAGGGCACTCGTGGACACGCCGGAATCCGCCAGTGCCCCGGCCGTGGTGGCGAAGCCCTCCTCGCTGGGGCTGGCGTAGCTGGCGTTCGCCTGTTCGAGCGCGCTTGCGAACGACGAGGCGCCAGCCCCCGTCGCGGTGGTGGCTGTCGGGGCTTCGGTGCCGCCAGTGAGGTTGCCAGCCGAGCCGATCATCGCGGCGGGATCGGCGAGCGCCTGCCTGATCGCGGAGACGCGCTCCAGCGTGGCTTCGATGCTCATTGCCCAGGTAATCGGCAGCAGCGGCAAACGCTTCAGTTCTCGCCCGCCCTGCCGATTAAAAGCGGGCGGGCGACCGTCGTCGCCCGCCCTGACCACCGTTCCCTCGATGAAGCGGCGGTATATGGCTGCGCCGGTCCGTTGCCTGACCGCCGAAGCGTTATGACCCGTCTGCCCGCGCGCAGCCGATGTAAACATCGACAAGCGGTCAGAGGGGCTTCACTGCAGCGGTGGCGTCCTCTAGGCGCCACCGCTGAGGAAGTTCATTGCTCCTCTTATTCGAGAAGCTTCAGTGTCGCGTCAGGCAGCTGGTTGGCCTGGGCGAGAATCGACACGCCGGCCTGCTGCAGAACCTGGTCCTTCGTGAAGTTGGTCATTTCGGTGGCCATGTTCACGTCGGTCAGTGCGCTTACAGCCGATGTCAGGTTCTGGCTGTAAACTTCCAGGTTGCTCTGAGTGAACTGAATGCGGTCCTGGATGGAGCCGAATTCACCAGCGAGGCCCGCCACTTTGGCGATTGCTTCACTGATTTCTTTCAGACCAGTCGGTTCTTTTGCTTTTGTGATTTCAGTGATCGCCTTTTTGACTTCGGTGATCGCTTCTTTTTCCGCTTTTGTTTCAGTCTTGATTTCTTCTGAGGTCTTGCCTTCTTCTTTCAATTTTTTTTCGGCGGTGACAAGCGTTTTTTCTTTTTCGACGATTTCGGCGGTTTTCGTTTTGATTTCTTCTTTTTCAGTCGTGCCGAGCACCGTCACAAGGCGTTCGCCGAGTGTCGAAGTTTCGATCTTCGATTCGATCGATTTGTAGAGTTCGATCGTCGTAACGCCGATGCCTTCGCCGTCGTTGGCGCCGACCTGGAAGCGGATTTCTTCAGCCGCGTTCAGCAGGTTCTTGCCGTTGAACTGCGTCGTTTCACCGACGCGCTGGATCTCAGAGACGAGCTGGCCAACCTCGGAGATGATGGCCGTCTGGTCTTCTTCTGAGGTGGTGCCGTTCGAGTACTGCACGGCGAGCTCGCGCACACGCTGAAGCATCGTGTTGACGTCGTTGAGCGCACCCTGAGCGGTCTGCGCCAGGGCGACAGCGTCCTGGATGTTTTCTGAGGCCTGGTTGAGGCCGTTGACCTGGCTCTGAAGGCTTTCGGAAATCGCGTAGCCGGCGACGTCATCGCTGGCCGAGTTGATCTTCAGACCCGAGGACAGGCGCTGCATCGACATCGAGAGGCTGTTCTCGGTGGCGTTCAGGTTCCTGGCGGCGTTCATCGCCTCCAGGTTGGTGTTGATCGTGAGGCCCATACGTTCATCTCCTTGATGACGGTGTTTGGTGAGGTCCCAGGCCGACTCCGTGTCGACCCACGCGGATTATCGTCACCGCAGCGGAAAACTTGAGACAGATTTCCGTCTTGCACCTCCGATTCCTGCCGGCGGCAGCAATTCCTGCAGGTGCGGCGCTCAGCGGGCGTGCTGATCTTTGAAGGGCTCTACGCGCGGATGTCGATGTGCGGACGATCTTCGTCGTCCTCGCGGCCATCGGGCGGCGGCTCAGGCGGCGGCTCCTCGCGAGCCTGCTCGCGGCGTTCGCGCGCGGGACGATCGCGCTCGCGTGAGATCCGCGGCAGGCGGTCAACGGGCGTAAGCCCCAGGGGGACGGGGAGTGGCCCGGGAGCGATTGGATGGATTGGGTCCACCTACGCTCCTATGAGGCCCTCGCGCTTGGCGGTTCGGACCCCACAGGCAGCGCGCGCCTGGCGCGTGCGGCCCGGGTGCCACTGATCATCTGCTGCTCGCGGCCCTTGAGCTCGAGGATCACCAGCCGCTTCCAGACGAATACCGCGCCAGCCCACGCCGCCACATAACAGACGACACCGGCGATCAGCGCGCGCAGACCGGCGGCGGCAAGCGTGTTGGTGGGCAGCGACAGGTAGCCGCCGAGGACAAAGCCCACGAGCCCGCCCCAGCTCTTGGTCCGCGCAACCGCCCGCGCCGCGCGCGGGTGGGCGGCCACGTTGGGGCCGGTGGCCTCAGACTCGTCGCCACCCGCGTCCCCGTCATCCTTCTTGCCCTTCTTTGCCTTCTTGTCCTTGCTGTCCTTCTTCGCGTCCTTGGCCTTGGCTGCCTTCTTGTCGGGCTTCTCGGGCTTCTCGGGCGCGAGCGGCGGAGCCGCGACGGGCGCAGCTGTCGCCTCCTCGACGACTGGCGCCTCAGCGGTGTCAGCTGCCATGGCGTCCGTCCGTTTCCAGGCCGCGCTGGCGTTCGTCACGCTGGCACTCGAAGATGAACCGAATCAGGCGACGCCGGTCGAGCTCTGAGATGTCGGTGAACTCGACGGCGCGGCGCTGGCGGGAGTCGACGCGCACGACCTTGCCCTTGCCGGCAATCAGCAGCACACCGGGGGTGAGCGTGAGCTGGAAGGAGACCTCATCGCCGATCTTCAGCGAGTCGGGGCCAGCAAGCAGGAAGCCACCGCCACTGACATCCACGGTGTAGCTCTGGATCGGTTCCTGGTTGCGCCCGCTATATACGACCGCCGGTCGCGTGGAGCCGATGCGCACGTACTCGCGTTCCTGCAGCACCTCGATCGAGCGCGGCCGGTCGATGCGCACAACATCAGGCTCCGCGGGGTCCTCGATCGTGGCGGTGCCGCGCAAGCGCACCCGGCCACGCGGGCCGACAAACTCAAGCATCAGGCTCTCCAGCTGGCTGTAGGTGAGCGGCTGGGTGGGCACCATGATCGCGACCAGCAGCGTGTCTGTGCCAGCCTCGAGCACGCGCGCGGCGATGCGCTCGCCACCGCTACCCACAAGCGTGACGTTCTCCGAGCGCCCGGGGAGCAGTACTGGCTCGGACTTCTCTGAGTTTCCGCGCCCGAATTTCATGGCAAGAGCCTCTCCGCGAGGACGTTGGGGGTGAGCTGGCGCAGCCGCCAGGCGCCACCGCGACCACGCTCGAGCATGTATTCAGGGGCAAGACCAAAGCGGCAGGCGGCCTCGACGGCCACCCCCAGCTGGTCGGTCTCGTCTGCATGGGTGACAGCGAGCGCGTTTGCACCCAGCGGCGCAAGGGCCTGCAGTAGCTGTGCGGCGGCGGTCGCGCCGAGCGTAGCTGGCAGCGCCACGACGACCCGCTCGGGCGCCAGCTCCGCGAGCAGTCGCGCGAGCTCGCGTGCGCCGCCGCGATCGGAGGGAGAGAGGCTGGGTGTGTCGAGGATCGCCATGCCCTCGCCGCGCGCCCTGCGCAATGCCCGCAGCGCGTTCGGGGCAGCGGCGGGCGTGGGCTTGACGATGTGGGGGGCGAGCAGCATCTGCAGCTCGCCGCGCTCGCCCGCGCGGGTGATCGTCGCGAAGCTGGCCGGCAACGAGCTGCTGCGACGATAGGCGCCCGACAGCGTCGTGCAGAAGGTCGTCTTACCGGCTCCACCTGCCCCGACGACAACGATCGCGGCGCCCTTCGTGGCCAATGGCGGCGCAACCGGTATCCGCTGTGCGAGCGTCGCGCGCACCGCCTGCACGAGGCCTGCGCGGGGCGCGAGCGCGAGCGCGTGCGCGCTGGCCGCGTCGATCAGCTCGTGTGCGAGCTCCTCGCTGATGCCGCAGCGCTGCAAGCTTTTTGCCACTCCAGCGCGGGCGCGCGCCTGCGAGCCTGGCGCCACTACCCGCCGCTCGCTCGGCGCTCGCACAGGCGCGGGCGCGGCACCGGCGGGTTGCGGAAACAGCTCCGTCTGCTCACGCGGGATCAGCTCCTGGAAGTCGGTTGCCCACGCGGAGGATTCCTCGCGGCGCTCGGTGCTCGACCCGCGCGGCGGACTCTTGGCGCGTTCGGCTCGCGCCAGCGCGGCCAGGTGCGCGGTTACATATGCGCTACCCGCCGCAGCGGCGGGCGCCGGCATCGCCTGGCGTGTGTAGAAGGGCGTAGGCAGGGGCTCAGCCACCGCCGGCGGGGAGCTCGTAGCCGGAGCGGGGGGCGGAGTGATAAACGCGGGCGGCGCCGGCGTGGCTGGGCGCATCGCCGCGGAGCGGTACTCGAACGTGGGCCGCTGCGGCAGGCCAGGCGCGAGATGTGGAGCTAGCGGCGGCGGGGCGGCGGCGGCGGGCTGGGGAGCAGGGGTCGCGGCGGCTGGCGTGGGCTGCACCATCGGCTCAGGCTGGTATTCCTGGGCGGAGAGCTGCCCGGGCGTGTCCTCAGCGTAAGACTCGGAGCCGTCGAGCGGCAAGTCGTGCTCGTCTTCGTCGTAGAGGTCCACGCCCGGCCCGCCGGGCATCGCCTCAATCTCCACAAACGCGCGCTGGAAGAAGCCAAGCACACCGCCCGTCAACCCCTCACGACGACGCACGATGATCGCGTCGGCGCCGAGATCGCGCTGGATCTGCGGCACGAGCTCCTCGACGGAGCGGCCACGATAAACGCGTGTCGCCGTGTCGCGACCGTTGCCCAAACGGGAACGGGCCTCGCGGCCGAGCGCCTCCAAAATCTCGCCAGGCGTACTCACGCGTGGATCACCCCGACCGTTTCAACGTCGATTCCGGGGGCGATCTCGTTATAGGAGCACACGGCAAGATGTGGTTGTGCCTGGGCGATCAGACGCCGCAGGTGCCTGCGGATGCGTGCGGAGCACAAGAGAACAGGTCCCTTGCCGCCGCCGGGACCGCCTTGGGAGCCGAGCGCGGTGGCATGTTCGACCTGCTTGCGCAGCGCTGTGACGATCGCTTGCGCGCGCGGAGGATCCATGGCGAGGTACTCCCCGTCAGTGGTCTGGGTGATCGAGGTAGAGACCTCCTGCTCAATGGCGGGATCCAGAGTAATGGCTTGCAGTCGCAACCGCTCATCCAGGTGGGGAGCCGTGATCGCCCGGCCCAGTGCCTGGCGAGCGTACTCCGATAGGAGGCTTGTGTCTCGTGTTGTTCGCGCCTTATCCCCGATTGCCTCCACGATCGTGCCGAGATCACGGATCGGCACACCCTCCGCAAGCAGCGACTGCAGCACGCGCTGGATCTCTCCGACCGACAGCGCATCCGGCACGACCTCCTCAACGACAGCCGCGTTGGTCTCCTTGAGCTTGTCGAGTAGCGCGCGGACATCCTGGCGAGTGAGCACCTCCGCGGCGTGATCGCGGATCGTCTCGGTGAGGTGCGTGACGATCACCGACTCGGCATCGACGACGGTATAGCCGAGCGACTCGGCCTCCCCACGGGCGGACTCCTGGATCCAAACGGCCTCCAGGCCGAACGCGGGCTCGCGCGTGGGGATCCCCTGCAGTTTGCCAACGGCGTCGCCGGGGTCCATCGCGAGCAGGTGCCCGGGCATGATGCTCCCGCGCGTGACCTCCGAGCCGCGCACCTTGACGACGTACTCGTGCGACTCCATTCCCAGCTCGTCGTGGATGCGCACGGGCGGGATCACGAGGCCGAGGTCAGAGGCGATCTGGCGGCGGATCATGCTCACGCGGCGCAGCAGGGTACTGCTGCCCGTGCCGCCACCGCCACCGTCGACGAGCGGCACGAGCCCAAAACCGATCGCCAGCTCGAGCGCGTCGACCCCCACCTCGGACATCGGCTCCTCACCGGTTTTCGGCAATGACGCCTGTGCGGCGGCGGCGCTGGCGGCAGCCTTATCGGCATCTTGCGCGCCTGGCATGCCATTGCGCACGGCCCAGGCGATCGCGCCGAAGATGGCGGCGATGAAAAGGAACGGGAGCTTTGGCAGGCCGGGGATCAACGCGAACAGCCCAATCGCGCAGGCAGCCACGAGTGGGGCCTTGCGCTGACCGAGGACCTGGTTGGCGATGTCCGAGCCGAGGTCGCGGTCAGAAGAGGCGCGGGTAACGATGATGCCGGTTGCGACGGAGATCAAAAGCGCGGGGATCTGTGCGGAGAGGCCGTCACCAACGGTCAGCAGCGAGTACTGGTGGGTGGCTTCACTGAAGCCGAGGTGGCGCTGCAGCATGCCGACGATGATCCCGCCGATGAGGTTGATGGCGGTGATGATCACGGCCGCCATGGCGTCGCCTTTGACGAACTTGGAGGCACCGTCCATGGCGCCGTAGAAGTCCGCCTCCCGGGAAATCTCGGAGCGGCGCGCCCGTGCCTGGTCGTCGGTGATCAGACCGGCGTTCAGGTCGGCGTCGATCGCCATCTGCTTGCCTGGCATTGCGTCGAGCGTGAAGCGCGCTCCGACCTCGGCGACGCGTCCGGCGCCGTTGGTTACCACGACGAACTGAATCACGACGAGGATCAGGAAGATGACGAGGCCGACGACGACGTTGCCGCCGACGACGAATTCCCCGAATGACTTGACCACGCTGCCTGCGTCGCCGGTGGTGAGGACGAGCCGCGTGACCGACACGTTGATCGCCAGGCGGAACATGGTGGTCAGCAGCAGCAAGCTCGGGAACGATGCGAAGTCGAGGGCCTTGCCGAGATACATGGTGGCGACCACGATCGTGAGCGCACCGGCGATGTTGAGCGTGATCATCAAGCTCAAAAGCTCCGACGGGAGCGGCACGACGAGCATCGTCACAACGAGCACGACGGCGACCGCCGCGAGCATGTCGGTGTGCGCGAGCATCCTGCGCAGGCCGGCGCTGTTCACGACGCGAGCCTCCTATTTGCCGGTGATACGCCGCCCGCCCCTGCCCCGCCCGGTCGGCCCGCCTTACGGCCGGCCATGCGGTAAACGAAGGCGAGCACGCGCGCGACCGCGGCGTAGAGCTCCTGGGGAATGATCTGGCCGATCTCCACGGACGCGTGCAGGGCACGCGCGAGCGGCGGGTCGCTGATCACGGGCACATCGTTTTCTTCGGCGACACGCTTGATCTGCAGGGCGATCAGGTCCTGACCCTTGGCGACCACCTCGGGGGCGGTGCGGGTGCCGTCGTAGGTGAGCGCCACGGCGAAGTGGGTGGGGTTGGCGACGACCACGTCGGCGTCGGCGACCGCGGCCATCATGCGTACTCGCGCCAATTGCGACTGGCGGCGTCGCAGTGCCGCCTTGACCTCGGCGGAGACGCCGTACTGGCGGGTCTCGTCCTTGACCTGCTGCTTGGTCATCATCAGCTGTTTCTCGTGGCGATGGCGCTTCCAGGCGTAGTCGACCAGGCCGATCAGCAGATACGCGAAGGCGGCGTCCTCGGCGACGCCGAGTGCTTTGCCGACGGACAGCGAGCCGAGCCCGCCGGCGGAGATGCCTACGATCGAGGCGAGTTTCGTGAGTCCCGGCAGGAGCGCGAGCGCAGCGACGGCACCGACGACGCCCACCTTGACGACCGTCTTGATCGCCTCGAAGACTGCGTTTGGGCCCAGTAGGTTCTTCAGTCCGGACGCAGGGTTGATGCGCTTGAAGTCGGGTTTGAGTGCCTGTGGTGTGGGCCGGAAGCCGACCTGGGCGACACCGGCGATCAGGCCCGCCGCAAGGCACGCCCCGGCGATGGGCGCAATCGCGACGCCGACGGTGGCGACCGCCGAGTGCAGCAGGTCGTCCAGTCCGGCGGCACTGGTGGCGTGAGTGGATTGGGAGATGTCGCCGAAGGCTTGGTGGAACATCGCGCCGCCCGCCGCGGCGACGTTGGCGCCCACCAAGCTAATGGCGAACAGGCCGGCGACGACGACGACCGCCCCGCCGAGATCCTGGCTGCGCGCCACCTGCCCTTTCTCGCGGGCGCGTTGGCGGTGCTTGGGTGTTGCTTTCTCGGTGCGGTCGTCGTTGGGCATGTCTTACGCGACGTGCAGCGCGCCGAGGGCGTCGCCCACGCTCACTGACATTTGGTTGTCGATCCAGTTGGCGGTGAACGGCAGCGCCGCGCCCACCACGAGCAGCGCGACGGCCACCTTCGTGGGAAAGCCCACGGCGAAGATGTTCAGTTGGGGCACGACGCGCGAGACGACGCCGAAGGCGACGTCGGTGATCAGCAGCGCCACGAGCACCGGCGCGGCGACCTCGAGCGCACCGGCGAACACGGTGGCAAAGACCTGCTCGACACCGCCCAGCAGCGAGGACAGCCGCGGGCCCTTCGTCAGGGGAACGAGCTGGAAGGTGCGATCGAGGCCGCGCAGCGTCCACGCGTCGCCGCCGATGAGCAGGAACACGAGCGTGCCCACGAGTGAGTAGAAGCGTGCGATCACGGCGCTTTCCTGGCCGTTCATGGGGTTGATCAGGTTGCCGTAGGAGAAGCCCGCGATCACGTCGATCACTGAGCCGGCCGATTCGACAACGGCCGCCAAGAGGCTCAACGTGAAGGCAAAGCCGAAGCCGACGAGCAGGCCCTCGACCACTAGCCCCGCGAGCGTGACAGGGTCGGTGGGGATGTGCTGCCCTTGCAGCGCGATCGGCGCGAGGCCCACGGAGATCCCGACCGCGATCAGCCCCTTTACGTGCGGGGGGATGATCTGGGAGGAGAACAGTGGCGCGAGGAAGAATAGTGGCGTGACGCGCGCGAGCACGAGGATGAAGCCCACCAGCTCGCCGCCCTCGAGTTTTGTGAGCAGCTGGATCACGAGCCCACCAGCTCGCCCGGCGCGATCACGAGCCGACCATCGTGGGGATGGACGTGTACAGGGCAGTGGTGTAGGAGACGAGCTGGCCGAGCATCCACGGTCCGAGCACGACGATCACGACGGCCACAGCGGCGATCTTGGGGATCAGCGAAAGGCTCTGCTCCTGGATCTGGGTGACCGCCTGGAAGACGCTGACCAATAGGCCGACGGCGAGCGCCACGAGCAGCAGCGGCCCGGCGATCTTCAGCGCGAGGCTCATCGCCTGGGTGGCGAGGTTGACGACGGTGTCTTGGTTCATCTAATGGAAGCTCTGGACGAGGGATTTGATGACGAGATCCCAGCCATCGACGAGCACGAACAGCAGGATCTTGAAAGGCAGCGAGATGAACGTGGGTGGCAGCATGATCATGCCCATGCTCATCAGCACGGAGGAGACGATCAGGTCGATCAACAGGAACGGCAGGAAGATCAAGAAGCCGATCTGAAAGGCGGTCTTCAGCTCGGAGACGATGAAGGCGGGGATCAGTACCTCGGTGGGCACTTCGGCGCGCGTGTGCGGCTCTTTGGCATGGGCGAGGTTGACGAACAGCGAGATATCCTCGACGCGCGTCTGGCGGAACATGAATTCGCGCAGCGGCTGCTCGGCGCGCTCGAGCGCAACGGTGGTTGAGATCTTGCTCGCCTCGAGCGGTTCGACGGCGTCCTTCTTGATCGCACCCACGGTGGGGGCCATGACGAAGATCGTCAGGAACAGCGCGATGCCCACGAGCACCTGGTTTGGCGGCGCGGTAGTGGTGCCGACGGCGGTGCGGATGAAGCCGAGGACGATGAGGATGCGGCTGAAGCCGGTGACGGTGAAGAGGATCGCGGGTACAAGCGTTAGCCCGCCGACGAGCAGCAGGATCTGCACGGCGTTGCTGGAGTTCACGGCGGGCAGCGCGCCGAGCAGGCTCATCGTGCTCATCTCCTCACGGTCATTTCGCGCAGGCGCTCGACCAGCCCAGAAGAGGGCGAAGGCATACGCATCGGGTCGGGACGGTGGCCGACGACAGGACTGGCGCCCGTGAGCAGGCGCTGCCGGGAGAAGCCGCTATCGCCGGGGAGGCCTTCCTGCTCGGAGGGAGAGCCTGCCTGGCCGACGGCACGCCCGGCGCCGGTGAGAAGCTGGCTGGCGGCGCCCAGCAGACGTGAGCGTTCGCGCGGCGGCTCGACCAGATCCGCGAACTCACCGAGCAAGCCAGCTTCGCGGGCTTGCTCCTCGGTGTAGCGGTGGATGGGTGCGACGCCGTGCTCGGTGGCACCCAGTAGGACGTAGTCGTTGCCGGCCCGCACCAGGTGCACGGAGCGCCCGGAGCCGAGGGTGAGCGCAGCGACGCTGGCCAGCCCAGCGCTCGGCTGACCCGTGTCGCTTGAGCCCTCGCGGTGAGACTTGACCTGGCGCAGGATCCACGCGAGCCCCCAGATGACGGCGATAACGATCGCCAGGCCGACGATCGTGCGCACGATGCTCGCGCCGCCGCTGCTGCTTGAGACCCCGGTGTGCGCTGTGCTCGAGGGGTTGAGATTGAGCGGGGTGTTTTCGCCTGTGCCGCCGCCTGTCTTCAGGGCGGGCGAGAACGCAGACGCATTACCCGCGAATGCGAGCAGGCAGGCGCAGAGCGCCGCGGTCGCCGTCGCGACCGCACGGTAAAGCGATATGCACTTGATCATCGAGGGACGACTCCGAGGAAGAGTCGTCCGGGTTATCGGCCCAGCAGCGGCGGTCTTGAGCTACTGCAGGAGCTCTGCGAGCTGCACTGCCCACTGCCCCTCGGCGGTGACGACGAGCGAGCCGTTGGCGAAGCACAGCCCATTGGCGAACAGCTCGACGGGCGCCTCAGCTGTCTGGTCGAGCTCGACGAGCGCCCCGGGTGTGAGCGTGAGCGCGTCGCCGAGCGGCAGGTGGGTCCTACCCAGCTCAGCCCACACGCGAACGAAGATGCTGCGCAGGATCTCCCCGTGCTCGGGGCTCTGGAGGGACTCCTGCAGGTGGGCGCGCGCGCGTTCGAGCTCTGCCCGGCCAAGCTTGGCGTAGGTGTCAGCGCGGATCGGCGGTTCGCCTGTGGAGGTGAGCTTGACGGCGCGCCTGACGCCGCTACGACCGGGGCGCCCGCGACCGAGGGAAACGCCCTCCGCGAACAGCAGCACGCCGTCCTCGGAGCTGTCTTCAAGCGTCACGAGCGCGCCTGTGGTCAGTTCGAGCATCCGCTCGATGGGCATCTGCACAGAGCCGACCTCTGCGCGCAGCAACACGTTCGCGCCGGCCACACCGCGGCGCAGGGCGACGGCGCCGCGTGGGTCCGAGCCGGTGGGCTGATTGCCACCGCCGCGGATACGCTCGGTGATGGGCTCAATGGCAGCCCACGGGATCAACAGCGAGATCGCTGAGGTGAGCTTGTCGATCTTGACCTCGAAGGTGACCGACAGCGTGGGTTCGCCGATGGGAGTGTTGACGCCGGCGTCGCCCTCGATGTCGACGTCGCCGCGCACGAGCACGGGGCCGCCGAACTCGCACCAGGCAGCGGACAGCTGGCGCACGATCGAGTCGAGCACGCCCCTGGTGAGCACCCAGTCGATCTCTGTCAGGTGGCGCTGCTCGGGCGCATGGGAGGCATCGCCGCCGAGCAGGCATTCGAGCGACTGCAGCACGAGCGGCAGCTCGACGCTCATCAGCATGTGCCGTTGGATCGACTCGGCCTCGACGGCCACAGCGATCGCATCAGCGGGCAGTTGCGCCTTGGCGGCCGCCCAGGTGCGCTGAGAGATGTCGGTGAGGACGACCTCGATTTCGGCGTTTAGCTCAGTTTCGAGCCAGCCGCGGAGCGTGTCACAGAACAGGTCGAGCGCGCGCACGATGCGTCGGCGCAACTCGGTGGTGAACTTGGTCGGCTGGGAGAAGTCGAGCGTACGGATGCCTTCGGGACCGACGCCCGCGTGATCCATTGCCTCCGCGTGCTCGGCCCCCTCCGGCGTTTGGGAGCTCTCCAGCTCGGGGGCGTCGCTCTGCTCCTGGCCCACGCTCATGTCCGGCACAGGCTTCTAGCCCTCCTGATCGGGAGTGACGTCCTCACCGGCAGCGTCCCCGCCGACGGGCCCATCGTCGCCGATCGCCCCGGCGCCAGCAGCTGGCACACCCGCGTCTGAGGCGGCCGCGTCTGCCCCCCGGGCACCATCAGCGGCGACGAGCTCTGCGTCTTGCGGGTCGGACTGGCCGTCGAGAATCTCGGTGATGCGCAGACCGTACTGCTCGTCGATGACGACGACCTCGCCGCGGGCGATTGCGCTGCCGTTGACGAGCAGGTCTGCGGCCTCACCGGCAAGGCGCTCGAGCGTGACGACGGAGCCGACGCGTAGATCAAGCGTCTCGCCGACGGTCATGTGCGTGCGCCCAATCTCGACGCTCAGCTCCATGGGGATGTCGCTGAGGCGACTGAGATCGACGTCAACGGCGGCGTCGCCGTTGGTGGGGGTGGGTGGGGAATCATCCCGGAACTGCTCGTACTCGATCGTCTCCGGCAAGTTGGCTCCTATTGAACTGTCAGGTCTGGGATCAGGATCGCTTCGACTTTGACGTCTGTCTCCTTGGTGATCGCCTGGAGGATCTGATGCTTGAGCGCCTTTCGACCCTGTTCGGTGACGAGCGTTTCGCCGTTCTGGTTGGTGATGGCGTTGGTCACGATTTCGCGTACAAGCGGTTCCTCGGGCAAAGTGCCGACGGCGTTTTCGCCGCTGGATGCGGCGGCGGTGGCGGATGCGCCGTCGCTTTGGCCGGGAGCGAGCTCGAGCCCGACGGTCAGCTTGGCAAAGCGGCCTTGTTGGAGGTTGAGCAGGAACGGCGCGGGCAGCACGTACAGGGTTCCCTTGATCTTGTCCTTGTTGACAGGCGCGGGCCGGGTCATCTTGTAACCGATCCCCAGTATGAGTATCGGCAGGGCCACTGCAAGCATTACCTTTTTGTTCTTGAGCTTTGACATGTCGTCCTGACCTAAGGTTCGGATCCGCTTTCCGTTTCGGGTTCGCCTTCGGCTGTATGAAGACGTCGCATGACGATCTCCACGCGCCGATTGCGTGCGCGACCAGCGGCGGTCGCATTGCTATCTATCGGTCGTTGTTCGGCATTGCCTGAGGCTGTGAGCCTGTTGGCGCTGACGCCGTGGTCGATGAGGTACTGCACGACGGTGCTGGCGCGGGCGGTGGATAGCTCCCAGTTACTGGGGAACTGGCTCGAGTGAATGGGCACGTTGTCGGTGTTGCCTTCGACAGAGATGGGGTGGGTCTGATCGACGTTCAGGAGGCTTGCAATCTCGGTCAAGAGGCCGAAGGCGCGGCCTTCGAGCGTGGCCTGGCCGGATGCGAACAGGAGATCGTCGGTGAGCACCCTGATGACCAGGCCGCGCTGTTCGATTGCCACCTTGACGCTCTTGGCGAAGCCGTGTGCCTTGGCATACGCTTCGAGCTCGGTCTTGATGCGCGCGAACTCGGACGCTTGATGGTTGGCGGCGACCGCTTTGGCGGCCGCGGCGGCAGCGTTGGTGGAGGTGGCGGTGCTGACGTTGTGCGCGGTGCTGTTCTGCGACGTACTCGCGCCTTCTGTGGCGACGGGCTCGATCGCCTGCAGTTCGGTGCTGGCGGGGGTTTGCGAGTGGTTGGCGGTGGACCCCTGCGAGGCGACGGAGGTGCCGCCGGGCAGGATGTGCCCGGAGAAGGCGGCCTTGAGCGACTTCTGCAGGGTCTGGTACTTGGAGATGTTGACCGAGGAGATCGAGAACAGCACCATGAACAGCGCCATCAGCAGCGTGATCATGTCTGCGTAGGTGAGCAGCCAGCGCTCCTCGCTCTCATGCTCGCCGCCGTGTCCGCGGCGGCGACCGTGCCCGCCGCGTGCCATCTCAGGCGGCCTTCGCCTCGACGTTGAGGCGCGCGACGTTGTCCTCGCCGGGCTCGCCGCGGTCTTCTGGCGGCACGTAGGACATCAGCTTTTCGGACACGAGCCGGGGGTTATCGCCGGCTTGGATCGAGAGAATGCCCTCGAGCGTCATCATCCGCAGCTCCATCTCTTCGGCGGAGATCGCCTTGAGGCGGTTGGCGATCGGCAGGAACACGACGTTGGCGGAGCCGACACCCATGAGCGTGGCGATGAACGCAGCGGAGATGGACGGCCCGAGCGTGGCGGGTGCGGCGAGGTTCTGCAGCACGTGCACTAGGCCGAGAACGGTGCCGATGATGCCCATCGTGGGGGCAAAGCCGCCGGCCTTCTCAAACGGCGCGGCGCCGGCGGCGTGGCGGGCGGCCATGCCGTCGACCTCGGCCTCGAGGATCGCATGCACCATCTCCGGGTCGGTGCCGTCGACGACCAGCTGCATGGCGTTGCGGGTGAAGGGATCGTCGATCTCCGCGAGCATCGCGTCGAGGGCCAGTAGCCCCTCGCGGCGGGCCTTGTCGGCAAGCGACACGAGCAGATCGAGACGACCTCGCATGTCCGGCGGTTCGGCCGCGAACACCATCTTGTAGAGGCTGGGCACGCGCTTCATGGAGGCCATCCCGCAGCTCGCGAGCGTCACCCCACCGGTGCCGCCGAGGATGATCATCAGCGCGGGAATGTCGATAAACGAGGCAGGACTGGTCCCGCCCATGAGTGAGCTCATCATCAGGGCGCCAAAGGCCACCCCGATTCCGATGGCCGTAGAAGCCTTCATCGCGACTACATCGGCTTTTGCCCAAAAACCTTCAGTACTGGCGGGCACGACTGCACGAAGCGCCTGCCAAACTGCAACGTTTTTCCCAGGGTTCGAATACCTGGGCAGGACGTGGGGCGAGGGTAAGCGGGAACCCTTTAAATCCGGGCGCTCAGCTCGGCTGGTCTTCGACGGCGGTTAGCCGGGGGGCGTCGTCGCTGCGATGGACGGGCGTTAGCGGCGGCGTATGCAGCGGACCGCCGCGCCGGCGCAGCGCATCGCCCAGTACTGCTGCCCTGTAGCCGTAGACGGCAGCGGCCACCTCGGCGGGCGTCTCGGCGACCACCACCTTGGCGCCGGTGGCGAGCGTGATGACCGTGTCGGGCGTCGACTCGACGGTCACGATCATGTCTATGTTCAGATGAAACGGCTCGTCGTGATGGCCGAGCCGGTTGAGCGTGATCATTTGCACACCCCCTCTTACAACACGTTAGCCACAGGGTGGGACGACTCCAAGCGTCGCCGTCCCACCCCGGGCTCCTCGGAGTAGTCCCTGCGTGAGCGCGCCGTCCTTTCACGGCGTTCTGGTTTTTCTGCTTCCGCCGCTACTTATGCGGCGAAGTTCGGGGCGCTACTGGATCTGCACCAGCGTGCCGAGCATTTCGTCCGCGGTGGAGATCACACGCGAGTTGGCTTGATAACCGCGCTCGGCGGTGATCATGTTGGTCATCTCGGTAGCGAGGTCGACGTTTGACATCTCGAGCTCGCCGCCGATGGTCGAGCCGAAGCCAGACGTGTCGGCCGCGCCGACGAGGGGCGTACCGGAGTTGGCGGTCTGACCCCACATCGAGCCACCGAGGCGTTCGAGCCCGGATTCGTTGGCGAACGTGGCGATCGAGAGGAACCCGGCGGTCACCCGCTTTTCGAATTGCGCGGAGCCGACTTCCTCGTCGGTGTAGCTGATCGCCCCATTCTGGCCGATGGAGATGTTCGACGACCCGGGGGGGATCCTCAGGTAGGTGTCTTTTTCGCCAGCCTTGTAGGTGTCGCCCGTTTCCGATTCGGCTGACACTTCGGCGTTGCGCCCAATCACGTATTCACCCGCCTGGGTGGTCAGATACCCACTTGCGTCGGTGGTCAGATCACCGGCACGCGTGTACTGCAGTTTGATCGGCAGGCCGGCGGTGAGTTCTTCTGCTTTTGGTTCGCCGGAGCCCACACGCAGGAAGCCGGGACCCTCGATGGCGACGTCGAGGGGGTTACCGGTGGTCTGGAAGGACCCCTCTGTCATGTCGTTCTCGGTGGCATTGACCTGCACACCGAGGCCGATCTGCTGCGGGTTGGAGCCACCGTTTGAGCTGGTTGGCCCGGAGGCACCGTGCATCACCTGCGTGAGCGAGTCGGCGAACGTGATGCTCGCGGACTTGTAGCCCACTGTGTTTACGTTTGCCAGGTCGTTTGCGGTCTCGTTGAGCATCGCCTGGTTGGCATCGAGGCCGCTGATAGCGGCATACATTCCAGCCATCATCGTGACTGCCCTTCCTTTCGCGGCTTCCTCGATGAGGTCCAGCCGGGGTTGTGTGTGTTGTGTGTTGCCGCTGTTCTCATGCGATCACGGCACTGTCGATGTTGGTGAACACGTTGTCCTTCATGTGTTCGGATCCGACCGCCGTTATGACGGTGCGATTGCTGACGGACACCACAAACGCGGTGCCGTCGACAAGTACGAGGGAGTCGCGCGAGCCCTTGCTGGCGGCGCGCTGTACCCCCTGTGAAAGCCTGCCCAGCGTGGCAGAGTCGAGCTCGATGCCACGGCGTTCCACGCGCGCGAGCGCGTGCTTGGAGAACTGCAGCTGCTGGGACTTATCCGCCCGGGAGAGCTCCTGCGCGAAGGACTTGCCCGCAGGCGCGGCCTTGCCGGCGTCCCGGGCGGGGGTTGGCGTGCCGGGCTTGCCCGCGGGCGCGACCGGCGCGGTGAGGCCACCGGGCGGTACGAGGGCTGGATTGGAGATCGGGCTCATGCGAGGCTGGAGGCGGGGCTCATTCGACGTTTACGAGACTGGAGAGGGTGATGCCGCCAACGCCGCCGACGGTGACGGTGGTGCCGGTGGCGGCCGACTGAACGCTTTCCACGCTGCCGGTAACGAGTTCGCCCTTGGTGCCGTTGTAGGAGACCTTGTGGCCAATCATCGACACGGCGCTTGAGAGCTCGTTGGCGTTTGCCATGTTGGTCATCTGCTCCATCTGGGTCATCTGAGCGAGCTCGTTGATGTATTCGTTGCTGTTGCCGGGTTCCAGCGGGTTCTGTGCCTGTAGCTGCGCGATCATCAGTTTCAGGAAGTCGTTCTGGCCGAGGATCCCGTTGGGGTTTTCGGGCGCGGTTTCGCTACCCGATCTCGAGGACTGAGTAGCGGCGGTGGCGGCTGTGTGTGCGATGGCGGTCATGGCGGTGCGGTCCTTTCGTGATTTCAGGCGAGCACGTCTACGAGCGCGCCACCGGTGAGCGCAGCTGGCGCGCTTGCGGCTTCGAGCTCACCCAGCGGCTCGACGCCTTCACTGTCTTCGAGGGATGGGGAAGTGGAGGAGGTGCTCGCGGAGCGTGTGTCACCGGCGAAGCGTTCCTGGTGTTCGCGAGCTGCCGATTGGCCGTAGGCGCTGATGTCCAGGCGCAGCAGCGGCAGGCCGAGCGAGCTGAGCGACTGGCGCAGTTCCGAGCGCCCGTCGGCAAGCGCCTGCGCAGCGGCGGGCGTTTCGGCGCTGACACGCGCGAGCAAACCTTGGCTGGTCTGGCTGAGGCGGATGTTGATCTGGCCGAGATCCTGCGGCTGTAGCTGGATGCGCGCCTGCGTGGCTCCCTGACGGGCTGCGATCTCGATGGTGGCGTGGATGGCGTTGATCATGTCCTGCATGCCAACAGGGCCGGCGGACGGCGCGGCAGCGCTCGCGCCAGACGCTGCTATGCCCTCGCCGCTCGCCTGCAGCCCGATCGCGGCGGCCAAGCCTGTGAGGGGGTTTGCTTCACCGGCTGCCGTGGCGACGCTCGCCTGAAGCAATGAGGCAACGCTCGTTTGCGTGGCGGCTACCACCGCGCTGTTGGTGTGCGAGGAGGAGCTCACCGCGCTGGTGGCCTGCGCGGCGGCTGACCCGCTCGAGCCTGCCTGCCCACCGCCAGCGCCTTCGCCACCAGGCTGGCTCTGGCTGCCGGCTTGTCCTTGGCTGGCGGTGAGGGCGGAGGCGAGGGCGGCAGCGGACGTTGCGGCACGTGCGCCGGTGGTTGCGTCGGGGGGCGCCTGCGGCGCCTGGACCACGGGTGCGCTGGCGGCCGTTTCGGAGGCGGCCGTTTCGGAGGCGGCGGCGAGGGTGGTGCTCGCGGCGGCTGGCAGCTGCGTGGTGGTTTCCTGGCTGGATTCTGGTGTGCTCACGGAGGCGCCGGCGGTGACGGATGTGGACCGACTCGCGCTGCTGGTTTCCTGGGCGTTGGTGTGTGCGCTGGGCGTGTGTGCGCCTGCCACAACGGAGGAGGCATTTACGGGAGCTTGCGTTATGGCCGCGGGGGCTGCGGCGGTGGTGGACTGGGGCGGCGCGGCCTGGTTGGGAGCACTGGCGGCTTCGCTGGCTTGCACACCGGAGGCTCCGGGGGCAGCCTGCGGGGAGGCTTCGCCGGGGCGCGCTGCTTCGGCTGCTGCTGGTACGGGCGCAGTGGCTTCGCCGGGCACGGTGCCGGCAGCTGCATCCGCGACGGAGGCCCCAGCCGTTTCAGTGGCGGCGCTGGTGGTGGCTTCCGGCAGAGTGGCTTCGCCGCTGGTGGGGACTGCCGTGGCGGTGGACGGCGGGTTGTTCTGTGATTCCGTGGCGGGGGTTGCGCTCGCACCGGTGGACACGCTCGACCCACTCGTTACGCTCGCGCCACTTGCGCCGCTTTCCTGTGTAGACCCCTTCGCCGATGTCGCAGCGCTGGCAGCCGTAGCGGGGCGGCTGGCAGGCACAGCGGGGTGGCTCGGAGGCGTTGAGACGCTGGCGGGCGTGGCAGCGCCGGCGACAGCCGCAGCAACGGCAGCATCGGAGCGACCGTCACGCAGCGAGCGTCGGGGGGCGGCTTGGCCGCCTTCGCGCTCGACTAGTTCTTGGCTTTTCTGTTGGCCTTCCGCATTGGCGGTCCGGGCCGATTGCTCTTCGAGGGCGCTGTGGAAGAGCGCGCCGTCGGGTGGCCCCGGTGGGGCCCCTGAGACCCCGGGCGGTGCACCTGAGACGGACGTAGGGGCAGACGTTGGCAGCGCGAGAAGAACGGCTTCGAGGCTCATGCGAGGCCTGCTGTAGTGACGGTTGTTGGGTGGGACTGCCGGTAGGCTTCGGCGTTACCGAGCACTTTGGTGACGTAGCTCTGGGTTTCGGCGTATGGGGGCACGCCTCCGTACTGCTGGACGGCTCCGGGCCCGGCGTTGTAGGCGGCGAGGGCGTCTTCGGTGTTGCCGCCGAACTGGCTCATGAGCTGGCCGAGGTAGCGAGCGCCGCCTTCGATCGATTCGGCGGGGTTGAGGGGGTTGGCGACACCCATGGAGGACGCGGTGCCGGGCATCAGCTGGGTGAGACCGGCAGCACCGGCGCTGCTGGTGGCGCTGGGGTCGAAGCCGGACTCCTGCTGGATGAGGCCGTGGAGCACGGCGGGGTCAAGGCCGTTGCGCGCGGCTGCCTGTTCGATCAGCGGGTCGTATTCGCTTTCGCCGCTGCTTGAGCCTCGCATGGAGTTGGAGCTGACCGCTGGGTAGGTGGTGGCGGCACCGACAACCCCGGAGGCATCAGCGGTGGTGGCAGCCTGCAGCGCGGTGGCGAAGTCGGCGCTGGAGGTTTGGGGATAGGTGGAGTTCGTTGTGGCGGTCGTGGCGGTGTTTGAGATCTGTCCGCCGGATGCGACCTGGCGCGAGGATTCGATGAGTTGTTGCAGCTGCTGCATGCGCTGCAAAATTGCGAGCTCGCCGGCGGGGGTGCCAGCGGTGGCTGTGAGCGCCTGGGTGCTCACGCGCGACTCCCACGAAAGCGCGAGGCGGCGATTTCGTCGAGGTCGCCCTGCTCGCGACGTGCGGCCTCGAGCGCGTGTTCGCCGCGGTGGCGCTCGCGCAGACGGTTGAGCATCTCGTGGTCTGAGGCGGCGCTGGCGAGCTGGGCGTCGCGCTCGGCGACCTCAGCGTCGCGCTGCTGGAGGTCGTTTACGCGCAGCCGTCGCTGCGCCTCGACGCGCTCGAGGAACGCCTGGCGGCCGAGCAGGTCGGTGGCGCTGACGGGGTCGCGCTCGGCAAGGGCGGTGCGCTGCTGCTGGCGCGCGTGCTCGAGGGTGGCATCTGCTGTGCGGAGCTCCGCCTCGCTACTGGTACGCCTGGAGAGCGCGTTGGCAAGCTCCTGCTGGGCGAGCTTCTCCTTGCGCTCACGCACGGCGCGTACACGCTCGAGGCGAAAGCGGAATGCCGATCCGGTCACGGCCTGGTTATCGGACGGCGGGTTCGGTTCTTGAGCATGGCCGGTGGAGCGCGAGGTGCGGCTCAAATGTTCAGCCCGAGCGCGGGTATGGCGGGGGCGCCGGACGCGTCGTATGCAGTCCCATCAACTGTGCCGCTGTCAGTACCGAGCTGGGGCGTGAGCACTTCCGCATCGGGGATCTCGCCGCTGCGCTCTTCGAGCTCGCTGGCGAGGGAGGCGCCGAGCTCGAGCAGCCGCGCATCGGTCTGCTGCGGGTCGCTGTGCTCATGCACGGACTGGCGCAGGAAGCGCTCGATGCGGGTGCGATGCGAAAGCGCTGTGTCCAGCGGGTGGTCGCTGCCGGGCTGGTAGGCGCCGATGGCAACGAGGTCTTCCTTCTCGCGCAGCACCGCAAGCGCGCTTCGCAGCTGCTGCCCCGCCTGCTGGACTTGCGGCGAGACGATCTCGCCGACGAGGCGGGAGACGCTCTGCAGGACGTCAATGGCTGGGTAGTGCCCGGCGTGCGCGAGCGAGCGGGTGAGCACTACGTGTCCGTCGAGGATCGAGCGCACGGCGTCGGCGATGGGCTCGTTCATGTCGTCGCCGTCCACGAGCACGGTGTAGAGGCCGGTGATGGAGCCCTTCTCGCTGGTGCCAGCGCGCTCGAGTAGGCGGGGCAAGAGCGCGAACACGCTGGGCGTGTAGCCGCGGGTGGCGGGCGGCTCGCCGATCGCTAGGCCGACCTCGCGCTGGGCCATGGCGAAGCGGGTGACGGAGTCCATCATCAACAACACGTCATGACCCTGATCGCGGAAGTACTCGGCGATGGTGGTGGCAGTGAACGCGGCCTTGATGCGTACGAGCGCGGGCTGGTCGGAGGTGGCGACAACTACTACGGAGCGCTCGAGCGCGTCGCCGAGGTCGCGCTCGACGAACTCCCGGACCTCGCGTCCACGCTCACCGACGAGCGCGATCACATTGATGGACGCGCTGGTGGAGCGGGCGATCATGCCCAGCAGCGAGGACTTGCCGACGCCTGAGCCGGCGAAGATGCCGAGCCGCTGCCCGAGGCCACATGGCACGAGCCCGTCCAGCGCGCGTACTCCGAGCCCCACTCGCTCGGTGATGCGCGGCCGGGAGAGAGCGTTTGGCGGCGCGGCGATGGTCGAGCGGGCAAAAGCTCGCGGCACGGTGCCGCCATCCTCTGGGATGCCGAGCCCGTCGACGATCCGCCCCAGGAGTCCGTCGCCGACGGCGATGCGAAACGGGGCGCCGCTGGCGAGCACCCGCGTGCCGGGGCCGATGCCGTGGAGCTCTCCGAGTGGCATCAGCAGCGTGCGCCCATCCCTGAACCCGACAACCTCGGCGGAGACAGCAGCACGGTTGCGGTCGGTGCCCACGAGGCAAACCTCGCCGACCTCCGCCTGCAGGCCGGTGGCCTCGATGATCAACCCGATGAGGTTGCTGACAAAGCCGTGGCGGCGGGCGAGATCAGCCTCCATGATCGCCTCGGCGGCGGTGCCTAGGAGGACGCCTGCTGCGGGGGCGTTCGTCTCGCTCATGACAGAGCTCCCCGACACAGCTCGTGCGTCAAGACTCCAGGCGATCTCATGTGTCGAGGCCCTCGCTGTTCTGCAGCGACACGTTCACCACCTCGCGCGCGCGCTCGAGCTGGGTATGGACGCTGGCGTCGACCTCCCCCTCTGAGGTGCGCACGATGGCGCTGCCGGACGCGACGCGTTCATCCGATTGCAGGTCGCAGAGCTCGACGCCGCTGCCCTGGGCGGTTAGCGCACCGAGCGCCGCGCGCACGACGTCGAGGTCAGCAGGGTTGACCATTACGGTAATCCTGCGACGGTCGCTGATGCGGCGTAGCGCTCCCTGCACGACGTCGACGACCAGCTCGGGGCGCGCTTGCTGCGCGCCGGCGAGGATCTTGCCGGCGAGCGCGAGCGCGAGCTCGATGGCATCCGTTTCGACCGCCTCGACGATCTCGGTACGGAGTGCTTCGATGCCGCTGATCGCCTCGCCCAGTGCGACGGCGCCGGCGGCGATCTCCGCGGCGCCCTGCTCGTGCCCGGCGGCACGGCCAGCCTCAAACCCCTCGGCGCGGGCGAGCTCGCGGATGCGCTCAGCTTGCTCGGTGGCCTGTGCGAGCATCCGCGCGGGCGCGTCGCGTGGCGGCGGCTCCGACGGCTCGAGCTGCTCGAAGTCGTAGCTGACGGCAGCGTCAGACAACGCTTTCGCCTTCGTCCTCGCTCTCGCTGGCGATCACGATCGTGCCCGCCTCCTCGAGCTGGCGCACGACCGCCACGATGCGGCTCTGGGCGGCGTCGATGTCGCGTTTGCGCTGCGGTGGCTGCAGCTCCATCTCTTCCTTGATCATCTCCGCGCCGCGCTCGGACATGTTCGAGAGCACGACCTCCTTGACGTTGTCCGGCGCGCCGCGGAGGGCGAGCACGAGATCCTTCTGGTCGGCCTCGCGCAGGACCTGCTGAACAGCGCGCTCTTCGAGCTTGACGATGTCCTCGAAGACGAACAGCATGCTGCGCACCTCCTCGGCGAGATCGTTGTCGACCGATGCGAGCTTCTCGAGGACGTTGCGCTCGGTGGTGCGATCGGAATGGTTGAGGATCTCAGCGAGGGTCTTGGTTCCACCGGCGGCTGAGTACTCGCGCTCGACCACCGCGGTGAGCTTGTGGCGGATAACGTCCTCCACCTGTGTGAGCACGTCAGCGCTCGTCTCCCCCATGCGGGCGATGCGCAGCGCGATGTCGGGCTGCTGGCGCTCGGGAAGCCGCGCGAGCACCTGCGACGCAAGCTGGGTCTGCAGGCTGGCGAGGATCAGGGCAATTGTCTGCGGCGACTCGCTGCGCAAAAGCGCGGCGGTGCGCTCGGGCGGGATCCGCTGCAGGAAATCGAAGGGGGGTGTTTCGGTGCTGGCGGTGAGCCGGCTGAGCACCTCGGCGGCGCGCTCGGGTCCGAGCGCGCGTTCGATCACGCCGCGTGCGTACTCCATGCCGCCGGACGTGCCCTGCTCGCCCGCGCCGCTCAGCGCGGCGAGCTCGTTGAAGACCGCTTCGGTCGTCTCTGGGCCTACAGAGTTGAGGCTGGCCATCTCCATAGACAGGCTCTCGATCTCCTGTTCGCCCATGCGCTGCATCAGCTTCGCTGCGCGCTCGGAGCCCAGCGCGGCCATCAGCACGGCCGCCTTGCGGATGCCGCCGACGCGGGGATCGACGACGGCGGGCAGTACCTCGGTGGCGGGCAGCAGCGCGAGTGTGTCCGTGGCGGACTCGTCGTCCATCCGGACCTAACCCTCTTGCATCCAGTTACGCAGCTGCGCAGCGACCTGATCGGGGTTGGTGTCGACGAGCTGCTCGACCTGCTCGCGGACGCTTGGGGGACCAGCGCTGGCGCGGGCACCACCGCCACCGTTCGCGGGCGACGCGGCGGCCATCGCAGGGACGCGTGGAGCGGTCTCACGTTCGAGCTCGGACAGACGCATGGGCGCCTCGAGCTCGCGCAGCCACACTGGCTCGTCGATCGTCTCCCGTTCGCGCTTGCGCAGCGAGCGGGTGGTGAAGAACAGGAACAGCATCGCCCCGAGGCCAAGCAGCACGTACTTGGCCATGCTCAGCGGGCTACTCGCGGCCGCGGAGGCGGTGGTGCTCTTGGCGAACGCGACCTGCCCGATCGAGATCGTGTCGCCGCGCTTGGTTTGGATGCCGGCGGCGTTGGTGATGGCTTCGCGGATCGCCGGTAGTGCCGCGGCGGGCACGGATTTGTCGAGCAGCACCGAGACGTGCTGGTTTTCGACGGTCCCGGGGGCGATGGTCGAGTGGGTGACGACCTTGCCGACCCCGAGCGAGGAGTTGGTTGTTTCGTGCTTGTAGTTGGACTTGCCGGTGGCGCCGTTGGCGGCGGCGGTGAGGTTGGCAGTACCGGTCACGCCGCCTGCGCCGCTGCCGGTGCCAGCGAGCGTTTCGACCGATTTGCTCTGCGCCAGGGGCGTGCCTTTCTTGGCGTATTCGATCGATTCCTTGTTCGTCTGGTTGACGTTCATGTTGGCGTACACGAGCACCTGTGCCTTGCCCGGCCCGAGCGTCTGCGCGAGCATTGCGTCGAGGCTCGCCGCCATCGTCTGGTCGTAGCTGCGCTGGGTTTCCTGCAGGGCCGTACCCGATCCCCCAGCGCCGCCGCCGGAGGCCTGCGGCCACAGCAGTTCGCCGGCGGCGTCGGTGATCGTGACCTTGTTCAGCTGCAGTCCTGAGACGCTCGAAGTGACGAGCTGGGCGATCCCGCGCACGGAGTCGGCGCTGAGCGAGTTGGTCCCGGACAGCAGCACGGCGGCCGAAGATGCGTTCTGGTTTTCGCCGAAGATCTGGTTCTGCGAGCTGGGCAGCACGAGCTCCACCTGCGCACCGGAGACGCCTTGGATGCTGTCGATGGTTTCCTCGAGCTGGCCCTGCAACGCGCGCTGGTAGGTGACCTGCTGCTGAAAGTTGCTTTCGCCGAGGTTCTGTTTTTCGAACAGGGAGAAGCCGGGCTGGGTGTTACCGAGCAGGTTGGCACCGGCAAGCGCGACACGCGCCTTGGATGCCTCGTTGGCCTGCACGGCGATGGCGGTACCGTTGTCCTGGAGTTCATAGCCGATCCCCTGGGCGCTGAGCGTGCTCGTCATCTTCCCCGTCTGTGAGGGCTGCACACCGCTGACGAGCGTCGTGTAGCTCGGCTGGGAGACGGTGTGCACGAACAGGTAGATGAACAGGATCGATACGACGGCGACGCCGCCGGCGATCAGCCAGCCGCGCGGTGTGAGCCTGGAGGCGAGTTGGGCGGCGGGAGGCATCGATCAGACCTGGGTGTTGAAGATGCTGGTGGTCGCTTCCGTGGCCTTGTTGCGCAGCTGCGAGGCGAGTTCCATTGCCATCTGCGCATCCTCGACGGTGACGATGGCGCTCTCGGGGTCGCTGACGGTGCCGGTGGCGAGCGCCTGTGAGGCGCTGGAGGCGCTGTCCTGTGTCTTCTCGAGCGAGGAGATCGCTTCGGTGAGCTCGCCACCGAAGCTTCCAGCTTCGCCGCCGGCTGACACGCCCGCGCCCGCCTGACTCGAGTGCGCGAGCGTTTCCACCTGTCCGAGCGACAGTTCCCCTACCGGCACACTGACCGCACTCGGCGGGACGATCACTTGAGCAACCCGAGCGTCGAGGTGAACATCGACTTGGCTGTCTGCATGGCGGTGACGTCGGACTGGTAGGACTGCGACTCGGAGATCAGGTCGGTCATTTCGGTGACGGTGCTGATGTTGGGCAGCTTCACGTAACCCTTGGCGTTGGCTTCGGGGTTGCCCGGGTCATACACCTGCTGGTCGGGGGTGGCGTCGGCGACGATGCCGGAGACCTCGACGCCGCCCTGCCCCTGCACGCCGCCGCTGGGACGCATGGCACTGGAGAGGGCCCCGCCGAAGTCGCTGGAGCCGAGCTGCTGCAGCTCCACCTCCTGGCGCTGATAGGGCTGCCCGTTGGCCGCTTTGGTGGTGTTCGCGTTGGCGAGGTTCTCCGCGGTGACATCCATGCGGATGCGCTCGGCATTGAGACCGGTGCCGGCGATGCTGATCGCGTCGAAGAGCCCCATCAGACTGGCGCCGCCCCGAGGGCCGAACGGATGATGCTGTCGCGCGCTCCGGCCACCTGCGTGAGCGCCTCGTAGTCGAGGCCGTTTTCGGCAAGCTTGGCGGATTCTTCATCGATGCTCACGCCCGTGCCGTTGGGCCCGGCTTCCACCGACTTGGATTCGGTCTGGAACTGGATTTCTTCGGGTGATTCGCCACCGCTGACGGCGTTTTGCAGCGCCGACTCGAAGCTCACTTCCTGGGGCTTATAGCCAGGGGTATCGGCGTTGGCGATGTTGTTGGTGATCGCCGTCTGGCGTTGCCAGGAGCCGCGCATGGCAGCCTCCAGCAACTGCTGGGTCGAATCAACGAGGGGCATGTCGGGATGTCCTTTCCGCCCTCCCTGGGCTGAAACCGACCTCTCCATGAGGTCGCAAGCATCTGGCCATCGAGGGGCCGCTCCCGTGATCGGCCGATCCCGGGGGATCTTTAGAGGCCATACCGGCAACAGCCGAATCAGCGGGGAGTCGAAAGCGGGGAGATCTCTGGCACGTGGGTGCAAAAACGCGACCGACGCGGCGAGCTGGCAGCCCACACGTCCATGGGACTCGCCGCGTGCTCACGCATCGCAGCGCGGCGGCCGACGCTGACGACGAGATATTTGCCAGCGAAACAGCTTTGCCAGCGAGTAATCGGCAGCCGGGGGAAAATGTTCACCACAGGGCCACACAACCATCACGTAAGCGGCGCACGAGTTGCACTGGCGCTGCTGAGCGCGGGCGCTCTGGCATTGGGACTGACCCCGGCGGCATCCGCGTCGCTGAGCCACTCGGCCTACCGCGAAGAGAACACGTGTAGCGCCCCTGCACCCGGCTCCGCCGCGTGCCTGGGAGTCAGGCTGATCTCCACATCGATCACGCCGGCGGACCTCAGGGCTCAAGCGCGGCGCCAGACAGCGGAAATCCAAAGCGGAGCAAGCCCGGCGGTGACCAACAAGACACCGTTGGGGGGCCTGAGGCCTCAGGATCTCCACAACGCCTACTCGCTACCGACCGAATCGGTGAGCTCGTCGGTGCAGACGATCGCGCTGGTCGACGCTTACAACGACCCGACAGCTGAAGCCGACCTGGCGGTGTACGACAAAGAATTCAAACTGCCGGCGTGCACGAGCGCCAACGGCTGCTTCCGCAAGATCGACCAGGAAGGCAAGACGAGCCCGCTGCCCGCCACGGAAGGCGGCTGGGCGACGGAGATATCGCTGGACGTGCAGATGGCGCACGCGATCTGCCAGACCTGCCATCTGCTGCTGGTGGAGGCCGACAACTCCTCGTTCAGTGCTTTGGGAGCAGCGGTGGACGCGGCTGTGAAAGCGGGAGCGACGGAGATCAGCAACTCCTATGGAGGCGCTGAGGAATCGGGCGACACCAGCAACAACGCCCCCTACAACCACCCGGGCGTGGTGATCACGGTGTCCTCAGGCGACTGCGGCTACTTCAACGAGGCGTGCGGCGGTCATGAAGCTACCAACTTCCCGGCAAGCTCCCCAGATGTGGTGGCGGTGGGCGGTACGAGCCTGAACGACAACAGCGGATCCTGGAGCAGCACCGTGTGGGACGACGGAGGCAGCGGCTGCAGCACAGTGTTCACGGCACCGCTGTGGCAGAGCGAAGTGGCGTACTTCTCGGAAACCGAGTGCGGCAGCGGGCGTTCGGTGGCGGACGTGGCGGCGAACGCCGACCCATACACGGGGGTTGATGTGTACGACACGACGCCCAATGGTGGAAACCCGACGGGCTGGGGAGTTTGGGGCGGCACCTCTGAGGCGTCGCCGATCGTGGCTGCGGAGTTCGGGCTGGCGGGCGGCGCGCATGGTGTGCAGTACCCCGCGCAGACGCTATACGCGAACATCGGCGACGCGAGCGACTTGTACGACGTGACGTCAGGGAGCAACGGCTCGTGTTCAGGCGCGACTGCGTGCAAGGCGCGCTCCGGGTACGACGGCCCCACGGGTGTCGGCAGCCCCGTTGGGCTGGGCGCGTTCTTCTCGCCGACGGCCCCAGCGAACACCGCGCTACCGACGATCAACGGCACCGCTGAACAAGGTCAGACGCTGACGGTGACGCACGGCACGTGGAGCAACAGCCCCACGACATATACGGAGCAGTGGGCACTATGCCCGGCATCCTCCTCGAGCTGCTCGGCGATCTCCGGAGCGACCGGCGCGACCTTCAAGATCCCAACCACCTCCGGGTATGTGGGCTCAACGATCCGCGTGCAGGAGACAGCGAGCAACAGCGCAGGCGGCGGCGCACCGGCACGTTCGGAAGCGACCGCGGCGGTGATCTCTGACCTCCCGACGATCACATCGTTCACACCCACGTCAGGCATCACTGGCAGCACGGTGACAATCACCGGCACAGGCCTGAGCAAAGCCACCGCGGTCCACTTCGGCTCAGCAAAAGCGACCTTTACGGCTGATTCCGCCACGCAGGTCGAAGCGACGGTCCCCAACGGAGCGCCGTCGGCGGACATCTCAGTGACCACACCCGCAGGAACTGCAACGAGCAAAACCCTGTTCAAACCAACGCTATCGGTAGTGAGCTTCACACCCACGAGCGGCGCCGTCGGAAAGGTAGTGACGATCACAGGCGTGGGCTTCACGAAAAGCTCGACCGTAAGCTTTAACGGCACGGCGGCGAAAACCGTTACCTATGTCTCCTCGACGACGCTAAAGGCAACGGTGCCGAGCGGAGCGACCAGCGGTGTGATCAGCGTGACCAACACGGCGGCGCCGGTAGGAACGGTCAGCAGCTTTGCGCACTTCGCTGTGGGCTGAGAGCCACCACCGCCAGAACCAGATTTGTTTTAGTGCTCCCGCAACAGTGTCCGAAGCGCTCGGCGAACCGCCCGCTCAACTGCGTCAAACGGGTCTAGCTCGCCCCCGAGATGCTCACGCATCTCCGAGTCCCATCGCGACCGCCACTGTGGAATGCGCATCTCGAATCGCTCGCGGAACTGAGCGGGGTCGATTTCCTTGTACCGGGACTTGCGTTCGAAAGTCGGCCAAATCTCCTCAGGCTCGAGCCGGTTGACAACGAAGATCTCGTTTAGGTCAAACAGGTCTCGGGCTTGGAGTCGCTGAATCACACATCGCAGCTTCTCCGCTCCGATCTCTCCGAGAGTGTAAACACTGGCGCGGGCATCCGTCTGGTCGGGATACCGGAAAAGAAGAGACCGCTCGGTTGTGTCCTCGACGAGCTCGTCGATCGCGATATCGAGTTTGAGGTCACGACTTCGTCGCAGCGGCCCCTCGTACTCGATCCGCTTTCCATCGTCCGCGACGGCAAGATAGGGAAAGTCGAGATCGCTGACGACGTCAGCGAGCGCCGTCTGGATGCACTCCAGCGCAGCGTCAAGGTCAGTTCCATCGCGAAGACTGAAGTCGAGATCCGCCGAGTATCGATACTCCTCGAAATAACACAGCCGTAGCGCGGTACCGCCCTTGAATACGAGTCCGCGATCCGCGGAGTGCCGACTAATCGCTGCCACCGCATGCGTGAGCACGTAATCGCGCTCGACGGTCTTAGCGTCTACCCCATGGGCATCGGCAATCCGAGTGAAGTGACTTCGCGTGATCACGTCAGGACCAGTTCGCGGCCGCTCCGTCTGGATGTCGGCCATTGCACCCGCCAACGCTCGTCGAGCCATGGATCTTCAGAGGGCGCCCGCGGGTCTAGGAGAAGCACACGGGCGTCATGGGCAGGCGGTCGGATGCCCGTTGCGATGCTGTCGAGGTTCAAGGCTTCGCTGAGAGATCCGAGACGTCTGAGCGCCAGGCCGGCATCGAGTCTGCCTGCGAGCTCCGTCAGCTCTGCTGGATCGGCTCGAGCATGCGCCAAAGCGTTAGCGACCACGATCCAGCCACCGACTAGGGTGGGACGTGCGGCACTCTCGAGCAGAGCTCGCTCGACACCAGAGACTTGGGCGCCGCATGAGGTCCGCTCGCTGCCTATCGCCACTGATCGATCGGGCTCATTTATCACCTGCAAGCGACGACCACTGATGCGCTTGATTTTGACGCGTCGCGGCATCGCGACCTGGACGGTTCGCGCAGGGTGTATTAGAAGTCCGTGGTGATCCAACGCAGAGCGAAAGGCAATGCGATGCGGCTCGGTCGCGAACGCCGCGGCGACGGCCAAAGCAATGTCCTCCGATGCCACGTGCGTGCCCAGCTGGCCCAATGGCCTAGGGGCAAAGATCCCACGCGCGACGCGGTCGAGGAAACCAGCTTCGACGAGCCTAGTCATCAGATTCGACGCCGACTGCGCAGATATCTCGAGGCGCTGGCGCACCTCGGCAGTCGTGATTGCCACCCGCTCCTCCGCGGCGAGGTCATCGAGTAGGTCGAGAACAGCTTTTTGCATTAAATGTCCCTCAGTACACCTTATACGTGTATAGCGATCCTTAAAGCATAGTAGCTCCTTAAGCGAATAGGGGCTCTAATAAACTAGAAAGGTGTACTCCCGTACAGGCTACGTTCAATTACCAGTGCCACGCACATATGCGTCGACCGAGCGTGCCCGTGGAAACTCGGCCTACGCGCTGCGATCAAGCCGCGGGCGCCGACGCAGTTGCCCGGCGTAGCCGTCGGCGGCGCGCTTGGAGCGCGTGGTGGTGGCGAAGTCAGAAAGCAGCATCTCGCGCAGGCGCTCGAGCTCAATGTGGGTGCGCTCGTGGATCAGCCGCGCGCGGTGCAGCACTTCGGCGGCAGCCAGCGGCGGCTGTGTGGGGAGGCCCTCGATCAGCTCCTCCCAGCGACCATCCAACGCACTCAGACGATCGATCTCGCCGGCACCCGCGAGCTCCAGTTCGAGCTCCGCGTGGGCGTGGATCGCCTCGTAGCGATCGAGCAGCGCCTGGGCATCGCCGGCGTGGCCGCCGGTAGCTGATGGCGGGGCGCTCACCCGCGCTCGGCCTCGGCGGCGATCTCGCTCCAGGCGTCGCGCAGCTCGCCCAGCAACTCGATCACCTCTTCGACCATTGCTGGGTCCTGGCGCATGCGCGCGGTGTTGAGGTGCGTCAGGCAGAAGCGGTAAACCGAGTGCAGGTGCTGTGCGATGTCGCCCTGCTCGAAGTCGAGGGTGGCGTCTAGGTGGCTGATGATGCGCTCGCCGAAGCGCAGTGTGTTGTGGGCGCGCTCGACCTCGCCCTCCCCCATCGCGATCGCAGCCTGGCGTAGGAAGCGGCGGGCACCGTCGTAAAGCAACACCACGAGTTCCACCGGCGTTGCGGCCATCACCGTGCCCCTGCGGTACGCGGCGTGGGATGCTGTCACGTTCGCCATCTACAACCCTTGATCGACCCCGCGCGCGGAAACCTGAGGGTTGACATGCAAAATCTGAGGACTGACCGGGAAAACCCGGCTAGACGCGGCTAAATGCCGGACTTTGTCAACGATTCCTCTTGCTGAGTCAGCCAGGTGCTCTGGGCGGTGTTGCGTGAGATCACACCTTCCAGGTTGGCGTACGTCTCCTGCAACGACTTTTCGCGATGCGCGAGCGTTTCGTTCATGTTGTTGATCTGGATCGTCAGCTGGCTGACCTGCGCGCTGTCGCCGTTGACGCGCCCTTCGAGCGCGCCACCGGGCGCACCGACAGCGTTGATCTGGCTCTGCAGCTTCTGCGACCACTGCTGCAGCATCTGCTCCACGCCGGCAGGGTTGGCCTGGACGGCCGCCGCGAGCTTGGCGGGTTCGAGCGTCAGCAGCCCTTCCAGGGAGCTCTGCGAAGAGGTTCCGGACCCGGTGGGAGCGCCGGTGCTGACGCCGATGCCGAACGGGCTCGACATTTCTATCGGCAGCCCAGCGATCGGTTCATACATGGTGTCGCGCATGCCGTCGAGCAGTCCCGTCAGTTCGACGTCGCCGAAGAGGATCCCCGTTTCGTATTCACCAGCGCTTTTGGGTTTTGCGATCGGCTTGGTCTGGATCTGCGTTTGGATGGCTTCCACGCTCGAGTTGTAGAGCTTGATGAACGACTGCACCTGCGCTTCCACCACACTCGCGCTGGGTCCGGGAGCCTGGACATCGATCGTCACCGGCCCCGACGGAGTCAGCCCACCGAGAGTGAGCGTGACTCCCGGGATCGCGTCCGTGGCGGTGTTGGTGGTGGATTCCCCTTCGACGCCGTCGACGGTGAACTTGGCGTTCTTGCCTTCCTTCGCGCTTGCAGCCACTTCGGTCAACGCTTCACCTGAGACTTTGATGAATTCGCTGCCGGTGTTACCGGTGGTGCGATCAGAGAGGACGATCGCACCTGATGTGAGCACCGCCGCATACACCGTCGCTTTGCTGTCGGTGTTGATGGCGCTCGCCAGTTCCTTGGCGTCCTCGCCTTCGTTGAGCGTGAATTCCTGGCCGTCGATCGTGAGCGTCTGTTCGCTTGAGGGGGTCGTGAACGAGAAGGTGCGCTGCGCGGAGTTGGCCAGCTGCGTTACTTCCACCTCGTAGCCCCCGACGCCGGCGCCGGAGCTGGTGGCAGCACTGACCCGTAGCGGTTCGCTGGAAGTGACTGTCTGGGAGCTTTCAAACAGAGAAGGCAGGCTGAATTCAGAGGCCGCCAACGAGAGCTGACGCAAACTGCTCTGGATGCTCTGTAGCTGACTCTGCTCGGCCTTGAGCTTGGTCTGCTCGTTGGTCAGGTGCGTGACGGGCTCGCGTTCGGCGCCCATCAGCGCAGCGATGATCTTCGACGTTTCGAGGCCTGACGCCAGGCCCGTGACCGTGATCGGCGCGCTGCTGGAGGAGTTGACACCAAGCGATGATGTGGACATGACGACCTACTGAAGCGGCTTCCCAGCAGCTACCTCGAGCGCCTCGGCGGTGGACAGGCTACGCATCGCGTTCCCATCGCGATCGACCAGCTCGATCCTCGTGCGCTCCCCGTTCGCGGCAAGGGAGAAGCGCAGCTGGTATCCGCTTTCGCGCAGCTGTTCCTCGATCGCGCCCGCTACGGCGATCTGCTCGAGCAACTCCGGCGGCGGACCGCCGCGGCTGGCGATCAGCGTCGGCGGGAACTCACCGGCGCTCAGCGCGGAGACGATAACGCCGAGGTCCTCAGCGTTGGTGGCTACATGGGGCATGTCTGTGCTGCGGCCCGTAAGGTCTGTTATGGGCAGGATAGGCGAGCTCATATGGCGTTTTCTCCCTGAAAACGGTGTTTCGCGGTCCATTCCATGGGCCGCCTCGCGCTTGCGTTCACTACCGTCATCGACGTCCTTTGCGGAAACTTGAAGGATCTCCTCCAACTGCGACATGCCTTGCGCGCTCGCATCCGCCTCGCCACCCGATCGGCTACGCGGCTGCCATGCGCGAGAGCAGGCTCGCGGCGAGCTTGTTGTTGGGATCCCGAGACAGCACGGCCCCGGCGAAGTCGCCCGCCTCGCGCTCCATGCCGCTGGCGGCAGCGACGCGTGCGAGCCCCAAAAGCGCACGAACGTCGGGCTCCTGGCGACAGACGGCCATCCACTGTTCAGCGGCCGAGGCAGCGAACCCACGACGCATGTACATCTCGGCGAGCAGCTCACGGCGCTCGCGTTCGCCGATGGGAGAGCGCCGGAAAACGCCGAGCAAAGCTTCGAAAGCCTCGAAGTCGTGCACACGCAGCAACGCCTCGAGCATTACCTGCAGCTGTGGCAGGGCCTCCTCGTCGAGTTCGATCGCAGTTTCACCGCAGCTGGCCAGCTGCCCCCACGCGCGATACAGGTCGAGCTCGGAGTCCGTCATCCCCGCCCGCTGAGCCTTCTCCAGCGCGAGCGCCGCGCCGGAGAGATCATCCCCCACCGTCCGCGCGAACAGCTCGCTGCGACAGGCAATCAGCGCCAGCGGATCATCGCCCGGGACGACGGCTGCCTCGCTGGCTGCCTCGGCGTATCGCCGTTGTGCCAGCAGCGCCTCCGCGAGCGCGACCCGCGCGCGGGCGGAGTGGGGCTGGCGCGCGAGCACCATCCTGAACTGCTCCTCGCCGGCGCTCGTCGCGCCAGCCTCATACAAGGCCACCCCCAGCATGAATCGGGCTGCCGGCACGGGATTGGGCAGGTGCTGTTCGAGCCGGGCGACGACCGCCTTGGGGTCGAGGCCACTTGTCAACAGCGCGCTCGTATACGGCAACACCGAGCCGAGGAAGCGCGGATACTCGCTTACGCAGTACTCGAGCAGCTCGATCGCACCCTGGAGATCCCCGTCGTCGCGGAGCATTTGCGCCAGCTGCAGACGTGGCAGGAAGGTACCGCTGCCGACAGTGGAGGTGTAACCGCGCGAGGCCTCTCCCATCTCGATGCAGCGCTCGAGCAACTCGATCGCGCGGTCCTGCTGGCCGAGGGCGACCGCGGCGAGCGCCTGCTCGAGCACCAGATCGGTGAATCCGGGGAACAGCTCGCGCCCCTGGGTGGCACGCGTGAGCGCTTGCCGTGGGCGCCCGCACACGCGCAGAGCCTTCACGAGACGATTCAGCAGCGCGGGCGCGAACTTGTAGCTGTCTTTGTCCTCAGCAACCTCGAGCATCGACCAGGCACGCTCGAACTCGATCAGCGCAGCGGGGCGGTCGCCCGCGGCCGCGTACTCGCAGCCGAGGTTGAAGTGCAGGAACGGGGTGGCGTGCCCTTCTGCCTGCTGCAGACGCAGCAGCTCGATGTTGCGCTCGGACTTCCGGCGCCCCTCGCGCACGACCCCAAGGTAACCGTAGTGCTCGATGCGAACACCCGAGACCTCGATCCGCTCGGGCAGGTAGCCAGGCAGCCGGTGAGCTAGCTGCTCGTGGAGGCGCCCCTCGAAGCGATACTCATCGCGATTGCGAAACATGCGCAGCACGTCGTGCGCGACAGCGCCACCGTCCTCGCGATCGCCCGTGTAGCTGGTCTGTGCGAAGTAGAACGCCTCGCGCCACGTGCGCCCCTTTAGCGAACGCAGGAGCTCGAGGTCCTCGCGCACGAGTACCTCGTCGGCATCCAGGTACATCATCCAATCGCCGCTGGCCGCCTCGAAAGACACGTTACGCGCGTCCGCAAACGATCCTGTCCATTCGCGCTCGATGATGCGCGCGCCAAAGGAGCTGGCGATCTCGATCGTCGCATCATTGGAGCCCGTGTCCACGATCACGATCTCGTCGACTACCCCAGCCACCGCAGCCAGGCATTGCGGGAGCGTCTGCTCCTCGTCGCGCACGATCATGCACAGGCTTAGCCTCAGGCCCTCCGCAGGCCCAGCCCGACCGGCGATCTCCACTGCGCGGCGCGCCAGCTCGGGCAGCGCTGCACGCAGTGGTGGTCGGTTTGCAGCGCTCGGCGTTTGCAGCCGTCGCGCGGCCAGTTGCGCGAGGTTGCGCGACACCCCTTCGAGCTGCGGGTCCAACCGTTTCGCCGCGTCGAACATCGCCTCGGCAGCATCGATGCTCCACAGCTCGTGCAGGATCACGCCGGCGTGATTGAGCAACAGCGGCTCGTTGGGCTCGCGTTCGAGCATTTCCAGGGCACCTGAGACCAATCTCACGAGCAGCGCCGGCCGACGTCCGGGCGCGAACCCGGGACACACCGCGAGGCCCAGCTCGATCAAGCTCGTACCCGACCAGTAGCGCTGGTGTGGGTCATCGATCGATGCAGCCTCAGCGAACAGCCCCTGGTAGCCGTCGAGATCGTCCGCCGCCAGCAGCCGCTGCGCACGCTGCGCCAGCTCGCCGGCCGGTGCGATGCTGTCCTTGGAAACTGAGCGTGTCGCGCTGCTGAGCATCTTCTCGACCCGGTCATCGGCCGGGGCGGGCAAACTCTGAGTGGCGGCGACGGCGCTTCGCGCGCGCCCGCGTATGGGAACTGTCGGTACGACCGGAGCAGGGAATATCGTCGCGACCTCGAATTGAGTGCCGGTCACACCCTGTTAGACCGCCGCAGGCGCTCGGACGCGAGCAAACATGCCCTAGCAGGCGGGCCATCCCTGTAGTTCCCTCGATATCAGAGCAGGAGCATGGAAATCATCGGAAAGCGTGCAGCCAGAGCACCCGCGGTAGAGGTGCTCGCTACCTGGCACGAGTACAAGCTCACCGGAGATCGCGAGCTACGCGACCGGCTGGTGTTCACGTTCATGCCGATGGTTCGCTACATCGTCTACCGCAAGGTCCGCGAGGTGCCAGCCCAGTGCGAGGTCGATGACTTCCTGTCGTGTGGCTTGGAGGCGCTGATTCGCTCGATCGAGCGCTACGACCCCGACAAGGGCGCTTCGCTCGAGCAGTACGCATGGACACGTGTACACGGCGCGGTACTGGATGAGCTACGCCGCCACGATTGGGCACCGCGCTCGCTGCGCCGTGACGAGCGCGCGATCAATACCGCACGCGAGAACTTCCTCTCGATGCACGAGCGCCAACCCACACGCGAGGAGCTCGCTGCGCTTGTTGACATGACGCCGACAGAGCTGAGAGATCGCCTCGACCAAGTGGCGCTCGCGGAGGTGGGCTCGCTGAACCGGATCGTGCGCTCGGACGAGAGCGCCACGATCGAGCGGATCGACACGTTGGAGAGCTCCGACGACGACAGCGATCCGACCATTCAGGCCGAGCGCCACGAAGCGAAGGCGAGATTCCGCAAGGCCTTCGCGCGGCTGTCCAGACAGGAGCGCGAAGTGGCGGTGCTGCTGTATGTGGAGGACCACACACTGCGCGACATCGGCAAGCGGCTGGGCGTTTCCGAGAGCCGCGTCTCGCAGATCCACACGCAGTTGCGGCGGCGCCTTTACGAACAGCTCTCCGGCGAGCTGGCGCTGTTCAGCGCGATTCGCTGACTGAGTAGCGTCCTCAAGAATCTCAAGCAGCG
>JBEKAM010000005.1:0-35324 GCA_050015915.1 Solirubrobacteraceae bacterium
CCAGCTCCAGGGCGTAGGCGGCGATGCGATGCGGCGCGCGCCGCTCAGCAGCCTCAGCAAGCTCAGCGGGGAACGCCAGCAGCTGCTCCACAAGCGCCCGCTCGGTGGCGTGCAACGGCTCGCGCTGCACGCCCTCCAGCGCCGTAGCGCCGAGCGCCGCGTCTGCCACAAAGGCGACAGCCGCAGCGACACGCTCGGGCCCTGCCTTGGCGAGCATCGATGCGATCCGCGCGTGCGCGTACTGCACGTAATACACGGGGTTCTCGCTCGACTGCTGGCGCGCCAGGTCGAGGTCGAGGTCGACGGTAGTGTCGTGCGAGCGCGCCAGCAGATACCAGCGCGCGGCGTCAACGCCGATCTCCTCAACGAGGTCGTCGAGGCTGACGAACTCGCCCGCGCGCTTTGACATCTGTGCGCGCTCGCCTGAGCTCATCAGGTGCACGAGCTGCATGATCAGAAGCTCGAGCTCGTCAGGGTCGCCACCAAGGGCCTCGTATGCGGCCTTCATGCGCAGCACGTAGCCGTGGTGGTCGGCACCCCACACGTCGATCTGACGTTGAAAGCCGCGCTCGCGCTTATCCTGGTGGTAGGCGATGTCTGACGCGAAATACGTGTGCTCGCCGTTTGAGCGCACGAGCACACGGTCCTTGTCGTCGCCGAAGTCCGTCGTGCGCAGCCACAGCGCACCCTCGCTCGTGTACGTGTGCCCCTGCTGCTCGAGTAGCGCCAGCGTGTGTGCCACGGGACTTGGGTCGCCCTGGTGCAGCGCGCTCTCATAGCTCCACACGTCGAACGCTCCCACGCCGAAGCCCGCCAGCGACGCCTTGATGCTCTCGATCATGATCGCCACCGCCGCGTGCCCAAGCGCGCCAGCCTCCATGCTCGCAGCCTCCGGGATCTGGGCGACGAGATCGACCACGTACTCACCCTTGTAGCCGTCCTCGGGTACCTCTTGCCCGCGCGCCAATGCTTGGATTGACTCGCCGAACTTGCGGATCTGCGAGCCGGCGTCGTTGACGTAGAACTCGCGCTCCACGCGATGCCCCTGCAGCGCAAGCATGCGCGCAAGCGCGTCGCCATATGCGGCGTTGCGGGCGTGGCCCACGTGCATCGGCCCGGTGGGGTTGGCAGAGACGAATTCGACGAGTACCCGTTGCGGCTCCCCCACGGTACCCACGCCGAACTGCTCGCCCGCCGCCAGCGCCTGCGCAAGCGCGCCCGTGAGCCAGGAGTCCGACAGGAACAGGTTCAGGAACCCGGGGCCTGCAACCTCGTAGCGCTCGAGGCTCTCCCCCAGCCGTTTCTGCAGTGCCTGCCCGAGCTGCTCTGCGACGTCGCGCGGTGCGCTACCGAGTCCCGGCGCGAGCAACAGCGCAGCGTTGGTGGAGTAGTCGCCGAACTGCGCCCTGCGCGGGCGCTCAAGCGTTATCTGCCCGCGACCGGCACCATCCCCAGCGAGCTCCTCGGCAGTCGCGACCACCGCCGCGCGCAGGCGCTCGAGCGGCGCCGCACCGGCATTTGCGGGCGACTCGAAGGAGGCTTGATCGTCGGCGGGTTCGAGCTCGGTCATGGGTCGGTGTGCGGCGATTGCGATACTAGCTGCGTGAACGACCAAGACTCAGGCGCCGAGCGCCACATAAACATTCATCTGTCCCCCGAGATCATGGGGGGCGTATACGCCAACTTTGCCAACGTCAGCCATTCCGACTACGAGTTCACCGTCACCTTTGCCCGCGTCGACCACGAGGTCGAGTCCGACGAGGTTCCCGGCGTTGTCGTCTCTCGCGTCAACCTGTCCGCGCGCTTCATGCGAGAGCTGATCGATGCGATGGAGGACAACTACTCGAAGTGGAGCGCGCGCGAGGGCATCAAGAACCTGCCCGAGTACGGCGGAAGCGAGCCGGGGTCCGACGCCGTCTAGACCCCACGCGGTGCGCACCGGGGCCGCCTGGGGCTGGCTGGACTCTTGCAACGACAGCGGCCGTGGAACGCGCGAGCGGCGGTGGTGTTCCTACCCTGCAAGCATGAAGGTCGCGGTCATCTCCGATATCCACGCCAATAGGCACGCCTTCGAAGCGACGCTCGAGGCGGTCGCCGCGAGCGACGCCTCCGAGCTGTGGTGCCTGGGCGACCTTGTCGGCTATGGCGCCGAGCCAGACGCGTGTGTGGAGCTCGCCCGTGATCACGCGGCGGTGTGCCTCGCCGGCAACCACGACCTTGCGGTCACCGGGGAGATCGCCCTCGATGAGTTCTCGCGTGGGGCGAGCATGGCGGCGCAGTGGACGCGGGAGGTGATCGCACCGGAGAACCTGGAGTTTCTGAGAGGCCTGAGCCCCCGGGGCGATGAGGAAGCGGTCGGCCTCTACCACGCAAGCCCACGCGACCCCGTATGGGAGTACGTGCTCTCGGCGCTGCTCGCGGAGCTATGCCTGGATGCTCAGGGCCGGCGCATCTGCCTGATCGGCCACTCGCATGTGGCTTTGTCGTTCGTACGGCACGACGGTGAGCTTGCAACGGGTGAGCCGCGCCGCGAGGGCACGCAGCTCGACGTAGCCGAGGGCGAATGGCTGCTGAACCCGGGCAGCGTCGGGCAGCCGCGCGACGGCGACCCGCGCGCGTCGTGGCTGCTGCTAGACCTCGACAGCATGGCTGCTTCGTTCCAGCGGGCTGACTACGATGTCGCGGGTGCGGCCGCTGCGATCCGTGCGGCGCGTCTGCCCGACTCGCTGGCGGAGCGTCTGGAGTACGGCCAGTGAGGCTGCGCATCAGCGGGCGCGGGCTGCTCGCGGGCCTACTCGGCGTGGCTGCCGCACTGGCGATCGCCGCCTGCGGGAGCTCCAGTGGCAAGCTGATCCCGCTCGCCGACGCGGGGCCCTTGCAGAGCGACTTCGAAGCTGTTGCACAGGCAGCGGAAACGGGTAACGGCAACTGTTCAGCGACCGAAGCAGCGATCACCACGACCGAACAGAACTTCAACGAACTGCCCACCACCGTCGACTCGGGGCTGCGCCAGACGCTGCGCCAGGGCATCGACAACCTGCGCTCGCACGCGCTTGCACTGTGCGCGCAACCACTGGCACAGGCCACCGTCACGAGCACTACAGCCAAAACGACGCCCGCCAACACCACGAGCACGAACACCACCACGACGACCGCAACGACGCAGACGCAGACAACCACGACGCCCCCCACCACGACGCCAACCACCACCACACCAGGCTCGGGGGGCGGCACGCCGGCACCAGGTGTCAACGAAGAAACTCCTGCACAAGGGGGCGGCACGGGCGTGGGCGAAGGCAACGGAAATGGCAACGGCACCGCGGGCGCGGGCGCGGAAGCTCCGGCTAGCCCGGGCACACAGGAACCAGGGAAATGAGCGCCACTGAGATAGCCGGCCGCTACCGGCTGGAGAGCCGCCTTGGCTTTGGCGGCATGTCCACGGTGCACCTCGCGATCGACCTGCGCCTGGAGCGCCAGGTGGCGGTGAAGCTCTTGGCGGAGCACCTTGCGGACGACCCGACGTTCGTGTCGCGCTTCCAGCGTGAGGCGCAGGCGGCGGCGCGGTTGGTGCATCCGAACATCGTGCAGGTGTTCGACTCCGGTCGCGACGAGCGCACAAGCCAGTACTTCATCGTGATGGAGTACATCGAAGGTTCCTCATGCGCGGAGATCCTGCGCGATGACGGCTGGGTGGAAGTGGACGAGGCGCTGGCGATCATCGGCCAGGCGTGCGAGGGCCTTCACTATGCCCACCGCCATGGCGTAGTGCACCGCGACGTCAAGCCCGGCAACCTGCTGCGGGCACGCGAAGGCGAGGTCAAGCTGGCGGACTTCGGGATCGCGAAGGCGACCGAGCAGTCAAGCATCACGCAGGTCGGCTCGGTGCTGGGCACGGCGGCGTATCTGGCGCCCGAGCAGGCGCGTGGCGAGGAGGCAGGACCGAGCGCGGACCTGTATGCGCTGGGGGTGGTCACCTACCAGCTGATCTCCGGACGCCTGCCGTATGAGGCGACGTCACTGACGGAGCTGGCGCTCAAGCAGCAGCAGGAGAGCCCACCGATGCTCGACACGCTGGTCGCGGCGGTAACGCCGGAGCTTGCCGAAGCGGTGGCGATGGCGCTCGCGCTGGATCCGCGCGACCGCTACAAGACGGCGCTTGAGATGGGCCACGCGCTGACCAACGGCGCCAGGGGCGTTTCCCCCGAAGGCCAGCGTGGACGGCACGCCGGGCGGGGCGCATCATCAACCAGCCAGGCCACGACTGTGCTCCCGGCGGGACGGCGCTCCGCCTCAGCAGCGCCAACTGTCGCCACCAGACGCCCCCGCCAGGGACCTGCAAGGGCACAGGCGCCGGTGCAGCAGGCGCGGCCGACGAGTGCTTCGGGGCGGCGGCGTTCCAGCCGCCTGCTGATGTTGATGCTCGCACTGCTGGCACTGGCACTGGCGATCGTCGCTGTGGTGGTGCTCACCGCCCCAGCGCCAACCAAAGTGGTGTTGCGCAACGTCGTGTACTCCGACGTGCAGAAGACGTCATCGGCACTCAAGCAGCTCGTCTCGGAAAACACCCAATAGAGGGAGCTCACGGGGCTGCGTTCCCGGCCCGTCATGCTCGCGTCAATCATCGACGTCAACCAGCTGGTCAAGGACGCTGGCTATCCGCTGCTGTTCGTGCTGGTGATGAGCGAGGCGGGCGGCGTTCCGATCCCCGGCGAGACGGCACTGATCACGGCGGCTGTGCTGGCGAGCAAGGGCAAGCTCAACATCGAGCTCGTGATCCTGATTGCGATCGCGGGGGCGATCGTGGGCGACAACATCGGCTACATGATCGGTCGCAAGGGCGGGCGCTGGCTGCTCGAGCGACCGGGCGCCTTTCAGCGCCAACGCGCGGAGGTGCTGCGCGTTGGCGAGCCGTTCTTCGCGGCACACGGACCCAAGGCGGTGTTCTTCGGACGTTTCCTTTTGGGGCTACGTGTGTGGGCGTCGTGGCTGGCAGGTGCCACACGCATGCGCTGGCGAGAGTTCGCCCTGTGGAACGCGCTCGGCGGGATCTCCTGGGCGACGGTCGTTGGTCTGATCGCGTACCTCCTCGGCCAATCAGCCAGTAACGCGATCGAAACGTTCGGGATCTACGGGCTGGTGGCTGTGGTCGTGGCCATCGTCGGCGGGCTGATCCTGCATCGCCGCCACGTCAGCCATGGCTCACGCACAGGGAGCAGCGAGCCCGTGGATGGCAGCGCCGGGGCGCGCCATCCACGGGATCGCGGCGATACGCCAAACGAGTAGGCGCGCTGGGCGCCACTGCGTCAGGCGCTTGTGTCGGTCTCTGAGGCGTCGATTACGCCGGCCTTATCACCGACGCTGATCGCCACACGACGCGGCTTGGGCTGCTCGGGCTTGGGGATCCGCACCTCGAGCACACCATTGTCGAATTGTGCCTTGACAGCGTCGGGGTCGACACCCTCGGGCAGTACCAGCGATCGCGTGAAGCTGCCGCTGGCGCGCTCGACACGGACATAGCCGTTTGAGCGCTGCTCGTGCTCGGTCTTGCGCTCGCCGGAGATCGTAAGGACGTTCTCCTCGAGCTCGATGCTCACCTGATCCTCGCTGATGCCCGGCAGGTCAGCTCGCAGCACGTACTGATCCGCCTCCTCAACCAGGTCCATCGCGGGAATCCAGCGACGCGGCGATGCGCCATTGCCGCCCGCCTGACTGTCGAAGAACGTCCCAAACAGCCGGTTCATCTCCTGCTGCACGGTCTGCAGCTCGCGAGCGGGCTCCCATCTAATCAATGCCATTTGAATTTCCTCCAAGGGTCTCGTTGCGTTACATCCACCAGCATAAAATCTAAGTGTGCTGCTGTCAAGTTTATTTAGTGGATATCGCGTGGCCCACTAGGGTCGGGCTCCCTCGGGTGCCGTTGCGGCAGGAGCGATTGCGGATAGCGTGTCCGGTATGGGCATGTGGAAAGACCTCTCGGATCCCGCTCGCGAGCTACCGAGCAGGCCGGCAGGACGACGAGGCGTGAGCGAGTGCCCCCGCTGTACTCGGTGCTACTGCTTGTGTCGCTGACAGCCAGTGGAGTCAACTGGCTCATCTTGCGAAAGCATGGTCGCGCGAGCTACCGGGACCCGTTCGGACGTATCTAGCACGCGCCAACAGCCGCATCAGAGAGCGATGTGGCCCAGCCGCGAAGCAGTTACTGCGCTAGCAGCCGTTGCAGGGGGCGATGCGTTCCCACATGTCCGCGAGCGTGCTCAGCTCCTGCTCTGAGAAGTGGGAGAAGAACTGGTCCCTGATGACCGCCAGGTGGGTGCCGCGGGCTTCCTGTAGCCGCTCGCGCCCAGCGGGTGTGATGCAGGCATAGGAGCCGCGTGCGTCGTGGTCGCACGAGCAGCGCTCGATTAGGCCGTCGCGCTCCATACGGTCGACCAGGCGCGTGAGGCCGCTGCGTGACAGCTGCGCCTGTTCTGCGAGTTCGCACATGCGCATGCGACCGCCGCTGATCTCCTCCAGATGGTGGAGAACCTCGTATGAGGTCATCGGTAGGCCGTGTGCGTGCTCAAGCTCCGAGTCAAGGCCCTTCGCCAGACAAGCGTGGGCCCTCAGCAGGCCGCGCCAAGCGCGCAGCTCACCCAACGTGAGCGTCTCCTGCTCGGAGTTGGCGATCTTGACGGCAGTGACAGTCGACATGGCGGTCCGATCAAGCGTCCTTACTCAGTCGAGCGTAGCAGCGCTGAGGAGTTTCGCTCGAAAGATCGCGGTCATCGGCGTGTCGCTCGCCACGCCCACAGCATCATCAGCGGCTGCAGCGGCAGCCTCGCATACAGCGCCCAGCGCGGAATCTTGCGGAACTGGTCGGGCTGGCGCGCCATATACAGGTTCGCTGGGAACACCGCCGCCAAAAGCGCGATCAGGCCCAGTCCCGACAGGCGCCTGGTCGAGGGCACAAGCACCCCCACACCGCCTGCGATCTCCGCCACGCCGCTGATCTGAACGACCGCCTTGGCGTGATCGCGCAGCGACGGCGGCACGATCTTCTCGTACGTCCGCGGCATCAGAAAATGGTTCACGCCGGCGCCGATGAACACGTTCGCCAGCAGACGCCACGAGAGACCTTTGCCTGTGCCCTGCTCGTCTGAAACCACTTGCCCTCCTAAAGCCTTCACGCACTCACCCGACGGCCGGTAGGCCGTCCCATAAAAATCTAGCGACCCTCGATCAACGAGTGCCCAGTCATCTGCCGCGGCTGCTCGATTCCCAGCACCTCGAGCATCGTCGGCGCCACATCCGCGAGGATGCCGCCCTCCTGGCGCAGCGACAGCCCCGCACTCGTCACGATCAGCGGCACCGGGTTCAATGAGTGCTGGGTGTTGGGGCTGCCGTCCGGCTCGAGCATGTGGTCGGCGTTGCCGTGGTCGGCCGTCACCACGCACACGCCACCGCGCTCGTGCACCGCCGCCACCACCTCCCCCAGGCACGCGTCCACCGTCTCGATCGCCTTCACCGCCGCGGGGATCACTCCCGTGTGTCCGACCATGTCCGCGTTGGCGAAGTTGATGATCCCAAAGCGCGGCCCGTCCTCACGCCACGCCCCCACGAATGCGCCCGCCGCCTCCCGCGCGCTCATCTGCGGCTTGTGGTCATACGTGGGAACGTCCCGCGGCGAGGGCACCAGCTCACGACGCTCCCCGCGCAGCTGCGCCTCGTCGCCGCCGTTGAAGAAGTACGTCACGTGCGGGTACTTCTCCGTCTCCGCCACGTGCAGCTGGGAAGCGCCCGCCTGCTCGAGCACCACCGACAGGGTCGTCGCCGGGTGCTCAGGCGAGAACAGCACCGGGTAGGACCAGTCCTCCTCGTAGCTCGTCAGCGTCGTGTAGCGGCCAATCGCCGGCGTGCCGCCGCGGCCCGTCCAGCCAGGCAGATCCTCGCTGGATTCACCAAAGCCGGGCTCCGCCAGCGCGCGGGTGATCTCGCGCATGCGGTCGGGCCTGAAGTTGAACGCGATCACGCTGTCGCCCGGACGGATCGACGCCTCCGCGCCCACTAGCGTCGGCTCGATGAACTCGTCCGTCTCGCCCCTGCGGTAAGCATCCTCAACAGCCTGCTCGCCGCTATCGGCGTGATGAATCGCCCGCCCACCCCCGCTCGAGTGCACGAGCATGTCGTACGCGCGCTGTACGCGCTCCCAGCGCTTGTCGCGATCCATCGCCCAGTAGCGCCCCACAACCGAGCCAACACGCACGCCCTGTGTCCCGTCGAGCTCGCGCAGGTAGTTCACGCCCGCATGCGGCAGCGTGTCACGGCCGTCCGTGAATGCGTGCACCACCAGGTCCTTCACAGCGAGCGAGCGACCCAGCGCAATCAATGCGCGCAGGTGATCGATCGACGAATGCACGCCGCCGTCTGACACGAGACCGATCAGGTGCACCCGCTCGGCGTCCGCGAACGCCGCCCGCAGCAGCTCGTTCTGGGCAAGCGTTCCGTCCGCCACCGCGTCGTCGATCCGCACCAAATCCTGGCGTACCACCGACCCTGCGCCGAGATTCAGGTGTCCCACCTCACTGTTTCCCATCTGGCCTTCCGGCAAGCCCACCGCGCGCCCGCACGCCGTCAGCGTCGTGTGCGGGTAGACACGCCAAAGCTCGTCGAATATCGGTGTGTTCGCCAGCGACACGGCGTTCCCCGGGCCTGGCTCGGCGAGACCCCAGCCATCGAGCACGATCAGACAGGCGCAGCCGACAGGCAGTCCTCGCGGCCCGCCGTCCACCTCCGCCGGGTCGCTCATCCCGCGGCCGCGGTCACGATCTGGGCGAATGTCTCCGCCTCCAGCGATGCGCCGCCCACAAGCGCCCCGTCCACGTCCGCCAGCCCCAGCAGCTCCACCGCGTTCTCCGGCTTGACCGAGCCGCCGTAAAGGATCCTCACGGACTCCGCCGCCTGCTTGTCGCGATCGCCGACCAGCGCGCGAATGAACGCAATCGCCTCCTGGGCCTGTTCGGGGGTTGCCACTTTGCCCGTGCCGATCGCCCACACCGGCTCGTACGCGATCACCACCTCCGCCAGCCGCTCCACCGGCACGCCCGCCAGGTCGTCGCGCACCTGCTGGCGCAGCTTGCGATCGGTGTCGTCGTTGTCGCGCTCCGCCTCGGTCTCACCCACGCACAGGATCGGCACGAGGCCCGCGTTCAGCGCCGCCGGCACCTTCAACGCCAGTGCCTTGTCGGTCTCACCGAAGAACGCCCTGCGCTCGGAGTGCCCCAGCACTACGCCGCGTACGTCGAGCTCGGAAAGCATCGCCGCGGAGATCTCGCCCGTGTAGGCGCCCTCGGACTCCTGGTGCATGTTCTGCGCATACACCTCCACCCGCGAGCCACGCGCGCTGTCCACCATCGCACTCAGGTCGGTGAAGGGAACGCAGATCGCCACGTCCACCCCGTCCACCGCCGACACTCGCGGTAGCAGCGCCTGAATGTAGTCCTCCGCCTGCTCTTGCGTCTTGTACATCTTCCAGTTGCCCGCTATCAGCGGCGTGCGGCTCATCTACCGACCACTCCCACGCCTTCCAGCGCCTGCACGCCAGGCAGCGTCGCGCCCTCGACCAGCTCCAGCGTTGCGCCGCCGCCAGTCGACAGGTGATCGACCGCGTGCTCCAGCCCGAACTGCGCGAGCGCCGCTGCGGAATCTCCGCCTCCCACCACCGTCATACCCGGTGCGCTCGCAACCGCTTCAGCGACGGCGCGTGTACCCGCCGCAAACGGCTCCAGCTCAAACGCCCCCATCGGGCCATTCCAGAAGACCGTGCCCGCGCTCGCGATCACGCCCGCGTAACGCTCGGCCGTCTTGGGTCCGATGTCAAGACCCATCCAGCCCGCCGGCACCTCCACCCCGTCGAGCACCCGGTGCTCCGCATCCGCCGACAAGCTCTTGCCGATCACCAGATCGTGCGGCACCAGCAGGCGCGCTCGTCCCGGCTGTGGATCGTGCGTGTCGCTCGCACGCTCGAGCGCGCTGCGCGCGTGCTCCACATCCTCGTCGTCGCACAACGACGTTCCCACCGTGTGCCCCTGCGCGCACAGGAACGGAAAGCACATCGCGCCGCCGATCATCACCACGTCGGCCACCGCCAGGAAGCGCTCGATCACCCTGATCTTGTCTGCCACCTTCGCGCCACCGACGATCGCCACCAGCGGATGGTCGGGGTTCTCAAGGATGCCCGTGAGCGTCTTCACCTCCCGTTCCAGCAGTCGTCCCGCGGCGCTCGGCAAGAGGTGCGTGACGCCCTCGTTGCTCGCGTGCGCGCGGTGCGCCACACCGAACGCGTCGTCCACATACAGATCGGCCAGGGCCGCCAGCTCCTTGGCGAACTCCGGATCGTTGGCCTCCTCCCCCGGCTCGAAGCGCACGTTCTCCAGCACCAATATCTCCCCGTCGCGAAGTTCGTCCGCCAGCGCCGTCACCTCATCGCCAATCACCGCGGGTGCCAGCGTGACCTTCGCTCCCGTCAGCTCACGCAGGCGATCGGCGACGGGTGCCATCGACAGCTCTGGCACGCGTTTGCCCTTGGGCCTGCCCAGATGCGAGATCAGCACCAGCCGTGCCCCTGCCGAGCGCAGCTCTTCGATCGTCGCGAGCGCCGCGGCGATGCGCGTGTCGTCGCTCACCAGCGGAACACCGCCAGCCGCTTCACCGTCAGCGTCCGTATCCAACGGAACGTTGAAATCGACGCGCACGAGCACCCTCTTGCCGTGCACGTCCAGGTCGTCAATGCTCCTCATCGACTATCTCCGATCTGTTCGTGCTCCTTCACGATACCCCCCGGCTGATTCTCCGAACCACCGCGCAGGCCCGATCGACAGGTGGCCCGGCGTGACGCCATCGTCTACTCACAGAACCCTCTGCGTCAGGTCAACGACACGGTTGGAATAGCCCCACTCGTTGTCGTACCAGGCCACCACCTTCAACATCGTGCCGTCAACCACCGCCGTCAGCTGCGAGTCCACGATCGAGGAGAACGGAGATTGCACGATGTCGCTGGAGACGATCGGGTCCTCCGTGTACTGCATGATCCCCTCCAGCGGGCCGCTCTCCGCAGCGGCTTTCAGCGACGCATTGATCTCCTCAACGCTCGTCTCACGGAGACACTCGACCGTCAGGTCAACCACCGAGCCCGTCGGCACCGGGGCGCGCACCGCGAAGCCGTGCAGCTTGCCCTGTAGCTCGGGGATCACCAGGCCGATCGCCTTGGCAGCGCCCGTAGACGCCGGGATCAGGTTGATCGCTGCTGCCCGCGCACGGCGCAGGTCTTTGTGCGGCAGGTCCTGCAGCCGCTGGTCGGCTGTGTATGCGTGGATCGTCGTCATCAGGCCGTGCTTGATGCCGACCGTGTCGTTGACCACCTTCGCCACCGGCGCCAGGCAGTTGGTCGTGCAGGACGCGTTTGAGATCACGTCGTGCTTGTCGCGGTCATACACCTCGTCGAAGTTCACGCCCAGCACCACCGTCGCATCGGGGTTCGTCGCTGGTGCCGAGATGATCACCTTCTTCGCGCCCTGCGCCAGGTGCTTGGCCGCGCTGTCGCGGTCAGTGAATAGCCCCGTCGACTCGATCACCACGTCGACCCCCAGCTCGCCCCACGGCAGTGCGCCGGGGTCGCGCTCGGCCAATACCTTCAACTCTTTGCCGTCCACTATCAGGGAGCCACCGCGATCCTCGACGGTGCCAGGGTAGGGCCCCAGGATCGAGTCGTACTTGAGCAGGTGCGCCAGCGTCCTCGAGTCGGTCAGGTCGTTGACTGCAACCCACTCGATCTCGCCGTCCAGCTCCGGGCCCCGAGCCTTCGCGGCGCGGAACACGTTTCGTCCGATCCGCCCGAACCCGTTGATGCCCACGCGTACCGCCATTCACTGCCTCCTGAAGCGAAAATGAACGATGCCGGGCCTCAGGAGTCAAGCTCCGTCGCCCGGCGTGTCAGGGGAGGCTATCAGCGAGTGGTGTACCCGACCACTCGCCAAACTACTGAGCTCACGCCAGCTCGTCCAAGCGGCCAACGCCACGGCCGGCATCGAAGCGAGCGCCATGCACGTCGCTCAACCGCGCGCTCAGGAGCTTCCGGGCGACTTGCCAATATCCCGGTGAGCGACCGCTACGTCGAGATCATCGTTGTCGCGGTAGCGCGCCGCGAGGTGCTCGGCGATCGCCACCGAGCGATGGCGCCCACCGGTGCAGCCGATCGCGATCACCAGGTGCGCCTTGCCCTCCGCGACATACTGCGGCAGCAGGAAGTCCAGCAGCGGGTGCAGCCTGTCATACAGCTGCTGCAGACGCCCGTCGCGGTCGATGTACTCGACCACCGCCTCGTCCAGACCGGTCAGCTCGCGCAGCTCCGGCTCGTAGTGCGGGTTCGCCAGAAAGCGCACGTCAAACGCGAGATCCTCCTCGCGCGGCGGACCGTGCTTGAAGCCGAAGCTCATGAACGTCACCGCCAGGCGTCCCACCGCCTGGCGCGGCAGCAGCTCTTCGGCGATCTTCTCCCGCAGCGCCGCCGCCGACATGGAGGTCGTGTCGATCACCAAATCCGCACGACCGCGTAGCGGCTCGAGCAGCGCCCGCTCGGCAGCGACGCCAGCCGCGATGCTGCCCTCCGGCGCCAGCGGGTGACGACGACGGGTCTCCTTGTAGCGCGTCACAAGCGTCTGCTCAGCAGCCTCCAGGAACAGCACGTGATGGCTGAGACCAAGCGCGTCCAGGTCATCCACGACCGCCTGCAGCGCCTCGAAGTACACGCCACCGCGAACGTCTGACACGACCGCCGCACGCTCGACCTTGGAGCCCTTGTGCACGAACAGCTCCACCAGCGAGCGGATCATCTCCGGCGGCAGATTGTCCACACAGAAGTAGCCAGCGTCCTCGAACACGTTCATCGCCGTCGACTTGCCCGCACCGGAGAACCCGGTGATCACAACGAAGTCCTGCAGGCGTGACTCGATCACCGGCTTGCCGGATTTGCCACTGGCGGCACGCAGCGGTCGCAGGGGCCTGATCACGGCCATCGTCTGCATTGTGCCGCGCGACACGGACACGCGTGTCACTTTGCTGAAAACGACTTAGCCAGCGCGGTGGAGATAGGCGTGGATGTCTCTGCCTATCTTTGAGGGCAGCCCCGGCACCGCCTGCAATTCCTCGCTGGAGGCCGCGACGATCGCCTCGGGCGAGCCGAAGTGCGTCAGTAGCGCGCGCTTTCGCGCCGGGCCGATGCCCGGCAGCCCATCCAGCAGCGAGTTCTTCATCGCCTTGTCGCGGCGGCCGCGATGGTGGGTAATCGCGAAGCGATGCGCCTCGTCGCGCACGCGCTGCAGCAACTGCAGCTCAGGCGTCGAGTGATCGAGCACCAGCGGCGCGCGGCGCCCAGGCTGGAACACCTCCTCGATCCGCTTCGCCAGCGAGATAACCGCCACACCACGTTCGCGAAAGCCCTGCAGCGGTCCCAGCCCAGCCGCCAACTGGCCCTTGCCACCGTCGATCACCACCACATTGGGCAGCGAGGCAAAGCTCTGGTCATAGGCGGGGTCGTGCGGCGAGATGTCCGCCTGACGCTCCCACTGGGCGTAGCGGCGGCCGAGCACCTCAGCCATCGACGCGAAGTCATCCGGGGCGCCCTCCGTGGTGCGGATCTTGAAGCGCCGATAGTCGGACTTCTTCGGCGCGCCGCCCTCGAACACAACCATCGAGGCGACCGTGTGCGTGCCGCCGAGGTTGGAGATGTCGAAGCACTCGATGCGGACCGGCGGCACGTCCAGGCCGAGCGCCTGTTGCAGACCCTCCAACGCCTCCACGCGACTCTGGCGGCGGCGCTCAGAGCGCAGCCGCTCCTGGTCGAGCGCAAGCAACGCGTTGCGCCGTGCCAGCTCGAGGATGCGGCGCTTCTCCCCCCGCTCGGCCGCACGCAGCTCCACCGGCCCGCCGCGCCTGCTCGCGAGTGCATCCGCCAGAGCCGGGCGTGGGCTGGTCGCGGTGTGGGCTTCGGGTGACTGGGCTGCCATCTCCGGCTGCACGACCAGTAGCGCCGGGATCGACATCGCGCCGCCGTAGTACTGGAGCATGAACTCCTCCACCACCTCCGGCAGCTCCCGCTCGGCCTCATTCGCCAGGTAGAACGACTGGCGGTCGGAGAGCACGCCGTCGCGGACCTGAAACACCTGCGCGTTGGCCTCCCGTCCATCGAGCGCTACAGCGACTGCATCGAACGTCCCCACCGACTCGCTCGTCACACGGCGACGCTCCAACAGCGAGCGCACTGCCTGTAGGCGGTTGCGCTCGATCGTCGCCTGCTCGAACTCTTCTTCGGCGGCTGCAGCGCGCATGCGCTGATCCAGGTCACGCTCGATCGCTGCGAAGCGTCCGCTGAGGAAGTCGATCACGCCGTCGATGCTCTCGCGGTACTCCTCCTTTGAGATGTAGCCCACACAGGGAGCACCGCAGCGCTTTATGTAGTAGTCCAGGCACGGGCTGCCGCTGCGCCGCCCCGGCTCCGGCCCGGTGCACGAACGAAACATGAACACCTTCGCGAGCACCTCCAGCGTGCTGCGCACGCGCTTGGCGTTGGAGTAAGGCCCGAAGTAAGCGCGACCGCTCCGGTGACGCTCGCGCGTGAAGTACACCCGCGGGTAGTCCTCGTCCAGGGAGATAGCTATGAACGGATAGGACTTGTCGTCGCGCAAGCGGATGTTGAAGCGCGGGCGGTACTGCTTGATGAAGCTCTGCTCCGCAAGCAGCGCGTCCGCCTCGGAGGCCACCACCACACACTCGATGTGCTCGACCAGCGCAACCATCTCCGCGTGCCCGGGACTGCTCGGCACTTGGGCTTTGGCGAAGTGCGAAGCCACGCGCTTGCGCACCGACTTGGCCTTGCCCACGTAGATCACACGCCCGGTCGCGTCCCTGAACAGATACACGCCGGGCTGGTCGGGCAGCGCGCGCCGCTGCGCCGCGAGACTCTCGCGCTCGTCCTGTATGCCCGTCAGCTCGCCGGTGCTCGCCATCACTTCGAGGATAGGCCCAGCGCGGGCACGCACTGTGCCGGCCGGCATGCCGCGGTGACGGCGCTCGGCGCTTTCAATACGCGTTGTAGGAGCGCCACTGGCGATACACCACCAGCAGCGAGTACACGACGATCCCCGCCAGCACGAACCATGCAAGCTCCCCCAGGCTGGTCAGCCACATGCGTTCACGCCCCACCCACTCGAACACCGCCAGCGCAATTGCCCCATACAGCAGCGCCCGGTGGTAGTCGCCGAGACTGTGCAGCGAGATGCGGCGTTCGCGGTAGAAACGCAAGCCGAGATAGCCGATGCCGAGCGCGAACGCGACCCACAGCACCGTTGCGAACGTGCTCGCCGCGCGTCCACCCCCCGGGATGAAGAACACGGCAGCGGCGATCACCAGCAGGATCGCCACGTTGCGCACGTTTTTGAGCTGTTCGCTCACACCCAAAGAGTAGCCGCGCGCACGTCAGTCGACCAGCACCTCGAGCGACGCGTACGCCTCCTCCACAGCGCGTGTGGCGGGCTTCCGACTTGGCCGCCTCATAGCGCGTCGCCCACGCCGCCGGATCCGCCAGCTCGGCTTCGAGCGCGCTGAGCGCCGCCTCCGCCTCTTCGACCGCGCGCTCGGCCTTCTGCTGCGCGCTCAGCCGATTCTTCGACGGCCCCCCGTCATTGGACTTGGACTTCTTCTTGGCTGCCCCGTTGCCTGTCGGTGCTGGTGCCTGCGCGCCGGTCGCACGCCCGTTGACAGCGTGTGCGGAGCCGTTACCCGCACCCGCTCCAGCGACGGGCGCGGACGAGAGGGCCTGCGTCGCATCCAGCTTTCCCCCACGCCCCGACGCTCCGGCACGGCGCTCATCGCGCACACGCACGTACTCGGGCCAGCCGCCTTCGTAGCTGTGCAGCGAGTGCTCCTCGACGGCGACCGTGCGCGTGCCCACCGCGTCCAGCAGCGCGCGATCGTGGGAGACAAGCAGGATCGCACCGGTGAACGAGCGCAGCGCGTCCTCGAGCGCCTCGCGACTCTCGATGTCGAGATGATTGGTGGGCTCGTCCAGGATCAGCACGTTGGCGCCGGAGTGGACGAGGACCGCCAGCGACAGGCGCCGGCGCTCGCCACCGGAAAGCCCGCTCAGCGGCTTGTCCGCGTCCTCCCCCGAGAACAGGAAGCGCCCCAGCAGCGCCCGCGCCTTGCCGGGGCTGAGATTGGTGGCGCGCTGCGTCGCTTCCACGACGCTCTGCTCAGCGGGGCCGCCGGCGCCGAGCTCGTCGGCGTGCTGGGATAGGTAGCCGACCTTGACGTTATGGCCCGTACTGAGCTTGCCCGCCGCCAGCGGCCTGCGGCCTGCGAGCGTCTCGATCAGGGTGGTCTTGCCGGTGCCGTTCGGCCCCACCAGCGAGACGTGCTCGCCGCGTTCCAGCCACAGCTCCGCGTGGTCGAGCAGCACCAAATGCTCGTCTCCGATCTCGATACGGCCGTCCAGCAGCTCGAAGATCACCCGTCCCGAGCGTTCGGGCGCGGAGAACGCGAACTCCAAGCCCTTGCCATCGCGCGGGTCACGCTCGATGCGCTCGATCTTGTTCAGCTTCTTCACGCGCGACTGCGCCTGTTTGGCCTTAGTCGCCTTGTAGCGGAAGCGCTCGATGAAGCGCTCCATGCGCTCGATCTCCGCCTGCTGCTTGTCGATCGACTTGCCCAGCGCCATCTCCCGCGCCGCCTGTTCGCGGCGCCACTGGTGCCAGGTGCCGGCAAAGAAGCGCGAGCGCGTGGCCTCGAGCTCGAGCACGGCTGTGCCCACCGCCTCCAGGAACCAGCGATCGTGTGCCACCAGCACCACAGCCGCGTCGAGATCCACGAGCGTCTGCTCCAACCACTCAAGCGACTCGATGTCGAGGTGGTTGGTGGGCTCGTCCAGCAGCAGCACGTCCGCGCCGGTGGCAAGCGCGCGAGCAAGCGAAGCACGCGTGAGCTGACCTCCGGAGAACGTGTCCAGGGGACGATCCAGGTCGGCCTCGCGGAACCCCAGGCCGTGGGCCATCGCGGTCGCGCGATTGCGCCACAGGTAACCGCCGCGGGACTCGAGCCGCGCTTGCGCGTCCGCATAGCGGGCGTATGTGGCCTCGTCGCTCGCGCCGGCGGCCATCTTCTGCTCGAGCTTGCCGAGGTCAGCCTCGATCTGCAGCTCTTCCGCGCAACCCGACAGCAGGTAGTCACGCAACGCCATCCCCCGCTCGCGCGGTGGGCGCTGGTCGTGCAGCGCAATGCGCACGCCCTTGGCGACGCTCAGCTCGCCGCGGTCGATTGACGTCTCGCGGGCGAGCATCCGCAGCAGCGTCGTCTTGCCCGCGCCGTTGCGTCCCGCGATCGTCATCCGTTCGCGGCGCTCGAGCTTGAACGACACGCCGCGCAGCAGCGGCTTGCCAGCCATGTCCTTGTGCAGATCAGATGCGATCAGTAGAGCCATCGGTTGCTGATGGTAGGCGCATGGCACAGATACGACCCTCCGTTGGCTTCGATAGGATCGCCGCGACCGATGCGCAAACGTCTGCTCGCAACACTCGTCCCGCTCGCGCTGCTCGCGTTGTTGGTGCTTGCACCTGCCGCGAGCGCGTTCAACGATGGGCGTGGCTTCTACGGAGCCACAACAGACAAAGCCATCGTCGACACGGGCTTCATCCTGATCATCTTCTTCCCGACGTTCGTGTTCCTCATGAGCATGCTGCAGGGCCATCTGGATAAGCGCAAGGACGCACGCAAGGCCGCAAAAAAGGCGCTCCTGAGCAACGCACGCTGGCGCGGCGGCTGGTAATCAGCGGTCCGATGGCCGGCGCTGGACCGGACGCCGTCGGCTATGAGCGCCGCGGCGCGGCGGCGATCGTCACGATCGACCGCCAGCACCGGCGCAACGCCGTGGATGGCATCACCGCGGCGGCTCTGCACGAGGCTTACCTGCGCTTCGAGGAGGACGACGACGCGCGGGTGATGGTGCTGACGGGAGCCGGCGGGGTGTCGTTCTGCGCGGGCGCCGACCTGAAGGCGACGGACACGATGGTGGAGCGGCTGATGAGCGCTGAGGGGCCGATGGGCTTCACCCGCCTGACGCCTTCCAAGCCGACGATCGCGGCGATCTCCGGCTTCTGCCTGGCCGGGGGCCTCGAGCTGGCGCTGTGGTGCGATCTGCGAATCGCCACCGAGGGATCCAAGCTCGGCTACCCAGAGCGGCGCTGGGGGGTGCCGCTGATCGACGGCGGCACCCAGCGCCTGCCCCGCATCGTGGGCCTTGGCCGTGCGCTGGACCTGATCCTCACCGGGCGCATCATCGACACGCCTGAGGCGCTGTCCATAGGATTGCTCACCGAGGTGGTGGCACCTGGGAAACACCTCGAGCGTGCACTCGAGCTCGCCGAGGGACTCGCTCGCTTCCCCCAACGCACGATGCTCGCCGACCGCCTCGCCGCGATCGAAGGGTTCGGGATGCCGCTAGCCGATGCTCTGGAGCTGGAGGCCAAGCACGGCCCGGAAGTGTTCGAAGATGGCGCACGCGGGGCCGCGCGGTTCGCCGCTGGTGAGGGACGCGGCGGCGCAGGCGCGGGCGCCTGATCAGCTTCGCTTGACTGGCGGGACACGGGACGCTCAAAGGCTGCCGCGGGGCATGATCCAGCACGTCGGCTGACCAGTGATCGCGGCGATGCGATCGAAGTCCTCGTCGTAGTGCAGCAGCTCGACGCCCGCTGACTCCGCGGCCGCCGCAATCAGCAGGTCTGCGTGGCCGACGCTGCGCTGGTGGGCACCGACTTGGTGAGCCAGCTCCCGGTAGACCTCGATCGCGCGTGTCCACTCGCGGGCAGCGATTGAGCATTGAGGCAGTTCGGCCATTTGCACCCTGCGCCCGTCGAACTCATGCCCGTTGCGAGTGCTCTGCAGCAACTCCAACGCAACCATCTGACAGGTGCCAAGGATCCCTCCGAGCACCTTCTGATCGAATTGCGCACGCAACTCTGGCACGCGGCGCGACAGATGCCACGCGGTCGTGTCGGCCAGCTGCATCACGGCTCGACGAGCCTGCCCCATGGCTTCGTTTCCACACGTGAACGACGCATCTCCTTGATGCCCTCGAGCGTCAGCCCCTCCAGCTCCCATTCCGTCAACCGCTGCAGGCGGTCGCGCCGAACCACATCACGCAGCGCGTCATGCACGGTGTCGGTGGTGTTTCGCGTCTTCAGCACCTCACGTGCGTCCGCCACCAGCTCCGAATCCAAGTTGATTGTTGTTCGTCTCACCATTCAGCACCATCGCATGTATTTAGTAGAGGTCAATGGCCATATATTGATTGTAACTTGGTGTGCACAACCTTGGCACACTTCGGTCACATTTGGTCGGATTGGGTATCGACGAAGCGAACGCCGACTCGAACTCCGAGACTCACAGAGCAGCGGCGTTGCACGCGAGACTTCGGGCCTCAGCTGGGCGGCTGGCGGCGGCGGCACTCCAGGACAGCCATGTCGGGGTCGGTCTGGTCGGTGAGGATCGCTTGGAAGCGACATCCGTTGTGGTCGGTCAACGATAGCTGCGCTCCGGGGTGCTGACGCCCACGCCGCACGATCAACCTGGCTTGAGGCCCGGATTCACCAGGAGCACGCGTGACCAGGGCGTCGATGGGGAGCGCGAACGTCCCTCCACACACGCCGGACAGATCGTCGGCTACGGCGTAGCCCAAGCCGTCAAGGACAGGAAGGTCCCACTCCGGCAAGCCCCCCTGCGTGGACGACTGGCTTTTGGCTTCCTTAGACGGCCAGCACTAACCTGGTCGCCGTCTTCCCGCCCCTTATAGATAGGGTGAGCTTCGCTGGGATGGGATGGTGCTTGCTGGCGTGAGCCAGCCGCTTCCTGCCCGCAGCCGTCAAACGCAAGACGACAGTACCCTGCTTGCTCTCCGCCAGCGAGAACGAGCCCGTTGCGAGCACGAGCGTGGCCTTGCGATCAACCGCCGTCTTGCCACCGCCGTCCTTCGCCGAAACCTTCACGGTCAGCTCGATCGATCCTCGGCAGGCAGCGGCTTGACACTCGACACCGACAGGTGCCGTGCCGCCGGACACCACGAGCCTTGAAGCCATGAGGGTGATGAGCGGGGCCACCCGCAGAAGCGGAGTCGAGCCGAGTGCGCCGGTCATGGTTTCCGCCGGAGGCGTCGTCCCGCCTGCACCACCCGATCCACCTGGCGGTGAGCCGGTCGAGACGCTCGGGCCGATCGTCACGCTCGCACTGAGGGCCTGGCCCGCACCGATCTGTCTGCCCCCTGCGGCGTTCGTCGCGTAGACCTCGCACGAGACGCTGTGCCCTTCATCGGCGCTCTGCGCCGTGTAGCTGCTTTCTGCGGCTGTGGGGCCCGTGATCGAGGCGCCGTCCCGCAACCACCTGTACGTGAACGCCGCCGGCGCGGGATCACCAGTCCACAACCCGGGCGAGCACGACAGCACGCTACCGACGATAGCCGTGCCGGAGAGCGCGGGCGGGGACGTGTTGACTGGTTCCACAAAAGTCCCCGGCTGCAGCACAGCATCGATCCCTGAGACCGTGCCCGGAGCGGTGATCGACACTTCCTGGGATGGCGAGAACACGAGCCGGTTATCTTCGACTGGAGGCTCGCCACCGTAGAATTGCGCCAAGTAGCCGCCTCCGGGGGAGCGGAATTCGACCCTGTACTGGCCGTTCAACCGGAGAATGGTGTATTCGCCGTCGGCGTTCGCCGTCCCGCACTGTTCTCCATTTCCCCCAACTTCACGCGCGCACGCTTCAGCATCTTCGATCGGTTCGCCTGTGACCGCGTCTGTCACCTGGCCCGTGATACGGCCGCCTTCGATCAACCCCACATCCACCCCGGACGTGACCTGCCCCGCAGAAACCGACACACCAGTCAACTTGTCGAGGAAGTAGTCGATATTTTCCGGGGAGGTGAGCCCCAGCGTGTATTCGCCACTCGCCAGTTCCCCGATCGTATATTCGCCGTTGGCGTTGGTCCATTCGCAGGTCACGAACACGCTCAGTTCGAGACACACCTGGATACCTTCGATTGGAGTGTCCGTAGCCGCATTCGTGATACGACCCGCGATCTTCCCGGCCGTGTGCAGTTCCGCGTTGACTTCACGAGTCGTCTGCCCCGCCGTGACCGACACCGGCTCGGCTTGCGATAGCGAAGTCTTGTCGTCATAATACTGGCCCAACAGGTCGAGGCCCTCACTGGCAAAGCCAACCTTGTATTCACCGGCCGCGAGCCCTTCAATTGCGTATTCGCCGCTAAACGAATCGGGGTTCGCACACGCGCTCACCTCACCTCCGCCCGAGTACGCGCAAACATCGACATCACTGACCTGCACGGGCACACCACCACCCGGGAACGTAACCCGCCCAGCGATCTGCCCGGTTTCGGCAGCCAACGCGCCCGGAACGAAGGCGAGCGCTACAGCGACGAGCACAGTCAGCATGCCCAGCACACGAGAAACCCTGACTCCTCGTGTGTGCGACGACCTATGAGATGGCAGTCGGCTCACTAGCTCCTCCCTTGGCGATCTTTCGTTGAAGGACATGCAGAGCCTTGTCACGGGGCCTTCTCGAGCTGGGCGCGAGCTCGCGATGCCCAAGCGCAACATACGGCACTTGCGCGGCGGCTACGATCATCTCGCGCCTATTGCGTATCGAGATCATCTTCTCCCTCCGTCTCCACAAGTCGCACACCCGAGAAACACCATCTCAACCAAAAGGTGGTCTCAACGTCCCAGAATGCCGGCGGGATCACCCCTTTCGGTGTCTCGAAATGGAACCCCTGCGACCCCGCGATGGCAGGCAGGGTTATGTGCACCGCATCAAACTCCCGCGCTACGCTCGCCCAGTCGGGGTACACCCACGGGACGCTCCCCCAGTCGGAGTGCTTGCGCGCAGTCCCCACTGAGTCAGGGTACGCGCTTGCGATCCTAGCCGAGCGGGAGGATGGGCCGCCATCTTCGCTGTATCGAGGATATGCGCACACAAAGTCCACCCACTTGCTTACGCTGACGATCTCGGCTACTTTGATATCAGCATCCACCTCCAGCTCCCACGTATACCGTGGCAACGCGTGCGCACTCGAGCAGTACAGTCCGAGCAATGCTCTCCACATAGAGGCTCCTGCGACAGTCACCGTGGATGTATACAGACCGACACCGGACGGCTTGACCGATACCGGTTGATCGACCAGTGGTGCAATAAAGCGTCGCCGGCTCGGCGGCTCCCCGTTGAAAGCCGGCGGACCACTCGGCGCCCAATGCTGTCTAGTCCGCTGCATTGGGCCAATGACAAGAGTCGGATCGAATCGCTCGATTTCCGCAAGGAGACTGCTGCGATCTGTCATCGCATCGGCTACCGCTGGCGTGATGGTCGCACATGCGCCGACCTCAATCTCGACGAATGCATCCGTCCATCTGTCCATAACCTCGACGAAATGCGCAAGTCGGGCAGCTGCATGCCCCTCCACGATAGACGTACCATCGCTCGACCAACCACTACTGAACCGCGACTCAGCGTCTAGTTCATCGATACGACTCGCGAGCGCCGTCTCCGATCCGTCGTGTCCACCGATCAAAGCGTCATCTCTCACGTCAGCATTTTACGTAACGAGAGGCTTTGGACCAGCCCTGGAATTTCGTCTGCCCCCGATAGCCCGGCGGGGCGGTGAAGTGCACGGACACCCAGCCTGTATACCAGCCACTCAAACACGTAGCGGTGACGTTCTGTCTCGCAGACGCCGTGTCGCCCTTATAGACGTAACCCGTTTCGCTGCTTTCTTCGCCTTCCCAAAATAGGGCCAAGCGCATCTCTACATTGAGAACAATCCCCGTGCACCTCAAAAAGACGACCCAATTCACAGACCCAGGGTTGTGTCCTGATGCGTGTGGGAGTCCATTTCTTTCGCCCACCTCGCACCCAATCCAGTCGGCCGCATGCGCTCCAGTCCCTTCGGGCTCGAATGTGATCGTCCCGAGCACCACTTCTCCGCCTCCTTCTCCTCCTTCCACTTCGCAGTTGCTTTCGCAGTTCCCTTCTCCCGGCCCATTGACGGTTGTGCAGCTGGCGAGCGTGCATGTGGCTTCGGCTATCTTTTTCGCGGCTTCTATCCTTGCGGCTTCTTGTCGGGATGCTTCGCGCCCGGTGCCGCCGGCGCCCCAGGCGCCGATTGACTGGTTGACCCATGGTTCTAGGGTGGTGACGTATAGGCCGCCTGTGTATGAGCCGTTCGGGAAAGCGCCGGGCGATCCGATCGGCTGGGTCTGTAGAGGCATCCCGAGCTGCGGCACGTAGCTAGATCCGCCGGACGCGGTCGCCGCGGATGCTGGTTCGGTCGACAGTCCGCTGGCACCGAGCCAAGAGTATTTCGTTGGTGGGGTGCCGTTGATCTGCACGCCGAACTCGGTGCTGTTGTAGGTAGACAGTAGTTTGGTTTCGGTTTCGCTCTTCGCCGCAGTCGCCACGATGTCGCCGACTAGGTCTTGGAGCTGTAGCACGGCTGGTTCGCCGTTCATTTCGACGGCGGTTAGCGTACCGTCGATGCCGGGGATGTTGCGCGTCCATTTTTTGCCTTCTTCTTCGCTTGTCCACGAGACTGCTTCGCCGGGACCCGCGTAGTGGTCGACCACGCTCGCTTTCGTCGTGCCTTCTGAAACGGTGGTTTCGGTGCGGCCTGCTGGGTCGTAGATGTAGTTCGTTGTCTCGCCGTTTTGTTTCTGGCTAGCGACCTGGTTGTCGGTGTAGAAGCTCGCCGCGATTTCGTGTTCGCCAGCGTCAGCGGCAGGGATCTTCGTCTCGTTGCCGAAAATTTCGTATTCAACGCCGGTGTCGGTCAGATGAGCAGCGGTGTCGTAGGTGTGTTTTTCTTCGGTGCCGCCTGATGTTGCGCATGTTTCGGTCGCGGATTCGCGCGTCGTCTCGCTTGTGCGCTCGGATTCTTCGTTGTAGGCGTAGATCCTGGTTTTACAGCCTTTGCCGGCCGGGGTTTCGTTGACCTGGGTCAGCCGTCCGGCTTCGTCATAGGTGTATTCCTCTTTGGCGAGCGTACTGGTGCGAGCGAGCGTTTCCCCATGAATCGCGGGGGCCACCGTTTCGCTGAACCAAACACAGTGTTCGGTGCAGTGCGTCGTCTTTTCGTATTCGATGCCCGTCGCTTCGCCGGCCGGATTATACGTGTACTTGGCGGCCATGCCATTGGGGTAGGTCTCGCTCGTCATTCTGCCTTCGACGTCGTAGCTCGCGGTGAACGTCCCGGCGCCAGCGCCGCCTTCCGGACCGAGGTCCAGAAGCTTTTCGAGTTGCATGCTCGTCGGGCTGTAGGAGTATATTTGTGAGCCCTTTTTGTCGCCGTAGTTCACTTCTTCGACCTGGTTGTCGTTCGCAGGACCGGAGTAGGTGTACTGCGTCGTGTTGCCGGTGGCGTCAGTGTATTCGGTCAGCTGGCCAAGTGTGTTGTAGACGCTTTTGATTGTCTTGGTGGTTTCTCCGGACGTCGTGCTTTGTTCGGTCATCTCACCGGTTTCCGAGTTGTATTTGTCGGTGACTTTCGGCAATGCGGTGTCTGTCGCGGGCGAGGCTGTCTCTTCGTTTGTGAGCACCCGTCCGGCGTTGTCGTACGTGAGTTTCTTGGTGCGGGTGGTCGATTCGAATTTTTCGCTCACTGTTTCGGGCTCGTCCCACATGTTGTATGTGTCGGTCACGACCGGCAGTTCGGGGAGGCTGTTCGGTGCCTGTACGGCGGGTTGGCTTTGGCATGGCAGGTTCGCCCATTCCGGGTGCAGCCCGCAGGCTGGCGCCGTCGTGTTCGCGGCCGCCGAGTAGTAGATCGCCTGGCTGTCGTGCGCGTCTGTTTTGCCCGGACCCCATTCCTCCAGCCTCTCGTTGCCGGAGTCGGCCACCAGCACGTTCCCGCCTCCAGTGACAGCTATGTATGTCGGAGCTTTCAGCTCGCCGTTCCCCGTTCCTTCCGTACCGAACTTCGACAGATAGGTGCCAGAAGCGGAGAACTCCTCTACGCGGGAATTACCTTTGTCCAAGACGTAGACGTCAGCGCCCGTGACCGCTATGCCATACGGTTCTTTGAATTGCCCGTTGCCTGTTCCCCGTGTGCCCCACTGTGTGATGTATTCGCCTGTCGGCGAGAACTCCTCAACCCGCGCGTTACCAGAATCCACGACATATACATCACCATCCGAAGCGACAGCCACACCTTTCGGGTTCTCGAACTGGCTGTTACCTGTGCCCACAGAACCCCACTTCGTTATGTATTCTCCCGTCGCGGAAAACTCCTGCACACGCTGGTTTTCCCCATCCGTCACGTACACATCTCCGTCAGGAGCGACGGCAATGCCCTCTGGGTCCTCAAATTGCCCGTTACCCGCCCCTTCGGAGCCCCACTTTGTTATGTATTCTCCCGTCGCGGAGAACTCCTCTACACGACTGTTACCAGAGTCCACGACGTAAACATGACCGTTCGATGCGACTGCCACGCCTTTCGGACCTTCGAACTGCCCGTTACCCGCCCCGTTAGAGCCCCACTGCGTTATGTACGCTCCCGTAGGTGAAAACTCCTGGATTCGCGAGTTTCCCCCGTCTGCCACGTAGATATCACCGTTAGAAGCGACAGCCACACCTTTCGGGCTCTCGAACTGGCTGTTGCCTTTGCCCACAGAACCCCACTGTTTTATGTCGTCCCGTGTGCCACTGGTGGACGAGCCTTCTGATGCGGGTGCCCGCGTTTCGATCACATTGCCCGTGCTGAGTTCATAGATGGTCCCGTGGGTCAGGGTCCCACCATTTTTGAAATGGGTCGTAACTGATGTCGGTTTGCGCAACAGCCAACCGAGGCTTTCCTGCCCGGAATATGAGGTTGATGTTCTTCGGGATTCGGCTTCTTTGCCTTCGTACTCTGCCCAGTCTCTACTGTCAGTCACCAGGTAGATTTGTTCGCCCCCGACTGAATGCGACCCGTATGTATATTCTACATGGTTTCGGGCCTGCTTTTCGGTGGTCGTGCCGGCTAGTCTGATCGTATGTTGAGGACCGATGGTTTCGAGTAGCCGCGTGCCCGGCGCACCTTCTGGCCCATATTTTTCTTCCTCTTCTTTTTCTTCTTTCGTTTCGCCGTTATATTTACTTTTTGTATCGAGCAGTTCAGAGGCTTCCCTGGATTTTGCGCCTTCTTTCAACGCAGCCGCGCGATTATCGGCCCCTAGGCTCCTGATTACGTCGTTGTATTCGTTGTATTCGCTCGTCGCGATTCCACCCGAGGGATAGGCGCGATTGACGGTGCGGCCGAGTTCGTCCATGTAGGTGATTGCCGCGCGTTTGTAGTCCTTTGCCGGCCAGCCCATCGGTTCATCAGGGGGAAAGACCGCTGTCGCGAGCGGCTCACCGGGGACCGGTTCGGCAGGGTCGTCCGTCTGACCCCATTTTTCCAGTTCGGTCTTCTTTTCCGCGGCGGTTTTTGCGGTCGTGTCGGGGGCGCCTTCGCCCCACAGCGGAACGTTGTAGTCGATCGTGCTTACATCGCTCGTTCCAAGCGCTGGTGGTTCGGGCAGCGGGTTGTTCGTCGAGTACTTCGGTTCGAGCTCCTGCACGCGATTGTTGCCGGTGTCGGCGACGTAGACGTCGCCTGCGGCGTTGACTGCCATCCCGGCAGGACTCGAGAATTCGCCGCTGCCTTCGCCTTTTTTGCCGTAAGCAACGATGAACGTGCCGGCGGGGCTGAACTCCTGGAGGCGGTTGTTGGCCTGGTCCGCCACGTAAAGGTCACCCGAAACCGATTCCGTGGCGATGCCATAAGGAGTTTCGAACTGGCCGTTGCTGGTGCCTTTGGACCCAAACTGAGCGATGTACGCTCCCGACAGCGAGAACTTCTGAACACGGTCGTTGCCCGAGTCGACGACGTAGGCGTATTCGCCGGAGAACGCGATGCCATCAGGGGCTTTGAACTGGCCTTCACCGGACCCTTCGCTGCCGAACGACCCAATGTATTCTCCGGTTTCTGAGAACTCGTCGACACGGTCATTTCCGGAGTCGCCGACCCAGACCTCGCCGCTGCTAGACGCAGTGAGCGTACCGGCCGGCACGACGGCGACTCCCTCAGGTTCGCTCAGCTGACCAGGCGCTTTGCCTTTGACGCCGAAAGAGCGGACGTATTTGCCTTCTGCGTTGAGCTCCTCGATGCGGTTGTTGCCCTTGTCCGCGATGTATACGTCGCCGAACGAAGGGCTGGATTCGCTGGTGTTGACGGCGATGCCTTCCGGGCTTTCGAACTGCAGTTCCCCTGTCCCTTTTTTGCCGTACGTATGTAGCCATGTGCCGGTCGCGCTCCACTCCTCGATCCTGTTGTTGTTGTGATCGACGGCCCACACATTGCCGGTGTGGTCGATCGCGGTAGCGACTGGGGCGTTGAACTGGCCTTTTTCGCTCGTGCCTTTTTCCCCAAACTTGCGCAGATACGCAGGCGCCACCCCGCCCACGGCACTGGTCGCCGTGGTTTCGGCGCTCGTCGTTCCGTCGGCGTTCACGCCTGTCACCTGCGCCCTTAGCGTGTATCCAGCGTCGCGCGCCTGTGGCGTATACGTGCTGTTGACGGCGCCGGGGATCGCCGTACACGTTTCTTTGGATTCGCGGGTGTAGCAGTCCTCCCAGGCATCGCTGTAGGCAAGCGGGCTGTTGGACCAGGTCCCGTTCGAGGAGATGCTCAGCGTGGCTCCTATTGCCGGGCTCGTAGTCGACAACGTCGGCGGCGATTCGTTTGTGGGCATGGCCTTTGCGTTTTGTTCTTTGAGCTGGCTTGACGTGCCCGCTGGCGGTCGCGTGACCGATAGCAGCCGTCCTGCGCTCGGATCGCTCGCAGTCGTACCGTAGTGGAGCAGCGCGGGCTCCTGGCCCGGTGGATTGACTGCGACCACATGGCCTTCTGCGTCATAGCCGTATGTCGTCTTCAGAGCCGGCGAGATGCGCGGATCCCACTCTGCCCGCAAACGCCCCTGTTTGTCGTACGAATATTCGGCGACCGTCCGCGTTTCCATCGATTTGTATTTGTTCGCAGCAGTGAACGCTACTTTCTCGAGCCTACCTTTATATGCTTTCCATTCGCTGGGAGCTTCACCAGTCGCAGTCGTTTCCGTCGCATACGTGAAGCTCAACGCGCGGCAGCCGACTGCCAGTTCTTCCGGGTTTTTTACTGTCGGCGCACACGTTACCCCTGTAGGGGCGGGCGCTAGCGCCAGCTTGGGCCTGGTGACGCCTTCAAGCCTTTCCCATTCGATGACCTGTTTTTCGCCGTTTGTTTTCGAAAGCGCATCTTCGCTGCTTTCGATCACCCACGGGCCTTCGCTACCGAGTTGGGTGTACTTGACCGTTGTCCCCTGCGCGGGATCCTTCAACAGATAGCGCTTGACTTTTTCGCCTTCCTTTTCAGCTTCCAACACCAGGCTTTCATCGCCCTTCGGGGAGATGAACCCACCTTTTCCATTGGGTTCGAACGTCGTACGGCCACCGCTCGCGGAGACCAATGTCACGCTGCCAGTGGGCTCCTGTTCGATTTCCTGCGAGCCGCTGATGCTGAGTTTCCACTGTGGCCCAAGCGACCCTTGAGCTCCCGCGGTCAACTGGCGCGAGTCATAACTGCGTGAGAGACCCAGCGAGCCAAAGCCACCGCCGATCGACACGTCACTCGCGCTGAGATGCAGGGCACCCGTGATCGGATCGACAGAACCCGGGCCGACGGACATAGCGCCAGCGTGGCGCACCGTAAAGGTGTATTCTTTTTTTTCGACGTTCCCTGCGTAATCTTCGGCGACCACAGTAAGCGTATGCTTGCCAGCCCCGAATGTTTCGCCGTTGATCGTCCATTCCCCGGTCGCCGTGCAAGGACCCGGCGTGCACGTTCCCACTTTCCCACCGGGGATCGCATATCCTTCGACGCCGATTTCAAGTCTCTTGACGCCTGAGCTCGTGATGGGAGCGGTGCCGTCTGTGGCACGTGCCTGCAGGTGATACTGTGCTTCACTGATCACGCCATTCGATGGCAAGCCGGTGAGTGCCAGATCGTAGGGCGGGGTGTCGTCGACTTTAATTTTATCGCCCCAATTCGTTGCACCATAGCTGGCGAGATCTTTCGCAGTTACCCCGACCGTGTTTTCACCATTCGGCATTTTTGTGTTGTACGTCATAATTTCGTGGATTTCAGGGAAGCACTGTATGCCCGAACACTTGCCTTCTTCAAAGAATTGGTGCAACAGCACTTGGTGTTCATAGCCATAGCCCTGTTCTAGCATCCTTATTTCGAACAGGCTGATCCCGATCCCCGGATCCTTGTCACGAGTTTCGAACGTGCCGCTGTTTGCAGACAGCCAGCCGAGATGTTTCCCGTGCAGAATGTTTTCCGGGTCCATAACATTTTCCCTACCGGCGATTTCCGGGCTTGTGGTGTTGAACGTGGGTTCTTCGGGGCCTTTTTCTTGCGCGATTTCCACATCGGCCGACCACATCGTGTCAGAGAAATGTTCCCCCGAGCCCGTAGCTGTCTGCTGAAGCCGAACGATGTTGTGTGGCGTGCCGCCCGATGTCGCACAACTTTCTAGCGCGCACAATTCAGCGCCACTAGCTTCCCGGTCGTTATAGTTTGAGTTCACCGACAGAGTTTTAGTCGCTTCGATGCTTTCTTCTTGTTTTCCTTCTTTTTCTTTCACGCCCACGAACTGAAGCACGCTCTCGATGTTCGCGCCCGCATTTTCCCCCGCCGTTTTGTGTTTATACGGAAGATGTGCGATTCGCCCTGCGTTTGATACACAAACGCAGATGTTTCGTTAGCGGCATATTTGCTGCGCGCCTGATCGACCAGAGCTTCGCCGCCCCAACCCGTCGACTTGAACGGACCTTCTTCATGCTCGCAATACGTTGAGTAGTTCACGCAAAACTTCCAGTTCGTCGGCTTGCCTGAGCCGGTGAGCTGTTCATCTTCCTTGACGTATGGGTCCACCGCGATCGGGTACTGGTATTCGCCGGCCTGACGGTCCACCGTCAACGTGAGCGTATTTCCGGATACATCGACCGATACCGGCACAACCGTGCCCGCGGCGTCGCGCGCGCTTGGCGCCAGCACCGTCGCAACCGCCACACCCATGTCCATGATCTGTACCGTGCCCGACCCATCGCTTGCCTGCACGAGACTTGCGCCTTGTGGGAGTCCCACTTTGAACGACAGCTGCTGCGGGCTGCTCACAGAACGCAGCAACGTATCCGTCTCGAACCCGAGCGTCGTCGGCTTGACGAGCATGTCCGTATCGGTCTGGGTGTTCGCGTAGAACACGCTGGCCCCATCGAGCGTTCCTTCCGACCCGCTCAAGGGCGAGCCACCGTCACCGACGGGTGTCAACGACACGCCGATCTTCGACAGCGACACGCCCGCGCTCAACTGCTTGGGAATCGACACCGGCACAGCCGGAGTCGTGGGCTGGTAAGAGCTTCCGTGAGCGCTCAACCCCAGGTCAATCGGCGTGAGCTGGCCCGGCGCGAGTTCGGTCGCCATCGGCGCCAACGATTCCAGAACACCATGCCGTCCTTCGGGAAGTTCGATCGAAGCGGCATCAACAGACAGGAAACCAGTGATCCGATGACCTTCAAGCAGCTGTGGCGGACCACCCGCAGGATCATTGACGATCGCCGGGAACGCTTCTCCAGCCAGATTGGCCGCCTGTTCGGCATCGAGGCCCTCGAACTTCGTCTGCGAAGCTTCGCGTTCAGCCACCGCATTTGGGTTCGCCAGCTCTGCTTCTTCCTGCGCCTTCAGCTCTTCGCCCTCAGCCGGCGACCCCGAGGTAACCAGAGCACTCCCATGCGATGCAAGCGCACCAAGCCCTTCAACGGGCGGCGAGCCTTCCCCCAGCGCAACCACCGGCGAGACCGCCAGCCCTGCTCCGCAACAGAGCATGCAGGCCACCAAACGTCGCACGCCGAGCTTCATTCGAGAACCCCTACTGTTGACTAGAAGAAACAGACATGCGCCCAATTCGCAGATTGATTGCGATAGTTTGTATTAGATGCCAGGCAAGATTGTCTAGATGCGTCTCTGACTCCTGTCTGAAACGCGCCAACTCTCCGCTGGCAGCTCGGTCGATCCGGACTTACGGGCCGGCGTACCAGAGTGCGATCGACCGTAAGCCGTCAAGGGGTGGACTCTGGCACGCGGAAACTAAGCCAGATGACAAGCGCCCGAGCCAGCCAGGCCGAGCTAGCCCACGCCGTAGGCTCGCGCCTGCGTCAACTACGCAGAGCAGCAAAGCTCACCCAGCGCCAAGTAGCCGACCAAGTGCCGATGAGCGCAGCCAATCTTTCTCGTATCGAGAACGGAGAGCAGGGACCACCGTCCGATGAAGTCATCGAACGGCTAGCCCGGATCCTCGACACCGAAGCTGTCGAGCTACTCGCGCTCGCCGGGCGAACATCGACAAACACAAACGCAGACGCGCTATTGCGCGAACTGCGCCAGCTGCGCACCGAGATCAGAGACGGCTTCGCCCGGGTCGAAGCCGCCCTCCTACACAGGCCGTAGCAGGAACCAGAGCACGAACGCAGTCCTCGCGCAGACCGAGCGCGACCACCGGATCAAATCGGTCGACTACTACGGAGATTGTCTTTGGCGCGCGCAGTCGTCGTCGGGAAGATCGCCTCCGGCAAAGCACATCGGGCCAGAGATGTCTCTCCCACCAGCTCCCACCTCAAGGTATGCTCGGCTGTGCGATGGCCTACTTCGTCACAGGAGCGACCGGCTTCATCGGACGCCGGCTGGTGGAGCAGCTGCTGGCAAACCGCCAGGGCGATGTGTACGTGCTCGTGCGCGACAGCTCAACCGGTCGGCTGGATGACCTGATCGAGCGCTGGAGCATGACAGCGGGTGCCGCTGCCGCCGAGCGTGTAAAGCCGGTGATCGGGGACCTGCGCAGGCCACTGCTGGGCCTCGAGAACGAACAGGTCGAGGAGCTGCGCGGCAAGATCGACCACTTCTTCCATCTCGCGGCCGTGTATGACATGACCGCCCCCGCCGAGCGCAACACGGCGGTCAACGTCGGCGGCACCACTCACGCGGTGGAACTGGCGCGCGCGGTCGACGCCAAGTGCCTGCACCACGTCTCCTCGATCGCCGTAGCCGGGACCTACAAGGGCGTTTTCGGCGAGGACATGTTCGACGAGGGGCAGCGGCTGCCCTCGCCGTATCACCGCACCAAGTTCGAGTCCGAGCGGATCGTGCGCGAGCAGCCGTACGTGCCGTGGCGGGTGTATCGCCCGGGGATCGTCGTCGGCGACTCGATCACCGGCGAGATGGACAAGATCGACGGTCCGTACTACTTCTTCAAGGCGATCCAGCGGATGCGCCAGATCCTGCCCGAGTGGGTTCCACTGGTTGGCCTGGACCTCGGCTACACGAACATCGTGCCCGTCGACTGGGTGGCCAGCGCCCTCGAGCACATCGCCCACGAGCCAAAGCTCGACGGCAGAGCATTCAGCCTCACCGACCCCCGCCCGCAGCGCGTGGAGGATTTGATCAACGAGCTCGCCGTTGTCGCGCATGCGCCGCGCTTCGCGGTGAACATCGACAAACGGCTAACCGACCCGCTGCCGAAGTGGCCGCTCAAGCTGGCGTTTGCGCTGCCGCCGCTACGCCAGGCGCGCAGCCTCGCGCTGCGTGACCTGGGTATTCCCTCGGAGGTACTCGCACACATGGAGCTGGTGCCGCGCTTCGACACCCGCGAAGCAGCACACGCGCTCGCCGGCACGCCACTGGAGCAACCGCCGCTGATGCGCGACTACCTGCCACGCCTCTGGGACTACTGGGAGCGCGAGATGGACAACCAGTTGCGCCGCGGCGCCACGCTCAAGCAGGCGCTCGATGGCAAGCACGTGCTGATCACGGGCGCCTCCTCCGGGATCGGGCGCTCGACCGCGTTGAAGGTGGCGGAGGCCGGCGGCGTGCCGCTGCTGGTGGCGCGCAACGTGGACAAGCTCGAGGAGGTGCGCGCGGAGATCGTCGCCGGCGGCGGCACCGCGTACGTGTACGCCGCTGACATCTCCGACATCGAGTCGATCGAACGACTGCTCGAGCGAGTGCTCGCCGACCATCGCAATGTCGACATGCTCGTCAACAATGCCGGGCGCTCGATTCGGCGCTCGATCGCGCTCAGCTACGACCGCTTCCACGACTTCGAACGCACGATCCAGCTCAACTACTTCGGCGCCGTCAAGCTGATCATCGGCCTCTTGCCGCACATGCGCGAGCGCGGCTCTGGGCACATCGTCAACGTCTCCTCGATCGGCGTGCAGACCAACCCGCCGCGCTTCTCCGCATATGTCGCCTCAAAGGCCGCCCTGGACGCGTTCTCACGTGTGGTCGCCTCCGAGGTGATCGGAGATGGAGTCACGTTCACCACCATCCACATGCCGCTCGTGCGCACGCCGATGATCGCGCCCACGAAGATGTACGACGCCTTCCCCGCGATCAGCCCGGAGGAGGCCGCCGACATGATTTGCGAGGCACTACGCGCGCGCCCCAAGGAGATGGGCACGTGGATGGGCAAGTTCGGCGAAGTCGCCTACACGCTGTCTCCGAGCACCGTCGATCGGCTGCTGCACCTCGCCTACCGCGTGTTTCCCGACTCCGCCGCCTCCAAGGGCCACGCCGAGATCGAGGAGCATGTGTCCTTCGAGCAGATCGCGATGGCGACGCTTACTCGTGGGGTGCACTGGTAGCCGGGCAGTGCCGCACGTTGCCGATCGGGCATGCGTGATCTCGACTTCGACATCGCCGCTCTATTTGAGGCAATGGATGCCCAGCGCCAGGCCCGCGGGCTTAGCTGGAGCGGCGTGGCGCGGGAGATATGGGAGCTTTCCTCCGAGCTGAATGGGCAGCGGGAAGACCACCCCATTAGCCCTGCGACCGTGACGGGCATGGCCAAGCGCGGCGACACCACCTGCCAGCACGCGCTGTTCTTCCTGCGATGGCTGGGTGAGAGCCCTGAAAGCTTCATGCCGGGCACCGGGACCACAGCGTACGAGCGACCGCTGCCGGCCGTGGGGGCTGATCGCCGACTGCGCTGGAATCTGAAGAAGCTGCACAGCGCGCTCGACGCACAGCGACGCGAGCGCGATCTCACGTGGAAGCAGCTTGCGGACGAGCTGAACTGCACATCGAGTCAGCTCACCGGCATCCGCACAGCGCGGTTTGGCATGAGCATGCGACTCGCGATGCGCATCACGCGCTGGCCGGAACGCCCGGCGGCGGACTTCGTATACGCCTCCAGGTGGTAGATCCTGAGAAGATCGCAGGCGTGAGCGACGACGCCCATGCGATCGAGGTACACGCCCTGTGCAAGCGCTACGGCGACTACGAGGCTGTGCGCGGCATCGACATAACCGTGCAGCGCGGCGAGGTGTTCGGCCTGCTCGGACCCAACGGAGCGGGCAAGACGACCACCGTCGAGATCCTCGAGGGGTACCGGACCCGCACGAGCGGCGAGGTATCGGTGCTCGGCCACGACCCCGCGCACCGCGCGATCGAGCTGCGCCGGCGGATCGGGATCGTGCTGCAGTCGGGCGGCATCTACAGCCACATCACGCCACGCGAGGCGCTCACGCACTGGGCCCGCTTCTATCCGCACCCACGCGACGTCGAGGAGGTGCTGGAGCTCGCTGGGCTACAGGAGAAGGCAGACGTGCGCTCGCGCAAGCTCTCCGGCGGGCAGTTGCGACGCCTGGACTTCGCCCTTGCGCTGGTCGGCGACCCGGAGTTGATCTTCCTCGATGAGCCCACCACCGGGTTCGACCCCGAGGCACGCCGCGCCGCGTGGGAGACGATGCGCTCGCTGCGCGAGCTGGGCAAGACGATCCTGCTGACCACGCATTACCTCGAGGAGGCGCAAGCGCTCGCCGACCGCGTGGCGATCGTCAAGGACGGACGCGTGCTCGCGATCGGCCCACCACGGGAATTGATGGCCCACCCACCCGGGGGCGCAGCTCACTATCGCGTCGCCTACCGCGACGCCTCGGGGGAGCTGATCGAGCGCGAGACCGACAACCCAACCGCGCTGCTACACGAGCTCACCGCAGAGGCGCTAGCCCGCGGAGAACGCCTGGAGGAGCTGTCCGTGGGACGTCCCACGCTCGAGGACGTATACCTGGAACTGACAGCCGACGCCGACAGCGACGCTGCGGCCGCGACACCCACCGTCTCCCGCAGC
>JBEKAM010000006.1:0-34372 GCA_050015915.1 Solirubrobacteraceae bacterium
AATCGCGCTGGCGCCAGAGCACGCCTCGGCTGCACAGGAGCTGGTCTCGTGCGCGGACATGGCCATGTATCGAGCGAAGTCATCAGGGCTGCCGTTTGCCATGTACGAGCAGGACTTCGAGGACAGCGGCAACCTGCTGCGCCTCGCCGAGGAGTTGCGCGACGCGCTGGAGAACGGTGAGCTCCGCCTCCACTACCAGCCCCAACTCGACCTGCGCACGGGGGAGATGCTCGCGAGCGAGGTACTGATCCGCTGGCCGCACCCCAAGCTTGGCTTGATCCCGCCGCTGAAGTTCCTACCCCTCGCTGAGCAGGCTGGTCTGATGGGGGATCTGACGCGATGGGTGCTCGAACAAGCGTTGGCGCAGTGCGCTGAGTGGCGTGCGGGAGGCACCGAGTCGGCCGTGTCCGTGAACATCTCGCCGTCGAACATGTTGGAACCAGGCTTCACGGAGCTCGTGAAGGCTCAGCTGGCGAGCAACGCGCTCCCGGCCGGGGCGCTGGTGCTCGAGATCACCGAGACGAGCATCATCACCGACTTCGAGCGGGCCAAAGAGATCATCGACGAGCTCTCGCAGCTCGGCGTCGTTGTGTCGGTCGACGATTTCGGCACAGGCTTCACCTCGCTCGCGTACCTGAGCAGCCTGGCCGTCCGCGAGCTGAAGCTCGACCGTACGTTCACCACGCACGTGGCCGAGCGCGATCTGCAGCTCGTTCGCTCGACGATCCAGCTGGGGCACGCGCTGGGTCTGCGGGTGGTAGCTGAGGGAGTGGAAGACAACGAGACGCTCACGTTGCTGACAGAGCTTGGCTGCGACGTCGGTCAGGGATATTTCATCGGTATGCCAGAGCCGCCCGAGCACGCATTGCCCGATTCGCTGACGGTGGCGCCATCGCAGGTCCCGGCGCCAGCACCTCCGCCGTCGACGCGGGCGCCGGCGCCCCCCGTCACGTAGTTTTCCCGCCGGCAAGCGATAATCAGCGGCCATGGTCACAGGGACAAGCCTGTCCGCCGTCTTCCCGATCGGTAGCCGCGTCAACGAGCGCGGTCGTCTGGAGGTGGGCGGCTGCGACACGATCGAGCTGGCGCGCGAGTTCGGCACGCCGGCGTACGTGGTTGCCGAAGAGGATCTGCGCTCGCGTGCCCGGGCGTTCATCCAGGCCGGTCATGACGCCGGCCACGCCGACCTGCAGGTCGTGTTTGCCTCCAAGGCGTTTCCCTGCACCGCCGTGCTGGCGCTGTTTGCAAGCGAGGGGTTGTGGTGCGATGTGGCCTCGGGAGGCGAGCTACACCTTGCCCTGCAGGCAGGCTTTCTGCCGGAGCGGATCGTGCTCCACGGCAACGCCAAGTCTGAGGCGGAGCTGCGCATGGCGCTACGCCACCAGGTGGGCGCGATCGTGATCGACAACCTCGACGAGATCGACCGACTCGAGCGGCTGGTAGCCGAGGGCGAGCTCGCCGATCGCAGTGAGGGTCAGCCTGTGCTCGTGCGCGTGACGCCAGATGTCAAGGGAGAAACACACGAGAAGATCTCGACCGGCCAGGCCAACTCGAAGTTCGGCTTCGGGATGGCGCAGGCGCAGGAGGCGATCCTGCGACTGCAGGGTGTGGCAGGGCTATCGCTTCGTGGCGTGCACGCGCACATCGGCTCACAGCTGCTCAGCCTGGAGCCCTTTCGTCGCGAGGTAGCGGAGCTCGCGAAGCTGGGCGAGTTCTCGGTGTGGGACCTGGGCGGCGGTCTCGGTGTGCAGTACGTCGAGGATCAGCCTTTACCGCCATCTATAGAGGAGTTCGTAGTGGCGCTTGTCGACGCTGCGCACGCCAACGGCATCGGTGCGGACACGCGCTTGCTGATCGAGCCAGGCCGGGCGCTGTGCGCGAACGCGGGGGTGACGCTGTACACGGTCGAGAGCGTCAAGCAGAACGTCTCGCGCTGGGTGGCCGTCGACGGTGGCATGTCCGACAACATGCGCCCGATGCTCTACGGCGCGCCGTATGAGGCCCACGTCGCCGACCGTCTCGGCGGTACGACCGAGTGCGTGCTCGCGGGCAAGCACTGCGAGTCCGGCGATGTGATCCTGCGCGAGGCGCTGCTGGCAGACCCCGGGCCGGGCGACGTGATCGTGACCCCCGCCACCGGCGCGTATGGCTATGCGATGGCCAACAACTACAACGGCGTGCCGCGGGCGCCGGTGATCTTCTGCAAGGACGGCGACGCGCGTGTGGTGGTTAGGCGCGAGCGCTTCGAGGACCTGACCGCTCGTGATGTCCGCTAGCGGCGAGGCCGCGCGCGGCGGCGATGGTCAGGCGGGGGTCAGCGGCGCGGCTCCCTTCCGTGTCGGCCTGCTGGGCCACGGCACCGTCGGCGCCGCGTTCGCGGTGCTGCTTGAGGAACGCGCGGATGAGATCGAGCGTTTCAACGGCCGCAGGCCGGTAGTCAGCGGTGTGTTGACACGCTCGCAGGGCAACTTCGAGGAGATCATGGCCGGTGCCGATCTGCTGGTCGAGGTGATGGGTGGGATCGAGCCCGCACGTGAGTACTTGCTGACGGCAATGCGCGCAGGCATGGACGTGGTCAGCGCCAACAAGCAGCTGCTCTCGCAGCATGGTGAGGAGTTGTTCGAGACGGCGCGCGAGTATGGGGTGCGCCTGCGCTTTGAGGCGGCTGTTGCTGGCGTGGTTCCGGTCGTGCGCGTGCTCGAGGAGTCACTGTCGGCGACACCGATCGAGCGCATCCACGGGATCGTCAACGGCACGACGAACTTCATCCTCACGGAGATGACCGCAGGATCGAGTTACGCGGAGGCGCTCGCGGAGGCACAGCGCATCGGCTACGCCGAGGCGGACCCCAGCGACGATGTCAGTGGCCGCGACGCAGCGGCGAAGATGGCGATCCTCGCGCGGCTGGCGTTCGGTACGCCGGTGCATCTGAACGACGTGCACTACGAAGGCATCGAGCATCTGCACGCGGACGACATGGAGTTCGCGCGCGAGCTTGGCCTGGGCCTGAAGTTGATTGGGACCGCAGAGCGTCGCCACGGCGGCTTGTCTGTGCGCGTGCATCCTGCATTTCTCTATGCGGGGCATCCACTGGCGGGCGTCTCAGGGCCATTTAACGCAGTCACGCTGGAGTCCGAGGCGATCACTGAGATCACGCTTTCGGGACCTGGTGCGGGCGGCCGCCAGACGGCCAGCGCGGTGTTGGGGGATGTCGTCAGCGTGATGACCGGCGGTGCGCGGCCGCCTGCTCCGCCGCTGGCGCTGCCGTTGATCGAGGACGTCGAGAGCGCCTTCTACCTACATCTGGATGTGGCCGATCGTCCGGGAGTGCTCGCGTCGGTGACTAAGGTGCTCGGTGAGCACGGTGTATCGATCAAGTCAGTCGTGCAGCGCGGCATGGGTGAGCGCGCGCGTCTGGTGATGATCACCCATCCCGTGCTCGAGTCGGGCCTGGGTGAGGCGCTTGAGCAACTCGGCGAGTTCGAGTTCATGCGCTCAACCCCACGCACAATCCGCGTGATCGAAGAGGAGTTTGTATGAGCGAAGTGCGCATAGACATCCCCAAGGTCAAGCTTCCGCGGGTTGAAGGCACGCCGAAGACGGCCGCTCACGTGCCGCTGATCGAACGCTATCTCGAGCGCCTTCCGTTCGCTGCGGGCGACCCGCTGGTCAGCCTGCAGGAGGGCTCGACACCGCTGCTGCGCGCGCCGGTGCTCTCCGAGATGGTTGGCGCAACCGTGCGCTTGAAGCTGGAGGGCGCCAACCCGACCGGCTCGTTCAAGGACCGCGGTATGACGTGCGCTGTCTCCGCCGCTGTGCGCGATGGTGCGAAGGCGGTGATCTGCGCCTCCACGGGAAACACCGCCGCCAGTGCTGCCGCCTACGCTGCGCGCGCGGGGATCACCTGTGCGGTGATCGTTCCCGAGGGCAAGATTGCTCAGGGCAAGATGGCCCAGACGCTCGTGCATGGTGCGCGTGTGATCTCGCTGAAGGGCAACTTCGACCAGGCGCTGACGCTAGTCCGCGAGCTCACCGACTCGCACCCGATTGTGCTCGTCAACTCGGTCAATAACTTCCGCATCGAAGGCCAGAAGACCGCCGCGTTCGAGATCCACGAGGGCCTCGAAGGCGGGCTTGAAGCGCTATGCATACCGGTTGGCAACGCAGGCAACATCACTTCCTATTGGCGCGGCTTTCGTGAGATGGGCGCCGCCCCGAAACTGTTTGGCTTCCAGGCTGAGGGTGCGGCACCGCTGGTACTTGGGCACCAGGTCGAGCACCCGGAAACGGTGGCCAGCGCGATCAGGATCGGTAATCCGGTGCGCTGGGAGGACGCGATGGCGGCGGCGACCGACTCGCGCGGCGCGATCCGTGTGGTTAGTGACGCGGAGATCCTGAACGCCTACAGGCTGCTTGCATCCAGGGAAGGCATGTTCTGCGAGCCCGCTTCCGCAGCGTCGGTGGCGGGGCTGCTCAAGTACGGCGCCGATGGCGCCGAGTCGGTTGCGTGTGTGCTCACGGGCCGCGGTTTGAAGGACCCGGAGACGGCGATCGCCAACAACGACGGCAGGGTCATCACCTGTGCGGCGGAGACCGCGGCGATCGAGGAAGCGGTGTTGGGTGATCCGTAGAGGGTGGGGACGCCGCGGCGTTCGAGGAAACGGTGCGGGGTGATCCGTAGGAGGGTCGTGCGCGTGCCGGCGTCTTCGGCCAACCTGGGGCCCGGGTTCGACTGTATGGCAGCGGCGCTGGCGCTGACGTTGGAGGTTGAGGTGGAGGAGACGGGCGAGTTCAGGGTCGAGACTGAGCTGCCGGTCGCCAGAGGGCGCGAGAACCTGTGCGTGCGCGCGTTCGAGCGGCTGCATACGGCTGAGGGCTTCACGTTCAGGATCCGTTCGCAGATACCGCTCTCGGGTGGTCTGGGCTCGAGTGCCGCGGCGACGGTGGCGGGGCTGATGGCCGCTGACCACCTCTTCGAGCTGGACGCCGACCTGCTGGCGCACGCGAGCGAGATGGAGGGCCATCCAGATAACGCCGCGGCGGCGCTGTATGGCGGCTTTGTCGTGTGTGCCGACGGTCAGGCGACACGCTTCGATCCACCTACGGGGCTGGAGGCGCTGGCGGTGGTACCCGAGCAGGCGGTGCACACGCGGGCGGCGCGGGAGGCACTATCGGCGCAGGTACCTATTCAGGACGCCGTCTTCAACGTCGCCCACGCGGCGCTGCTCACCCTTGGCTTGGCGCAGGCTGATTGGGATCTACTCTCGCGCGGTCTGCAGGACCGGCTTCACCAGCAGCAACGGGCCGGCCTGTTCCCGCGCTCGTTTGAGCTGGCGTCTCGCGCACACGAGCTTGGCGCGCTCGGCGCAACCATCTCGGGTGCAGGGCCGACGGTGCTGGTGTGGTGCTTCTACGAGCAGACCGGCGCTGTTGCCGAGACGCTGCGAGCGGAGATCGACGGCTGGGCGACTTTGCTGCGGGCCCCGTTCGAGCCGCAGGGTGCCTACGTGGTGGCGCTCTGAGAGAGTTTGGCGAGGCGCTTACTCGCGCTGTCGAAGCCCGTTAGGCGCTTGAGCAGTTCTCCTGTCAGCGCCAGGTAGTCGCTACCCAGGTCGGGACGATGGTCGAGGATCGATCGAGCCCGCTCAGCAGACTCCGCGTAGGCGATCGAAGCGCGGATGACCGAGTCGAAGACCTGCTCGCCAAAGCGCTCCTTCAGTGACGCGAGCGCCTCGCGCGAGTGAACAGTACGCATGTCGGCGAGATTGAGAAGCACCCCCAACAGTGACAGTTCCGGGTTGAGGCTGTCTCGTGCGAGCTCAACCACCTCCATCGCCTGCTCGACTCCTTGTAGGGCGAAGTACTGGGCCTCGGCTGTGATCAGCGCACGGTCAGCGGCCACCAGTGCGTTGACCGTCAACAGCCCCAGCGATGGCGGGCAGTCGATCAGGATCACCTCGTAGTCGTCGTCCACGCCGGCGAGCGCCCGCCTCAGCGTCAGCTCGCGGCCCATCTTGCCACCGAGCATCAGCTCCGCCTCGGCGAGGCTGAGATTGGCGGGGATGATGTCCTCGTGGATCGCCTCGGCCGCCTTGCAACGGCCGGCGAGCACATCCGCGATTGTGGGCTCCACGTCCGTGGGCAGGTCGAAGTAGTCGGACAGGTTGCCCTGCGGGTCGAGGTCGACCGCGAGCGTGCGAACGCCTGCGCGACGTAGGACGTCGGTGAGCGTGCGCACGGTGGTCGTCTTGCCCGTGCCGCCCTTCTGTGAGAGCACAGCGATCTTCTGAGCCATTGCCAGCCGATACTACGACGGGCGCACGCTGCGCGCCGTCCCGTCCACAGATGTCGCCCGGCCGCTCAGCTGATGCTGTGCAGCGAAGTCGTCTCGGGGTTCGTGCCCTCTGCGCCCGGACCTGCCGGTACGCTCAGGAACGCGAGGCGATAGCGCCCGACGATGATCTCATCACCATCCTGCAACGTCCTGCCGTCGACCCGAGCGCCGTTGACGAACACGCCGTTGAGGCTGCGATCGTCGAGCAGGCGCACGCCGTCTGCGTGGCGCACGATCAACGCGTGCCGACGCGAGACCGTCGGATCGTCGAAGCGCACGTCAGCGGCCAGGCTGCGTCCCACACGGGTCCACTCGCGTGTCAGCGCGATCGTGCGCTGCTCGCCGCTCTCTTCGTAGCAAAGGTACTCGCCTGGCTGTTTGATGCGCTGGCGCACGAGCGCCAGCCGCACAGCTCGATCGGGAGCGGGCGGTTGCACGAGCTCCCCATCGTTGTTGTGGACGACAGTGGTGCTAGTGGCTGGGTCGATCTGCTCGTGGCTGAACAGTGACGCGCGCACGAAATCCCGGCCTCCGCAGCCGGGGCACGCGGTCAGCGTGTCCGAACCGAGGAGCGTAAGCGTGTAGCCACAGTGATCGCAGCTGAACGAGCCGGCGCCTACATCTGTGCCCGAAGTGACTGAGGTCATGATGTGCTCCTCCCTCTTTGTTGCTGCTGGGTGTCGCCGACGGGGGCGCGGTCCCTCGGGTCGGGGGGAAAGTGTTGATTTAGGGTGACTCGTGGCGATCATAACAAGAGTGTCAAGCCTTCCCGGATTCTGAATAATGGTACGTAGACCGGTCCTAATGCCGCGCATCGGCGTCCCTCTGCCGCCTCCTCAACTACCCATCCAGGCGGTGTCTGAAACCGCCGCCACGCGTGCTGCCAAGTGGCTGGTGGGAAGGATCTTGTAGTGGCAGGAGCCGGCGCAAAGGCGACGAATTCGAGGACATCATGTCTGCGCCCGCAACTCACGTGCAACTGCTCGAGCGCATCCTTTTGCGTCGTGGCCTCGGCGCACTGGAGGCGGCCCGAAATTGCTGTGCGGACTGCGGACGCACCCCGTTGACCGGCGAGCAGATCCACGTTTACGCAGGCGGTGAGCAGCGGATCGTCTGCGAGCTGTGTCGCCCGGCCCGCCGCGAGTCGCCGCTTGCCAGCGAGATCGTCAGGCACTTCGAGCGCGGTCACGCCGTTCGTCTCACCGCACGCGCCGCGTAGCGTCGCGCTGCCCGGCGGGCCAATAGACTTCCGGCTCGCCATGGATCCAGTGACCGTATCGATCATCGTCTCGGCTCCGCGCGAGCGGATCTTCGACTACCTGCAGGACATAGCCAACCACCCGCAGTTCACCGACCACTACCTGGTCGACTGGCACCTGACGCGGATCGATTCGGTCGGCAGGGGTGCGGGGGCGCGCTTTCGCATAGACGCGCCGCGTAACCGATTCAGTTGGGGGGACGTGACCTTCGCGGAGGTCGAGCGCCCGCACCGTATCGTCGAGGTGGGGCGTACAGGGAAGAACAACCGCATCCGCACGCTCGGCGTATACGAGCTGGACCCAGCCGCCGCGGGCTCGACGCGCGTGCGCTTCACGCTGGAGACGGTGCCGGTGACGCTGTCGGACAAGCTGATGGAGGGCCTCGGCGGACGCAGCTGGCTGCGGCGAAAGAACCAGAAGGCGATGCGTCGTCTGCGGGCGATCTTGGAGGGCGGCGATGGCGTGGTCGCGGGCGAGAACGGTGTTGGCCGGCGCGTCACGGTCGCCGGTGGGTAGACTGCCGCGTCGCATGTCCAGCCGCCTGCGCAAGCTCCCGCCAATCGTGCTCGCTCTGTTCGTCGTTCTCGGCGTAAGCGCATGTGGCGATTCGCACACAAAGGTCACGACCGGCACGTACGCCGGTGAAGCTGGCAAGGCGGCGCCGTATCTGAACGTGGGCCCGCTGCTCTACCAGGTGCAGGTCTCGCGCCAGCTGAACCCGGCCAACGAGGAAGACGCGAGCTACCTGCAGGGCCTGAGCGCAACCGAGCGTCAGCTCGGGCCGGGCGAAGAGTGGTTCGCGATGTTCGTCCAGGTCTACAACAACAACAACCAGCCGTACACGGACTCCGACAGCTTCACGATCACGGACACCCAGGAAAACTCCTACACCCCGGTCAGCCTCGGCGAAGCCAACCTGTACGCCTACCGTCCCGGGACGGTCCCAGCGAAAAGCCAGATTCCAAGGCCGGGCACGGTCCCCGCCGACTTCGGGCCGCAGGGCGCACTGCTGCTGTTCAAGATCAAAATCGTCTCGCTCGACAACCGGCCGATGGAAGTAAAGATCACCAACCCGGAAAACCCGGCGGAATCGGCGTCCGCGATCTTGGACGTGTAGTACCGACGGCGCCTCGCCGTCAGATGCTTAATGTTCCGCCTGTAGCGCCGCTTCGATGACTTCGCGTGCGGCGGGGGCGGCGGTGGCGCCGCCGGCGCCGTCTTTGACGAGCATCACGCAGACGACGATTCGCGGGTGTAGCGCGGGGGCGAAGGCGGCAAACCAGGCGTCGGTGTTGGCGGCTTCGTTTTCGTTGCTCTGACAGCTTTCCTTGCTCGCGTTTGACGTTCCGGTGGAGCTAGCTTCGGAGGCGGCCGCGGAGCAACTGCTCTTGAGTTCGGCGCTGCTCTTCAGTTCGGCGGTGCCGGTCTTGCCGGCGACGGTCACCCCGGGGATGGCAGCCGCGGTGCCGGTGCCCTCACGCACCACCGCGATCATCAACCGGCGCATGGTGTGCGCGACGGACTCGCTCATGGCGGATGTGCCGGCGCTGGCCTTGCTCAGGCTGAAGGTGGGGCTCGGACGGTGGCCACCGTCGGCGATGGTGGCAGCGATGGTGCCCATCTCGAGCGGTGAGGCAAGCACCTCCCCTTGTCCGATGGCGGTGGACCCGAGGTCGAGTTCGCCCTGGATTTCGCTGGCGGCGGGTAGTGTGCTCTCGGCGGCGCCGGCGACAGTTGGTTCGTGGTTGAAGCCGAGGCTTTCGGCGGTGGCGACGAGGCGAGTGGCGCCGAGCTTGACCCCGAGCGGAGAGAACACGGAGTTGCAGGAGACGGCGAATGCGAGTTCCAGCGAGCCGCCGCATTCCTCACCGTTTGCGTTTGAGAGCTTGACGCCGTCGAGTGTGGCGAAGGTGGCGTAGGGGAAGACGGTATGAGGGGTGGCCAGTTTGGCGCTCAGCACGCCCGTGGTGGTGACCATCTTGAAGGTGGAGCCTGGCGGCTGCAGCCCGTCGAGACCAAGGCCCGCAACAGCGAGGATCTGCCCGCTTGCAGGCTGCATCGCGATGACCCCACCGAGCTGGCCGCCGAGGGCGCTGACAGCCGCGCGTTGGATCGCAGGGGAGACGCTTGTGCGTAGCGGCGGCGCGGCGTGCGGGGCGGCATAGGCGAGCAGGCGATTCCCGGCGAGGAGCTCTCCGCCGGCTGTGCCACGCAGGCGCGCGTCGAAAGCGAGCTCGAGACCGCTCAGCCCGACGCTTGCTTCGGGCGGTACGCCCTGTTCTTCGAGCGCATGGCGCCGTGATGCGGGCGCTGGCCCGACGGTGCCGACGACGGCGTCGGCGACGACACCCAGGGGGGAGTTTCGGGTGCTTTCCCCGACGCCCACAGGGTCGGCGCCCGACGGGCTTTCGGCGAGCACGCTGCCGTCGCGAGCCAGCAGCGTGGCGCGCTGTGGCAGGCTGGTGTGGCGGCTCAGCAGCTCGCCGGGATGCAGGCCCGGAAACGTCAGAGAGCGCGACCAGGCGATGCGCGTTTCACTCGAGGCGTCCTGCACGGTCTTGAATGTGAAGGCAAGCGACAGATCTCCGAACAGGCGCGTGTCGACCCGTACGGGCACCGTCACCTCACCGTCCTTGCCGGTGACCTTGCCGGTGAGCCTGGAATGCGTGGCGGTCGCGGTGCTGAGTGCTTCCTTGTAGTAGGCGGTGAAGGCGCCTACCGGGGTAGCGCGCTGCGAGGAAGGAGAGATGTCCGAGTACATCTCTGCGTAGTTGTCATGTGTCCATGCGCTCACAAACTGGTCGGCGAGTGCATATGAGGCAGGCGTGGAGTGCCGTGCGCCGAAGATGGCTCCGACTGCAAAGGCGACTACGGCCAGCACGAGAACGGGGCGCGCGCGTTGCAGGCGCTGGTTGCGGCTTCCAGTCACAGAGCATGTAGAACATGACAGGTGACTCAGCTGGACTGGATAATCGTGGCGTTCGCGTTGATCCTGGCGTTCTTCGGATTCCGGCAGGGGTTCGTCGTCGGCGTGCTTTCGTTCGGCGGTTTCGCGCTGGGAGCGTTCCTGGGCACACGGCTCGGGCCGCTGCTACTTCCGAAAGGATCTGCCTCCCCGTATGCGCCAGCATTCGGCCTGCTGGGTGCACTTGTCGGCGGCGCGATCCTGGCGAGCGGTCTCGAGGGCGTGGGCTTCAGGTTGCGCCGCTTCATGATCATCCCGGGCATGGGGCTGATCGACGGGATGCTGGGTGCGCTGTTGGGAGTGGCGCTGGCGCTGGGGATCGTGTGGATCGTTGCGGCGGTGGCGGGCCAGACGTCGAGCGGGTCGCAGTTGCGCGCCGACATTCAGCGATCGGCGATCCTGCAGCGGCTGAATGAGGTGTTGCCGCCGTCGGGGGCGATCCTGAACGCGCTCGCGCGCCTGGACCCGATTCCGTCGATCACTGGCCCCTCACCGGATGTGTCGGCGCCTGAGCCCGCGGTCGCCCATGCGCGGGGGGTACGGAGTGCGTCGCGCAGCGTCGTGCGGGTGGATGGCACGGCGTGTGGCCTTGCGATCGAGGGCTCAGGGTGGGTGGCAGAGCCGGACACGGTGGTGACCAACGCGCATGTGGTGGCGGGCGAGCAGGACACGAGCGTGGAGGTCGACGGCCAGCAGCCGAGCCTGGCGGCGACACCGATTGCGTTCGACCCGACTGATGATCTGGCGGTGCTGAGTGTGCCGGGGCTGGACCTGCCGACGCTGACGCTTGCCAGCAGTCCCGAATCAGGCACGGCGGGCGCGATTCTCGGTTATCCGGAGAACGGCCCGTTCGACGTGCAGCCGGGCCGGATCGGGCGCACGCAGGACGTGGTCACGCAGAACGCCTACGGCGAAGGCCCAGTCACGCGCCTTTTGACGCCGCTGCGCGGGCTGGTGCGGCCGGGCAACTCGGGCGGCCCGCTAGTGGGTGTGGACGGGCGGGTGCTGACGACGGTGTTCGCGGCGACGGTCGGCAGCTCGCCCCGCGGCGGCTATGGGGTGGCGAACGAAACTGTGTCGACGGTGCTACGGGAAGCTGAGGCGCACGAGCGTATCGGTGCTCACGTGGGCACCGGACAGTGCACCAGCGGATGACGTCAAAACGTCGGCTGTTGTATCGCCCGCTACGCTGACCGCCATGTCCAAGACGCTGCTTGTCGCCGAGAAGCCCTCCGTGGGTCAGGACCTCGCGCGTGTGCTGCCGGGTCCGTTCAAGAAGGGCGAGGGTTTCTTGGAGGGGCCGGACCACGTGATCACGTGGGCGGTGGGGCATCTGGTGCAGCTGGCCGAACCGGAAGCGTATGACGCGAAATACAAGAGCTGGAAGATGGCCGACCTTCCGATCGTGCCCGAGCGCTTCAAGCTGGAGGTGCGCGACGAGCGCTCGCGCAAGCAGATGTCGGTGGTAACCAAACAGCTTGGCCGCGAGGACGTGGATGAGGTAGTCAACGCCTGCGATGCAGGACGCGAGGGCGAGCTGATCTTCGCCTACCTATTTGAGAAGGCCAAAGGCAAGAAGCCGGTGAAACGACTGTGGCTGAACTCGATGACGACCGCGGCGATGAAGAGCGCGCTGGCCTCGCTGCGCCCGGCGGAGGAGTTCGAGCGCCTGGAGGAGGCCGCACGCTCCCGCTCTGAGGCGGACTGGATTGTCGGCATGAACGCCACACGCGCGGCGACGATCCGCCTGCGCAGCTCCTTTGACGGCGCGGTCTCGCTGGGGAGGGTGCAGACGCCGACGCTGGCGATCATCGCGCGCCGCGAGGAGGAGATCAAGGCGTTCAAGCCCGAGCCCTACTGGCTCGTCGACGCGACCTTTGTCGCGCCGCCGCTGGCTGGCGAGGCAGCGGCGGAGCGTGTCTACGTCGGCCACTTCCAGGCACCGGCCGGCAGCCCCGGGAAAACCAAAGGCCCGCGGATCGCAACGGAGGCGGAGGCGGAGGCGATCGTCAAGGCCTGCGGCGGGCAGCCCGGGACGATCACGAAGCTCGAGAAGAAAGAGCAGCGCGAGAAAGCGCCGATGCTCTACGACCTGACGACACTGCAGCGGGAGGCGAACAACCGCTACGGCTTCTCCGCGAAACGCACGCTCGCGGCAGCGCAGAGACTGTATGAGGAGCACAAGGCGCTGACCTATCCGCGTACCAACTCGCGCTACCTGACGACCGACATGGTCGATGAGATCAAGCCGATCGCCGAGCTCGTCGGTGCGCACAGCGAGTACAGCAAGGGCGCTGCCTACGTGGTCGGGCTCGACGTGCTCCCGCTCGGGCGCGTCGTCAACGACGAGAAGGTAACCGACCACCACGCGATCATCCCGACGCGCTCCGAGCACAACCTCGAGAAAATGGGCTCGGACGATAGGCGCGTTTATGACATGGCGGTGCGGCGTTTCCTGGCCGTGTTCCACCCCGAGGCCGTGTTCGAGAACACGCGCGTTGAGACGACGGTCGAGGCGGCAGAGACGGGTGGTGCGAGCCACGTTTTCCGTACCCGCGGGAAAGTCCTACAGGTCGCCGGCTGGCGCGGCGTGTACGAAGAGATCTCGAGCGATGCAAAGGCCGAGCTCGAGGCCCGCGGCGAGGACGAGGAGACCGACCAGCAACTGCCGCGCCTCGAGCAGGACGAGCAGGTCAAGACGCGTGAGGTCGAGAGCGCGCGCAAGGAAACCAAACCGCCGCGTCGCTACAGCGACGCTTCGTTGCTCGGCGCGATGGAGACGGCGGGCAAGCTCGTCGACGACGAAGAGCTTCGCGAGACGATGAAGGACTCGGGTATCGGCACGCCCGCCACGCGGGCGGCGATCATCGAGCGACTGATCACGGTGGGTTACATCGAGCGCGATGGCCGCGCGCTGGTGGCAACAGAGAAGGGTCTGAACGTGATTAGGCTGCTGAACGAGCACGCGCTCACCTCGCCCGGGCTGACGGGTAGCTGGGAGCAGCGCCTCGGGCAGATCGAGCGTGGCGAGGAGTCACGCAAGAAGTTCATGAGCGACATCGCCGGCTTCGCTCAGGAGACAGTCAAAGAGCTGGATGAGACGCTCAAAGACGTACGCATTCCGCGTGCCCGGCTGGGGCCATGCCCCGTTTGCGGCCATGACATCGTGGAGAACCGCAAGGGCTACTCGTGCTGGGCGCGCGAGGACCCGGGATGCGGCTTTGTGATCTGGAAGGCGAAAGCGGGCAAGACGCTACCGCTGGCGATAGCGAAGGAGCTGATCAAAAAGGGCTTCACCGAGCAGGCGGTGACGGGCTTCCGCGGACGCAGCGGGCGTAGCTTCCGCGCGCACCTGGCGCTGAGCCAGACGGAGGAGGGCAAATGGCGCGTGGAGTTCGACGAGCTCTGGGCCAAGGAGGGGGCGAAGCCTCCCGAGGCGGAGGGTGAGGGCGAGACGGACGCAGCCGCGACGGTCGAGGCCCGCAGCGCCGCCTAGAAACCCGCAAGAGGCTCAATAGGCGCGATGCCGATCACGCTGATCACAGGGCCGGCGAACGCGGGCAAGGCGGAGCTGGTGATGGACGCGGTGCGCCGTCATCTGGCGCACGGTGCGGAGCTGTTGTTGGTGGTGCCGACGCGTGCAGATGCCGATCACTACCTGCGCGAGCTGGCGGGCGAGGGTGCAGCGATGGGCGTGCGGGTGGAGCGCTTCGCGGGCCTGATCGGCGAGGCGGTCACGCGCGCGGGCGTGCGTGAGCCACTCCTTGGCGGCGTTGCGCGCGAGCGTCTGCTGGAGCTGCTGGCGGCACGTGTTGGCGTGGCGCAGACGCCGGGTGTGGTGCGTGCGCTGGTGGAGCTGCTGGCGGAGCTTCAAGTGCGGCGGGTGACCCCAGCGGCGCTTTCGCAGGCGCTGTCGAGCTGGGCTAGCGCGGATGGTGCGGGTGCCTCACGAACTGAGCTAGGACGACTATTCGCCGCGTACCGCACGACGCTCGAGCAGCTTGGCCGCCTAGACGTGGAGCAGCGCGCGGTGCACGCCCTGGATGAGCTACGGCGGCGTCCGGCGCTATGGGGCGGCACACCTGTGCTGTTGTATGGGTTCGACGACCTCACGCGACTACAGCTGGATGCAATCGAGACGCTGGGCAGGGTGGTGGACGCGCCGGTGACGGTGTCGCTGTCGTATGAGCCGGGGCGCACGGCGTTCGCGGGCAGAGCGGCGAGCTTTCACGCGCTCGAGCCGCTGGCGGCCGAGCATCGGGTGCTGCCGGCGCGCGCGGAGTACTACGCGCCGCAGGCACGCACTGCGCTTAGCCATCTCGAGCGCTCACTGTTCGAGGAGCCGGATGGCCCGCAGATCGAGGCTGGGACAGCGGTGCGCCTGCTGGAGGGGGGCGGTGAACGCGCGGAGCTGGAGCTGGTGGCGAGCGAGATCGCGCGGCTGCTCGGTGAGGGCGTGCCAGCGGAGGAAGTCGCGGTGCTGGTACGCACTCCGGGGGTTGCGTTGGACCTTCTGGAAGAGGTCTTCTCGGCGGCGAGGGTCCCGTTTGCGCTTGAGCGGCGCAGGCCGTTTGCGGACACGGCGATCGGCGGGGCACTGGTGGGATTGTTGCGCTGCGTGCCGACCGGGGCGGACTCGCCCAACGGTGAGCTTGCAGATCTGCTGGCTTGGCTACGAGCCCCGGGCCTGTTGGAGAGACCGGCCTTGGCGGACAGGCTGGAGCTGACCGCGCGGAGAGCGGGCGCGGTGGACGCTCAGCGGGCGCGGAGTTTGTGGGAGGAGCGCCACTGGCGCTTGGAGCCGATCGACCGCCTGGCGGAGGCGCAGGAGCGAGGCTCGCTGGCGCTCGTGGAGCGCGCGGAACGTGAGCTCTACTGGCTGTTCTGCGCTCCCCGGCGCGCGGGCGCGCAGGTGTTGGAGGCGCAAGAGCTCGAGGATGCTGGTGCGCTGGCGGCTGGCCGGCGCGCACTGAAAGAGCTGCGCGAGCTGGCGCGGATTGCGCCCGAGCTGGCGCCTTCGGCGGCGGGAGAGCTCGCGAGCTCGCTGGCGCGCGTGGAGATCCTCAGCGGCGAGGGCTCGCTCCCAGGCGCGGTATCGGTGCTCGACCCGCTGGCGCTGCGGGCACGAAGGGTCAGGGCGGTGTTTGTGTGCGGCCTGCAGGAGGGCGTCTTCCCGGCGCGCGCACGGCCGCAGCCGTTCCTTTCAGAGGAGGAGCGCCGGCGGCTGGTGGAGGTCTCGGGGCTGAGGCTGGGCGAGCAGGTGGATGCGCTGGCGGCGGAGCGCTACCTGCTGTATGCGGCCGTCTCACGCCCGCAGGAGCAGCTGTTTCTCAGCTGGCATGTGGCGGATGACGACGGTCAGGCGAGCTCGCGCTCGCTGTTTGTGGACGACGTGTGCGACCTATTCGCGGAGAGCCTGTCGCGGCTGCGGGCGCGCAGGCCGCTGGGGGCAGTGGACGGTATGCCGGCTGATAGCGCGCTCAGCGCACCTGCGGTGGACCGGTGGCTGCACGACGAGCGGTTGCTGGCAAAGCTGCGAGCGCGGCCGTGGTCGGCGTCGTCGCTCGAGAAGTGGATCGGCTGCCCCACGGCATGGTTCGTGGAGCGGATGCTGAACCCGGGAGCTTTGGAGCCCGATCCGGAGCCGCTCGCACGCGGCGGTCTCGCGCACGCGGCCCTGCGGGACACGCTCGAGGCTCTGCGCGAGGAGAGCGGTAGCGCACGCCTGACGCTGGCCAACGTTGCCCGTGCGCGGGAGCTGCTCGCGACGGCACTGGCGGACAACGAAGCGGACTACCCGCTGTCGGTGGCGCCCGAGCGGCGCATGGCAGTGCGTCGGCGCCTGCAGGTAGACCTGGAGCGCTATCTGGAGCACGCGGCCGCGGCGGACAGTCCGCTTGAGCCCACCGCCCTTGAGCTCGGGTTTGGCTTTACGCAGGAGGACGAGTACGGCCAGGCCGGTGATCTGCCGGCACTCGACCTCGGTGGCGGGATGCGGCTGCGGGGACGGATCGACCGTGTCGATGTGAGCGCTGGCGGCGATGCTGTCGTTTACGACTACAAGGGCAGCCGCGCGCCTGCGGGCGCGCGCTGGATCAAGGACGGCAACCTGCAGGTGGCGCTGTACATGCGCGCGGTTGAGGAGCTGCTGGGTCGACGGGTGGTGGGGGGCTTCTACCAGCCGCTGACCGGGCAGGACCTGCGCGCTCGTGGGGTGCTCGACAGGGACGCGGGGCTGGAGCTCGACTGCGTGGGCCCGGATGTGCTCGAGCGCACGGAGCTGCACGATCTGCTGGAGGAAGCTGTTGCGGCTGCGCACGGGGTTGCACAGGAGGCGGGCCGGGGCGAGCTGCAGGCGCGGCCACAAAGCTGCGCTTACCGCGGCGGCTGTATGTACCCGACCATATGCCGGTGTGAGCGATGACGGTCGTACTGACCGACGAGCAGGGCCATGCGGTCGCTCGTCGCTCCGAGCCGATTTTGCTGTCGGCGGCGGCGGGTAGCGGCAAGACATCGGTGCTGGTAGAGCGATTTGTGGCGGCTGTGCGCGACGACGGGATCGCGCCGGGGAAGATCCTCGCGATCACGTTCACCGAGCGCGCTGCCGGCGAGCTGCTCGCGCGTGTGCGAGCGCGCCTATTGGCGCTAGGCGACCGTGAGGCGGCGCGCGATACTGAGGCTGCGTTCGTGGGCACCTTCCACGGCTTCTGTGCACGGGTGTTGCGCGCGCATCCCCTCGCGGCGGAGCTCGATCCGGAGTTCGCGATCATTGACGAGGGGCTCGCCGGGCGTCTGCGCGAGCTGGCGTTCAAAGCCGCGCTACGGGCTTTCCTCGCCGGCGAGCACACGGCCGCTGTGGATTTGCTGGCGGCGTACGGCGTTGACCGGGTGCGCACGATGGTCGAGCAGATCCATGGGGAGCTGCGCAGCCGGGGACAGCGCCTGCCGACCCTGCCCGTGCCGCACGGCGGGGAGGCGGACGCGATCGCAGCGTGTGCACTGTTGAACGAGTTGCTGAAGGGCTATGGCGGGGCATACGAAGAGCTCAAGCGCAGCCGCGGCGCGGTGGACTTCGACGACCTGGAGCTACTCGCGCGGGAGCTGCTGCGCGAGCGCGACAGCGTGCGCAGCGCCTGGTCGGAGCGCTTTGAGCTGCTGATGGTGGACGAGTTCCAGGACACCAACGCCCGCCAGCTGGGCATCCTGGAGGCGTTGGACCGCGGCAACCTGTTCACGGTCGGAGACGAGCTGCAGTCGATCTACGGGTTCAGGCACGCGGACGTGAGCCTGTTCAGAGGGCGGCGGGCGATGTTGGAGGAGCTCGGCGGAAGCCTGTTGTTGACGCGCAACTTCCGCAGTCGCGAGCCGCTGCTGGACGTGGTCAACGCGGTGTTCGCTGAGCGCTTCTCCACGTACACGCCGCTGGTGGCCGGTCGTGTCGATGACCCCGGCGAGCCGGAGGTCGAGCTGCTGCTGACGAACGTCCGTGGCTGGGAGGAGCAGCCCGAGCTCGCGCAGGCAATCGCTGCCGGCCTGCCGGAGACGCAGCTCTGGCGCCAGGCGGAGGCACGGCTCCTGGCCCAGCGGGTGGCCGAGCTGGTGGAGCAGGGTCACACGCGCGCGGGTGATGTGGTGGTGCTGCTGCGGGCGTCTGGAGACCTGGAGGTATTCGAGCGGGCACTGCAGCTGTGCGGCCTGCGCACATTGGCAGCGGTGGGGACCTTCTGGCGCCATCAGCAGATCGGCGATTTGATCTCCTACCTGCGGGCGCTGGCAAACCCGCTAGACGAGGAGGCTCTGTATGCGGCGCTGGCATCACCGCTTGGGGGCTGCTCAAAGGACTGTCTGGCGCTGCTCGCGGATACGGCCCGGAGCGCTCGCAGCGGGGCTTGGGAGACGGCGCTCGCGGCAGTTGCGCAAGGCGATGACGGTGGCGAGGCGGGGCCGTCGCTCGACCTCGCGCCCGGCGATCGCGAGGCGCTGGCGGTCTTCTGCACGCGTCTGCAGACCGAGCGCGCGAACGCTTCCCGCCACACGATCTCCGAGCTGATCGAGCGGGCGATCGACGCCAGCGGCTACCGCGAGCACGTGCTGGGCCTCGACTGGGGCGAGCGGCGGCTGGCAAACGTGCACAAGCTGCTGCGCCTCGCGCGACGCTTTGAGGCGAGCGAAGGGCGCGATCTGCGGGCATTCCTCGACCATGTGGCCTATCTGCAGGACGCCGTGAAGGTTGAGCCGGATGCGCCGGTCGAAGGGGTGGAGCCCGACGCGGTGCGCCTGATGACGATCCACGCGGCCAAGGGCCTGGAGTTCCCGGTGGTGTGCGTTGCCGACCTGGGGCGCCAACCGAACACACAAACCCCCGATCTGCTCGTGGACGGCGAGCGGGTGGGCCTGCGGCTCGTGCGTCTGGATGGCGAGGGATCGAAAGCGACGCTCGACTATGACGATCTCTGCAGCGAGCGCCGCGAGCGCGAAGCGCAAGAGGAAGACAGGATCTTGTATGTGGCGATGACGCGAGCGCGCGAGCGTCTTTTGCTGAGCGGCGCGGTGGACTTCGAGCGTTGGCCTGCGTCGCGCCAGGCCCCCACGGCGATCTCGTGGCTTGGACCGGCACTGGCCGCAGATTTGCCGGCTTTGGTGCAGTCGGGCGAGGCGGCGCTGCACGATCTGCCGATTGCCGGCGCCGCGGGTCCGGTGAGCGTGCGCCTGCGGCTGAGCACTCCGGCAACCGTAGGGACGGTTCTGCGGCCTGAGAGCTTCGCGCGGGCACAGGACCGGCAGTCTCTGGCAGGCGAGCCAGTGGCCTCTGGCGAACCGGCGCTAGCTGGATCGCGGATGCCGGCTGACCAGCCACCGTCGGGCGGACCACCGCAAGCAGAGCCAGCCCCTGGCGAGCAACTCTCGCTTCTCGCGGAAGCTCCGCCATCGTCTATACCGGTGGCCCCTGCTCCGGTGGAAAGTCCGGCCCTGGCGTCGCTCAGCTACACGTCGCTGAGCGAGTTGGAGCGTTGCGGCTACCGCTACTACCTGGAACGCGTGCTCGGGTTGAGCGAGGATCGTTCGGCGGCGAGATCGGACCCGGGGCACAGGGGCCTCCAGGCGCGAGCGCGGGGCACGTTGATCCATCGGCTGATGGAGACGATCGACTTCATCAGGCCGAGCGCGCCGCTACCGCAGCAGGTGGCGAAGCTGGCGCGGGATCTAGGCATGCGCCTGTCAAGCGGCGAGCGCGAGGAGATCGCCGCGTTGATCGACGCAGCGCTCGAGGCTGAGCCCGCGATGCGCGTCGCGCGCGCTCGGACGGTGCGCTACGAGTACCCGTTCGCGTTCTCGCTAGACGCTGGGGAGCCGTTAATCAGCGGTGTGATCGACCTGCTCGCGCAGGAGAGCGACGGTGGAATGGTGGTGCTGGACTACAAGAGCGACAGGGTCGCTGCAACGGTCGATCTGGACGCTCTGGTGCAGCGTGAGTACGGCATGCAGCGCCTGCTGTACGCGCTCGCAGTCCTACGCGATGGGGCGCCCAAGGTGGACATCGTCCACTGGTTTCTGGGGCGAGCCGACGAAGCGGTCGTTGCGAGTTTCCACGCTGGCGAGCGGGCTGCGCTCGAGCGACGGTTGGCTGAGCACGTGGCGAGCGCTCGCCAGCGGGGCTTCGCGGTGAGCCCCAGTCCCCATCGTGGCCTGTGCCTGACGTGCCCCGGGAGGGCGGGTTTGTGCTCGTGGGATGAGCGCGCGACTATGCGCGAGGTGCCTGAGCTCGACCCGGCACTCGATACGACGAGTGCCGGCGCAGGCAGCTTGCGGCCCTGAATCAGACTTCGCAGCCCAGTTTCCTCCTCGAAGAATTAGCGCAAGGGACTGGTTCTGAGCTTCCCTGCGCTGCTACGCTTTTGGGCTCCGCCTCAGGTGCCCGCCTGCCTGCGCCACGGTGGGCATGTCCGCAAAGTGGTCTTGCCCACCATCTGCGCGGGATGCACCGCCCCAAGGGAGCACTTCCATGAATTCGCACAACAAGCAGCCGCCAAAGGCCGTCGGTCTCTACGACCCCCGCTTCGAGCATGACGCGTGCGGCGTGGGCATGGTCGCGCGCCTGGACAACCAGCCAACCCATGAGGTGGTTGCGCGTGCGCTGACGGCGCTAGAGAACCTGGAGCATCGCGGCGCCACTGGCGCGGACCCGTGTACCGGCGACGGCGCAGGGATCCTGATGCAGCTGCCGGATGAGCTGCTGCGCGCGGCGGTCGACTTCGAGCTGCCGCCAGCCGGCGAATACGGCGTGCTGATGTGCTTCCTGCCGACCGACGATGAGGTGCGTGGACGGCTGGAGGCGTTGCTAGAGCGCATCGTCGGAGACGTGGGTCAGCGGCTGCTTGGCTGGCGCGACGTGCCGATCGACGAGTCGCAGACCGGAGAGGTCGCGGCGGCGTGCCGGCCGGTGATCCGCCAGCTGTTCGTGGGTGCGGGGGCAGCCCAGGCAGGTGACTACCCAGAGGGCACGCGGCAAGACGCGTTCGAGCGCAAGCTGTATGTGATCCGCCGGATCAGCGACCTGACGGCTGAGGAGCCGGGGTTGTATGTGACGTCTAGTTCCTCGCGCACGATCAACTACAAGGGCATGTTGATCAGCAATCAGCTGGGCAAGTTCTACAAGGACCTCAGCGATGAGCGCTGCAAGAGTGCGCTGGCGCTGGTGCACTCGCGCTTCTCGACGAACACTTTCCCCAGCTGGGAGCTCGCGCACCCCTACCGGGTGATCTGCCACAACGGCGAGATCAACACGGTGATGGGCAACGTCAACTGGATGCGCGCGCGCGAGTCGGAGCTGCGCAGCGAGCTGTTCGGCGATGACCTGGAGAAGATCTTGCCGGTAGTGACGGCTGGCAACTCCGACTCGGCGACGTTCGACAACGTGCTCGAGCTGCTGATGCTTGGCGGGCGCTCGCTGACGCACGCGGCGATGATGATGATCCCCGAGGCCTACCGCAATCGCGAGGACCTGCCGGACTATCTGAAGGGCTTCTACGCCTACCACTCCTGTCTGATGGAGCCATGGGATGGACCCGCGTCGGTGGCGTTCACCGATGGCCGCGTGGTCGGTGCGACGCTCGACCGCAACGGCCTGCGCCCGGGACGCTGGGTGGAGACGACCGACGGGTACGTGGTGCTGGGCTCGGAGTCCGGCCTGTTGGACGTCCCACCGGAGCAGATCCGGCGACTCGGACGTCTGCAGCCGGGCAAGCTGTTCCTGGTCGACCTCGAGCGCGGGCGGATCGTGGAGGACGAGGAGGTCAAGCGCGAGGTGGCGACGCGCAAGCCTTACGGCGAGTGGTTCGCACGTAACGGCGTCCCGTTCGCTGAGCTGCCGCCCTCAGAACAGGTGACGCTCTCCAACCAGCCGCTGCCTCTGCGCCAGCGCGCGTTCGGCTACTCCCAGGAGGACCTGCGGGTGCTGCTGGCACCGATGGCGATCGACGGCGCTGAGCCGATCGGTTCGATGGGCAACGACATTTCGCTGGCGGTGCTCTCCGACCAGGCGCCGCCGCTGTTCGCCTATTTCAAGCAGCTGTTTGCGCAGGTGACTAACCCGCCGATCGACCCGATCCGCGAGGAAATCGTGATGAGCCTTGCGACCAGCCTGGGCAACGAGCGCAACCTCTTCGAGGAGACTCCCGAGCACGCCCACAAGCTGCTGCTGGACCAGCCGATCCTGCTCAACCGGGAGCTTGAGACGCTGCGTCATGTCGACCATGACGTATACGCGGCGCGTACGATCGACATCACCTGGCCGACGGCCGAGGGGCCGGATGGGATGAGTGCAGCGATCGAGCGCATCTGTCGCCAGGCGCGGGAAGCGATCGCCGAAGACGTCAACATCATCATCCTCTCCGACCGCCAGCTCGGGCCGCGGCGAGCGCCGATCCCGTCGCTGCTAGCGGTTGCGGCCGTGCACCACCACCTGGTGCTTCAGGGCACGCGCCTACGCGCGGGGATCATCGTCGAGTCCGGCGAGCCGCGCGAGGTGCACCACTTCGCGACGCTGATCGGCTACGGCGCAAGCGCAATCAACCCGTATCTACTGCTTGAGACGCTCGACACGCTGGTCCTGGAAGAGCAGATCGCGCGTACCGCGCCGGACGGCACGACGGTGCTGATCGGCGCGGAGGAGGCAGCGCAGAACGTCGTCAAAGCGATCGGCAAAGGGCTGCTGAAGACGATCTCGAAGATGGGCATCTCCACGATCCAGTCCTATCGTGCGGCGCAGATCTTCGAGGCGGTGGGCCTGGATAAGGAGCTGATCGACACCCACTTCACCTACACCGCCTCGCGCATCGGCGGGATCGGGATCGACGTGCTCGCAGCCGAGGCACTGGAGCGCCACGCGCGTGCGTATCCGGCTCCGGAGGACTCGCTGCTGCCCGTGGGCGGCGTGTATGCGTGGCGGCGTGACGGCGAGCACCACATGTGGAACCCCGAGACGATCGCGCTCGTGCAGCAGGCGGTACGTGCTGCCAACGGCGATATTGGAGCGGCTTTGAAGGGAGATCGCGAGGCCTACGAGGCAGTGCGGGAGAGCCCGGCGTTCTCGACGTATAAGGAATATGCACAGGCGGTCAACGAGGACGCTGCTCGCAAGGCGACGCTTCGTGGGCTGCTGCGGATCGGCGGCAAGGACAACGCGAATGCGCCTATCCCGCTGGAGGAGGTCGAGTCGGCGAGTGAGATCGTCAAGCGCTTCTGTACCGGCGCGATGAGCCTCGGGTCGATCTCTCGTGAGGCCCATGAGACGCTCGCGATCGCGATGAACCGGCTGGGTGGTCGCTCGAACACGGGCGAGGGCGGCGAGGACCCGGTGCGCTTCCAGCCCGACGCGAACGGCGATCGCCGCCGCTCGGCGATCAAGCAGGTCGCCTCGGGTCGCTTCGGCGTGACGATCCATTACCTCGTGAACGGGGACGAGCTGCAGATCAAGATGGCCCAGGGCGCGAAGCCCGGCGAGGGTGGTCAGCTGCCGGGGCACAAGGTCGACGCCTACATCGGCTCAATCCGCCACACGACCCCAGGTGTTGGTCTGATCTCGCCGCCACCGCACCACGACATCTACTCGATCGAGGACCTCAAGCAGCTGATCTACGACCTGCGCTGCGCCAACCCGCAGGCGCAGGTGTCGGTCAAGCTCGTGTCCGAGGTAGGTGTCGGTACGGTCGCTGCAGGTGTCTCCAAGGCCAACGCTGACCGCGTGCTGATCGCCGGCCATGACGGCGGCACCGGCGCGTCGCCGCTGTCCTCGATCCAGGCAGCGGGCATTCCGTGGGAGATCGGCCTCGCCGAGACCCAGCAGACGCTGCTGCTCAACAACCTGCGCTCGCGCATCATCGTGCAGACCGACGGGCAGCTGAAGACTGGTCGCGACGTGGTGGTCGCGGCGATGCTGGGCGCCGATGAGATGGGCTTCTCGACGGCGCCGCTGATCGCGACGGGCTGCATCATGATGCGCGCCTGCCACCTGAACACCTGCCCTGTGGGCATCGCCACACAGGACCCGGAGTTGCGCAAGCGCTTCAAGGGCACCCCCGAGCACGTCGTCAACTTCTTCTTTTTCGTCGCGGAGGAAGTGCGCGAGATCCTCGCGTCGTTGGGTCTGCGCTCGCTCGATGAGGCGACCGGTCGCGTAGACCTGCTGGGCGCAGGCGAGGCGATCGAGCACTGGAAGGCGCGCGGCGTCGACCTCACTCACCTGCTCACCCACATCGAGCTTCCGGAAGGCTCCTCGCGACGCCGCGTGACCTCGCCGCCGCAGGTGCTCGATGACGCGCTCGACTGGGAGCTGATCGAGCGCTCGAAGGCGGCGCTGACGGAGCGCAGCGGGCCGTCGGTCACGGGCGGGCGCGTCAAGCTGGAGCTGCCGATCCGCAACCGCAACCGCTGCGTCGGCGGCATCCTCTCAAGCCACATCGCCCGCGAGTTTGGTGCGGAGGGCCTGCGTGATGAGGACTCGATCGTGGTCGACTTTGAGGGCTCCGCGGGGCAGAGCTTCGCCGGCTGGCTGGCACCGGGCGTGACGTTCACACTGCACGGCGACGCTCAGGACTATGCCGGCAAGGGGCTTTCGGGCGGCGTCTTCGCGATCCGCCCGCGCGAGGGCATGGGCGAGCACTTCAAGGCCGAGGAGAACGTGATCGTGGGTAACACGGTGCTCTACGGTGCCACCGCCGGGCGCGCGTTCTTCCGTGGGCTGGCAGGCGAGCGCTTCGCGGTCCGCAACTCAGGTGCGTCTACGGTCGTGGAGGGTATCGGCGACCACGGCTGCGAGTACATGACCGGCGGACGGGTGGTTGTGCTCGGCCCGACGGGCCGCAACTTCGCAGCCGGCATGAGCGGAGGCGTTGCCTATGTGCTTGACGAGGACGGTACGTTTCACACCCGCTGCAATATGGGCATGGTCGGTTTCGAAGCGCCGTCCGAGGCGGATGCGCTGGAGCTGCGGGCGATGATCGAAGAGCATCTGCGGCGTACCGACTCGCCGGTGGCCGCCCGTGTACTCGAGCAGTGGGGCGAGCTGCTCGGCAAGGGTGCGTTCGTGAAGGTGATGCCACACGACTACAAGCGGGTGCTGCGGGAGCTGGCAGAGGAAGAGGCGCTGGCAGCCAAGGCATCTGAAAACGGTCGTCCGGAGTCTTCGCGTCCGCTGGACGCGGTGGGGGAGACCGGTAGCTGATGGGCAAGGTGGGGGGCTTTCTGCAGATCGAGCGCCACGGTGTTCCGCAGCGCGACCCGCTCGAGCGAGCGCACGACTTCAACGAGTTCCTGCTCCCACGTCCGGTCCAGGAGCTGCGCGAGCAGGGTGCGCGCTGCATGGACTGCGGCGTGCCCTTCTGCCACAACGGCTGTCCCCTTGGCAACCTGATTCCCGACTGGAATGACCTGGTCTACCACGACCGCTTCCAGGACGCGATCGCGCAACTGCACGCCACAAACAACTTTCCCGAGTTCACCGGGCGACTGTGCCCAGCTCCGTGTGAGGCGGCATGTGTCCTTGAGATCCGCGAGGGCGATGCGGTCACGATCAAACAGATCGAGAACTCGATCGTCAACCGCGCGTGGGAGGAGGGCTGGATCGTTCCCCAGCCGCCGCGCCGCGATCGCGAAACTGGTCAATCAGTCGCTGTCGTCGGCTCAGGGCCGGCGGGCATGGCTGCCGCGCAGCAGCTGCGTCGAGCCGGTCACCGCGTGACGCTGTTCGAGCGCGATGAGGCCATCGGTGGGCTGGTGCGCTTTGGTGTGCCCGATTTCAAGATTGAGAAGACTGTGGTGCAACGGCGCGTGGAGCAGCTGATCGCCGAGGGCGTGGACATCCGCTGTGGGGTGGACATCGGCAGCGACGTCAGCGCACAGGAACTGAGCGAGAGCTTCGATGCGGTGGTGTTGGCCACGGGCTCGCGCGTGCCGCGCGATCTGCTCGTGCCCGGAAGGGACCTCAAGGGTGTGCACTTCGCGATGGAGTACCTCTACCAGCGCAACCGCTGGGTCGCGGGTGCGCACGGCCCTCAGCCCACCGTCGCACAGCCGCCGATCGAGCAGGTGATCACAGCTGCCGGCAAGGATGTGGTGGTGATCGGCGGCGGCGACACAGGCGCGGACTGTGTGGGCAACGCGCTGCGCGAGGGCGCTCGCTCGATCGTCCAGCTGGAGCTCCTCTCGGAGCCGCCGGCGCACCGGCGCGATGACCTAACCCCGTGGCCGCAGTGGCCGCTGAAGTACCGCCGCAGCTACGCGATGGAGGAGGCGCTTGAGCTGGGCTTGGGCGAGCAGGATTTTTCGGCTGCTACCACCACCTTCCGCGACGATGGCAGCGGGGCGGTGGCCGGCATTCGCATCGCGCAGGCCGAACCGAAGCCGCCGTTTGCGTCAGTCCCGGGCACCGAGCGCGAGATGCCGGCACAGCTGGTGCTGCTGGCGATGGGCTTTCTCGGCCCCGAGCGCGAGCTGCTCGACCAGCTCGGGGTGGAGCGCGAAGATCGCGGGAACGTCAAGGCAGTGAAGCCGTATACGACCTCCGTCGACGGTGTATTCGCCGCCGGCGATGCGCGTCGCGGGCAGTCGCTGATCGTGTGGGCGATCAACGAGGGTCGCCAGTGCGCGCGGATGGTCGACCGCTATCTCGCGGGGCGCCGCGGCGGCGCACATGGCTCTGGCGCATTTACGCTGGAAGACGATGGCCTGGCGGGCCACGCCGACGCGGACGGTGGTCGTGAGGGGCCGCCGCAGCACGTCGGGCCAGGCATCGGCGCGCCGGACAGCTAGGCTTGAGCACAATGAACGAGCCGCACGCAAACGGACATGCAGCTTCCGTTGGTGCGGCAAGGCGAGAGTTGGCTCACGTATGCGTGATCGGCGCGGGCTCCTCGGGGATCGCCGCTGTGAAGGCCCTGCACGAGCGCGGCATTCCGTTCGACTGTTTCGAGAAGTCCGACCGCGTCGGCGGCAACTGGGTGTTCGAAAACAGCAACGGCATGTCCGCTGCGTACCGCGACCTGTTCATCAACACCTCGCGTCCGCGCATGGAGTACTCGGACTTCCCGATGCCGGACTCCTATCCGGACTTTCCCCACCACACGCAGATCGCGGCGTACTTCGATGAATACATAGACCACTTTGGGCTGCGCGAGATGATCACGTTCGAGACCGGCGTGCAGCACGCCGCACGCGACGAGCACGGTGTGTGGACGGTCGAGCTTGACACGGGGGAGACGCGCCGCTACGACGCGCTGGTGGTAGCCAACGGGCATCACTGGAACACACGTTGGCCCGAACCGGCGTTCCCGGGAACGGACACATTCACGGGGGCGCAGATGCACGCGCACTCCTACATCGACAACTCGATCTTCGCGGGTAAGCGCGTGGTTGTGCTTGGCATGGGGAATTCTGCGATGGATATCGCGGTCGAGAGCTCTTACGTCGCCGAGCACACGTACCTGGCGGCGCGCAGGGGCGTATGGATCGTCCCCAAGTACATCTTCGGCAAACCGGTCGATCAGATACGCAACGACCCGCGCATCCCATTCAAGATCCGCCAGCGGATCACCCAGCAGCTGATTCGTGGCTACGCGGGGCCACCGGAGCGCTATGGCCTACCGAAGCCCGACCATCGGTTGGGTGACGCGCATCCGACGATCTCCGGGCGCATCCTCGACCGTATCCAGCACGGCACGATCACGCCAAAGCCGAACATCGATCGCTTCGAGGGCTCGCGCGTGCGTTTTGTGGACGGCAGCGAGGTGGAGGCGGACGTGGTCGTGTACTGCACCGGCTACAAGATCACGTTCCCGTTCTTCGACGAGGACTTCATCTCCGCTCCGGAGAATCACATCGAGCTGTTTCGGCGAGTGTTCCACCCCGATATCCCGAACGTGTTCTTCATCGGCCTGCTGCAGCCTTTGGGGGCGATCATGCCGCTGGCCGAGGCACAGGGCGCGTGGGTTGGCGACTACCTGGTGGGCGACTATGCGCTGCCCACCGCGGCTGAGATACGCGCCGACATCGAGGCCGACCAGGCGGCGATGCGTGCGCGCTACGTCGCCTCCAAGCGCCACACGATCCAGGTGGACTTCGATGACTACCTATACGACTTGGGCAAGGAGCGTAGTGCCGGTAGCGCACGGGCGCGCGCAAACAGGTATATCCCAGCGGCATCATGCCGACCTTCTGTCGCCATAACCGCTTCATAGAGCGCTGCCCGATCTGCAGCAAGACGCTGCCAGGTCGAACGCCGAGCGCAGCCTCATCCTCCCGCGCAAAGACCCCCAGGCCGGCGCGCACGGGTGGCACCAGTGCTCAGCGCAGACATGGACACAGCGGTGCCCTACGCATCCGCCGCGAGGGCAGGGCTGAGGAGGACGGCTACCGCTCCGAGCTCGTGCCGGGTCTGCGCGCCTCCGCCGACGCAAGTCGGCTGGCACAGGAGATCGCCTTCTCGAGTGGGCGGCTGCTCGCGCTCGCCACCGAGCCTCCCGGCCTGTATGGCGAGGCGCACGCGCTCGCGGGGGAGAGCCTCGAGCGAGCGACGTGGACGTGCTTCTTGATCGCCTACCTGAGTCCGCTTGAGTCCGAGGATCCCTTTGCTGGCATCCGTGTCGCGCTCACCGATGGGCCTGGAGAGCTTCCGGATCTCACGGACATACCGCTCGGCCCCCGCACCTCACACGACCCCACCCGTGGCACAGAGGCCCTTGTTGCCTACGACCAATGGGTGCAGCGTGGCGGCACCGCAGGCGCTGCCACGCAATCGGCGAGCGTAGAGGGAGGGCAGGCAGCCGCGTTCACAGGCGATCCGGCGTGGAGTCCCGGGCGGCGCTTTGAGCGGGTATTCGAGCGGCTTGCGCTGCCAGGCCTCACCCGCATGGCCCGCTATGACCTACTCGTCACGCTGGGGCGTCTGGGGCTGTATGAGCTCAGCCCCGACTCGCTGCATCTGTCGGGCGCGGGAGGGCTCTCCGCGGATGACCCGACGACGCTCGCGGCCAAGCGCGTGTTCGGCATCGGCGACCCGCTCCTGCTGGAGCGGCGCGCGGCCGCTCTCGCCGAGGAAGCGTCGATCCCGATCGAGACGCTCGACCTGGCACTCGCCAACTGGCTCTCCCCGCAGCGGGCAAGCATGGGATGCCCGCCGGAGACCCACGACGACGCTGCGTTCGAGCGGGCCGGCGACGCGCTGGGCATCTGAGCTTCTCAGCACACGCCATGCCCCGCTGGGGGATCCACAGCGCAGCCGGCCAAGGCCCGAGAAATGCCGTCCACACGGCCGCCTACAGTCCTTGCTGTCAGTGTTCCTAACTCCACGGGAGAGTTGCGATGCCACTCTGTTTCATCGAGCCGCAGGATGCGATCCGCGTTATTGCCGAGTCGGTCGGCCGCGAGGCGCGCCGCCAGCTTGTGGGCGAGGTGGTGCGCGCATGGGTCGACGACATCCCCGATCAGGAACTGTCAGTCCACTACGCAAAGGCGATTGCCGACCTGGACGAGGACGACCTGCATCTGCTCGCTGCCTGGCACGCCTCCCTGGAGGTTGGCCAGCCGATCCCAAACACCGATTTCCTCGTTGGAGTGTTCCCGAGCCTCGGCGAGAACCGGCGCGAGGCGCTGAAGATCGCAGCTGGTTTCCGCGGCGAGGAAGCCTTCCAGGCCGGTGTCGCCGAGGACCAAGCACTCGACACAGTGCTCCCACGTCTGTCACGAGAGCGGGCTATCGAGCTTGCTAACGAGTGCATACAGCTGTACATGTGGGACCGCCTCGGCTGCGATAACTAGCGGGCCGTATGCCGGCGCGAGGCTGCGTCCTCGCCGGCTCACGTGCGTAGCACGCTACGCCGTCTGCGTCCTTGTCTCGCTTGGCCTACGGCCCGCTAGTGGCCTTGGATCTGAATCCGCGAGGCTGCGTCCTCGCCGGCGGGCGGGCGGCCTGGCGGGCACAGCTAGCGTCCGCAGTAGACTGGCCACATGGACGACGAGGCCATCGCGGTTCCCACAGACGTTGCGCCCACGGATGCTGCACCTTCCGAGGAAGACGTGATGGACGCGCTTTCGAACGTGATCGACCCGGAGCTTGGGCTCGATTTCGTCGAACTGGGCCTGATCTACGGCGTAGAGGTGGCGGACGGCAACGTGCGCGTCACGTTTACGCTGACGACGCCGGGTTGCCCGATTGGCCCTCAGGTCAATGAACAGATCGAAGAGTTCGTTGGCGAACTGGACGGCGTCAAGACGGTTGAATCGGACATGGTCTTCACGCCGCCGTGGTCGCCCGAGATGATGAGCGAAGACGCCAAGTTCGCGCTCGGCTACTGAGCTGCCAGTCGCTCCCTTCTGATCGAGGCCGGCCACTGCCACGGACGTCGCGCCCAGCTTCCCCGGTTGGGGCGATCTGCGGCGTAAAGCACGTTTGATATCACGCCACCGGGGTATAGTCCTGCAGTCAATTGGGGCTGGCACAACGCCCCTGGGGTCAGGTACAGAGGGAGGGTTCTCATGTCACGCAGGATGTGGCGTATCGCGGCTGTGGTCGCGCCGCTGGCAACCGTTGCGGCTATGTCCATGGCGGCTGCGCCGGCCTGGGCAGGATTCTCGACGTCGTTTGTCAACTGGGCGGTGTCGGGGTCACTGACGCCGAAGAAGCTGAACGAACCGGTAACGCTGCCCAAAGGCTCGACGTTCAACGGCGTCGCCGACATTGAAACCCTGTCCCCGACCGAACTGTCGGGGACCGTCAAGGGCAAGCTGTACGTGCCACCGTTCAAAACTACGCTGAAGCTCGCCGGCCTGATCCCGAGCGAAGTGGGTGTTACGTTCACCGAAGCCGGAGCATCGGAAGGCGCGCTGTCCTTCGCGCCGGCGTCGGCATGCGCGGGCTCTCCGTACGCGGGCCAATGCGCCACGATGAGCGTCACATCGAAGGCAATCATCGGAATCAACGTGATCGGCCTGCTGGGAATCGACGTCCCCACCCAGTGCCAGACAACCGAACCCGTGACGTTCAACTTGAAAACGACGCTCACGCTCGGCGAACTGCTCGACGTTGGCCCGCATTTCACGGGAACCACCACGATCCCAACCATCAGCTGCGAAGGTCTCTCCGGTTTGGTGCTGGGCACGCTCATCACCGGCCTGATGTCCGGTCCTGAAAATCCGTACGCGCTGTATATCGCGCCGCGCGAACCGGCCGTGCCGACTGTTACGACCGACGAAGCGACATCGATCTCTCAGGTCTCGGCGAGGCTGCACGGCAACGTCGACCCCAACGGCGCCAAGCCAAGCGAATGCAAGTTCGAATACGGCACGTCGACCTCCTACGGGTCGAGCGTCCCGTGTCAGTCGCCGCCGAAATCGGTGTACTTCCCGTTTGCCGGCAATGTGGAGACAGCGCAGGCGGCGGGGCTTGGCGAAGGCACCGTGTACCACTATCGGATGGTCGTCACGAACTCGCTCGGCACGAGCTACGGCGGCGATCAGATGTTCACCACGCTTGGCTCTGTTGGTGCGCCGGAATACGGTCAGTGCGTGGCGCAGAAGGACGGCAACTACGCCGAAGGAAACTGCGACACGGTTGCCGAGAAGAAAGGTCAGCCCGATCACAAAGGCAAGTACGAATGGGTGCCCGGGCCGGCGGCCACGTGCGTGGCCCAGAAGAAGGGCGACTACACCGACTCGAACTGCACCGTGAAGTCGGCGAAGGCGAAGAAGGGCACCTACGAAAAGGCGCCTGGCCCCGGATACACCTCCACGACCGGTGCCGTCACGCTGGAAACGGCGGGCCTTGGCCGGACGGTCACATGCGCAGCGAGCACCGCTACGGGTGAAGTAACGAGCACGAGCGCTGGCACCGAGCAGATCACGTTCAGCGGCTGCGAATTGGCCGGCAAGAAATGCACGAGCGAAGGCACCAATGGCACCGCGGCGGATAAAACAGGCGAGATCGTCACGAACCTGCTTGACACGCGGCTGCTTGGGCCGGTGTCGGGGCAGGTGTGGACGGAGCTCGTGAGCGCAGAACACGCGCCGTATCTGGCCGAATTCGCCTGCGAAGGCCCGCGGCTCAGAGTGTCAGGCTCGCTCAGCGGGGTGCAAAGCGAAGACATCAACACCTCGAGCGTGACCAGCACCACTACGTTTGCAGTCGAAGAAGGCGAACAAGCTCTCTACACGTCGCTCTCCGAAAACGGCGGTAAAAGCTGGGTTGGGCCCGACGTGTCAAACGTGGTGACGGTAACCACCAACACAGCGGCATCCGCGATCGAGATCAGACCGTAGTCCGCAAAGTGGCACCATTCCTCTCGCGCGGACGACGCTTGGATCGTCCGCGCTCGACCCAGGGGGATGCCGACATGCAGTTGCTGTGCACGCGTCGTGGCCACATCGATGTTGCCGGTGCGCTGGTTTCTGCGTTGATCGTGGCGACGCTGGCGTCGTTCGGGACGCTCGCGCAGGCTGCGTCGTGGCATCTGGACAGCTCGTTTGGCAAGCACGGCGTCGCCGGACTGCCCGTTAGAGAGGGTGGCTACGACCAGCTCTATGGCCCCGGGCCAGGGGACCAAGGGGTGCTGCTCGCAGCGGGTCCGCAGGGGTCGGTGTTCGTCGGCGGCTACGCACACAGCAAACCAGGCACATTTCTGGTTGCCCGCATGTCCGCTCAGGGTAAGCTCGTAAGGAGCTTTGGCCATGGGGGGCTGATGACCGTGCCAGCGATCTACTCGCTCCCCGAACAGCCGCCGCGGATGCTCGCGCTCGGCAATGGTGGCCTTTTGATCGTCGGTCTCGACCGGGCCCGCCAGCTCGTTGTCGTTCGCTTGAGCAGCCGCGGTCAGCCAGATCATGCGTTTGGCCACGACGGCGTGGCACAGTACACGCTTGCTGGCACGCACGGCCATGCAATCCTCGCCGGGGCGTCAGTCGAGCCGGGAGGGGACATCCTCGCGGGCTACTTCCGCAGCGAAGTCCCGCAGCCGGAAAATCAGCCGATGATCACCCACGGCCTTGGCGTTGGCTCGCTCCAGCTCGTGCGGCTGCTGCCACCTGGCAGCCTCGACTCGTCGTTCGGTCACGCCGGCTTTCTCACCGTCACCGGCCCGTCGCCAGCAACCGGAGAAGGGGTGGCCTGCGAGGTGACGATCACCGCGGATGGCTCTGCTCTGCTCGCCTATGAACAGGCGTATGCGCCCAGCGGGTCGGCGCTTCCGGCGATACAGGAGGTCGGGCCCTCGGGTGTGACCACATCAGGCTTCGGCGATGACGGCGTTGCCTACCTGCCGCTCGTGCCCGTGTTCGAAGGCGTGGACACGTTTGTGTGCGACGGCTTGTTCGCACTCGCGAGCGGTGAAGTGGAGGCCAGTTTCGGCGGTGGCGGCCAGCTGTTCCGCTTCACCTCCGCCGGCGCTCCCAACCTCGCGTTTGGCACCGCTGGGCACACGAGCGCGGGTCCTCGCGCGTTGGACCTGGCAGTCGCAAAGGACGGTGAGACGTTCGCGCTGGACTCGGCTGGCACGCTGACAGTTGGTGGCACGCTCTCAAGCGGCGCTCCCGACCCGGCCCTCGGCGGAAAGAAGGGCATGCGCTTCCCGGTCAGGCTCCCGAGCGTGAGACCGGAAGACCAAGGGCAGGTCGTCGAAATGCTTTCCGCCGACGGCGGCCTCTACATCCTTGCCGCCGAAACGATCATGCGCCTGGAGGAATAGCTGGCGGCGGTTTGGCCTGGGCCTGCGAGCTCCTCGATCGCTGAGCTATGCAGTGTTGTCCTCGGGGAAGCTCAATTATCGTCGGGTACGTCGTGGTCGTCGAGCAGGCGGTCGAGGATCAACTCGTCTCCCTCGAAACGTAGCCGGCGCAACCGCCCATGCATGTTTGCATCCAGGCATTTATGACGTAACATTGTGTCGTAATGTGCGCCCAGATGCAAACGTCACGACCAGTGCCGGCACGCCTCGCGCCCGTCGTCGAGGAGCTGGAGCTGCGCCAGCCGGCGGTGGTTAGCCGATCGCTCCTGACGGAGATCCTGGCGCAGACGCAAGTGCATCTCTCGCCAGAGGTGGTAGCTGAGCGTTTGGTCCGCCTTGGCTGGCTTCTTCCCCTGCGCACGCGGGGCGCCTGGGAGTTCGCGCCGGCCGCCCGAGCCGGCCGGTACGGGGCGGGTGACCCGTGGGTCGAGCTGCGCGCGCTGCTCGCACACGACCCCGAGGTTCCTGTAGCGGTCGCATTCGAGTCGGCGATCTGGGAGCTCGGCCACTCATCCCACCAGCCGGACCGCCCAGTGCTCGCGCATAG
>JBEKAM010000007.1:0-34234 GCA_050015915.1 Solirubrobacteraceae bacterium
CTCACCCGGCGAAAGACCAGCCACAGCCCCCATCTTGACCTCCCCGATCGACAGCAGCATCGACAAAGAGATTCAAGACCCCAACCCAAACACCTCCAACCTAACGGAGCACTACTAGCGCCTTCTTGCCAGGTCAACTTGGAGAGCTCGCTGATGCGCTCGAGCGCACCTCGCATCCCCTGTCAATCTAACTTGACAAACGACATCCTGTCAGCCTAAACTGACAGCATGAGCCTCAACGAGCTGGCGACCGCTACCACCGCGGACGACCCGGCGGTAGGCCTGCGCGCGGCGCTTGCGCTGCGGCGATTGGCGGAGCGCGTGGAGACAAGCCAGGTGGCGGTCGCCCGACGCAAGGGCTGGTCGTGGCAGCAGATTGGCGACGCGCTGGGCGTGACGCGCCAGTCGGTTCACGCCAAGCACGGAAAGGAGCTCTGATGGCGAGGAAGCCCACGGCACGGCGACGCGGCGACGAGTACCACCCGTGGTCTACGTACATCGCTGCGCGTGAAGAGGCCCGCCGCCGCGGCGATCGCACGATCGGCACCGAGCTGCTGTTGGTGGCGCTCCTGCACTACCCCACGCTCGCGCGCGCGGTCGGGACAGACGCAGCGCACGCACGGGCAGTGCTCGACGATCTCGACAACGAAGCGATGGTCACAATCGGCATGGACCCACCGCCCGAGGTACCGGCGCTACCGGCCGCGGACCCAAGCGCGATACCAGCGCGGCCGACGTTCAGGATGGTGCTGCGCAAACACCTGCGGCTGACGCCTTGTGCAAAGAGGGTGCTCAGCGAGTCCTCGCGAGGCATGCGTCGCGGCCACTCCCACCCTGGCCCCGAGCATGTGCTCGAGGGGATCCTCGAGCTGCGCGAGCCAGACCCGGCGGCGGAGCTGCTCGCCAAGCTGGGTGTGCAACCAGGTGCTGTTAGAGAGCGTCTGGCAACGCATGATGATGGTGCCGAATCGTGAACTACCCTGTCTGCGTGAACGATTTTTGCGGTCGGGCGCAGCGGTGAGCGCATGACGACGGTCGTCCGTGCCGAGTCGCTGTCCAAGCGTTTCGGCGAAGTCCACGCGGTCGAGGATCTGTCGTTCGCGTTGGAGGCGGGCACAATCACGGGCTTTCTCGGCCCCAACGGCGCGGGCAAGACGACGACATTGCGAATGCTGCTGGGCCTGGCGGCGCCGACAAGCGGGCGTGCGCTGGTGTTCGACTCAAGCTACGCAGAGCTGGCAAACCCGGCGCTGCGAATCGGAGCGGTGCTGGAGGCCACCGACTTCCACCCCGGTCGTAACGGCCGTGATCATCTGCGCACGCTGGGACGCGCCGCCGAGGTGCCGGACTCGCGCGCCGATGAGGTGCTGGCATTGGTCGAGCTGACCGGTGCAGCGAAGCGCCGGGTCAAGGGTTACTCGCTGGGCATGCGCCAGCGCCTGGGCTTGGCGGCAGCGCTGCTCGGCGACCCGGAGCTGCTGATCCTCGACGAGCCGGCCAACGGTCTCGACCCCGAGGGGGTGCGCTGGCTGCGCGATTTCCTGCGAGCGTTTGCCTCGGAGGGACGCACGGTGCTGATCTCCAGCCACGTGCTCGCGGAGGTGGCCCAGACGGTGGATCAGGTGCTGATCATCAGCCACGGACGGCTTGTCGTGGAGTCCTCGCTGGAGCAACTGACAGCTCGTGTGGGCGGCTCGGTTCGCGTGCGCACGCCGAACGTCACGCAGTTGCAGCAGGCATTGGCTTCCGAGCAGCTCCAAACCAGTTCGAGCAACGACCACGTCCTGCTTGTCCATGGCACGACCAGCGAGCACGTCGGCGACGTCGCCTTCGCCGCCGGCGTGCCGCTACACGAGCTCTCCACGGAGGGAACCTCGCTCGAGGAGATCTTCCTGGAGCTGACCACTGAGGCACCGTCGTGATCGCGCAAGTCAGAGCAGAGCTGCTGAAGGTGCGCTCGACGCGCACGACACTCGGCCTGCTGCTGGGGATGGTGGCGCTGATCCTCCTGTTCTCGCTGTTGACAGCACTACTGAGCCACCCGGGCTCCATTTCGAGCACCGAAGACCAGCGGCAGCTGCTCAGCATCGGCGACCTCTCTGGGCTGTTCTCGGCGCTGGCAGGGGTGCTGTTGGTGACGAGTGAGTACCGCTACGGGACGATCCGCCCGACGTTCCTGTTCACGCCTCACCGCCCGGAGGTGCTCGTGGCCAAGCTCATAGCCGGCCTGCTCGCGGGCATCGTGTTCGGTGTGATCGGCGAGGGGCTGGGCTTCCTGCTCGGCTATGTGATCCTCGACGCACGCGGGATCTCGTTCTCGCTCGGCGGCGGTGATGTCACGCTGCTCCTTCTGGGAACGTTCGCGGGGACCGCGCTTTGGGGCGCCATGGGTGTAGGTCTCGGCGCGATCCTACGCAACCAGGTCGGCGCGGTGATCACGCTGTTGGCGTGGGGTTTCATCGTCGACAACCTGCTGTTCGGCCTTGTCCCCTCGGTGGGACGCTTCATGCCGACCCTTGCCCAGGACGGGTTGATCGGCCGGACGACCGAACATCTCCTCTCCCCCGTCGCCGGCGGTCTGACGCTGGTGGCGTGGGTGGTGGTGCTCGCCGTGATCGGCCTGCCACTGGTCACTCGCCGCGACGTAACCTAAGCCGCTTGAGCACTGATCCTGGAGGCAATGCGACGTACGCGGGGCGGACGGCCTGGGCGCGCAGCCTGGCGGCTCCGGTGCGCGACTTCCTGGGCACGGAGACGGGGGGTGCAAGTGTGCTGTTGGCGGGCACGGTGATCGCGCTGGTGTGGGCGAACTCACCGTGGTCGCACTCTTACGAGTCGCTGTGGAGCACAAAACTGGTTGTCCGGATCGGCGGCAACGGCATCGCGCTGGATCTCCGCCACTGGGTGAACGAGGGTCTGATGACGCTGTTCTTCCTGGTGGTGGGACTGGAGGCCAAGCGCGAGCTCGACCTGGGCGAGCTGCGCGAGCGAAGCCGCCTGACGATCCCGGCGGCGGCGGCGGTGGGCGGCATGAGCGTGCCGGTGGCGATCTACTTGGCGTTCAATGCGGGCGGCCCGGGCGCGCACGACTGGGGTGCGGCGATGTCCACCGATACCGCCTTCGCGTTGGGTGCGGCGGCGATCCTGACACCGCGCGCGGCGACGCGCCTGCGCGTGTTCCTGCTGACACTGGCGGTGGTGGACGATCTCGGTGCGCTGCTCGTGATCGCGACCGTGTACACGGCGCACGTGTCGGTAATGGCGCTGGCGATAGCGGTGGCCCTGTTCGCCGCGCTACTGGCACTGCGTTACGTGCCGCTGGCGCGGGGACCACTGTCGGTGGCGATTGCGGTGGGCGTGTGGATCGCGATGCTCAAGTCGGGCGTCGACCCGGTGATCTCGGGCCTGGCGATCGGCCTGGCGACGAGCGCGTACCCACCGTCGCGCGAGGATCTCGAGCGGGCGACCGACCTGGCGCGCTCGTTCCGCGAGCAGCCAACGCCCGAGCTGGCGCGCTCGGCCCAACAGGGAGTGGCCTCAGCGATCTCGCCCAACGAGCGCCTCCAATATGGCCTGCATCCGTGGACTGGCTACGTGATCGTGCCGTTGTTCGCGCTCGCCAACGCCGGCGTGCACGTCACCGGCAGCCTGCTTGAAGCCGCCGTCAGCTCGCCGATCACGCTGGGCATCTTCGTGGGCTATGTGGTGGGCAAGCCGATCGGCATCACAGGCGCGTCGTGGCTTGCGTCGCGACCGGCGATGCGCGGCCCGCGCTCGCCGCTGAGCCCACCGCTGCTGGCCGCGGCAGGGGCGTTCGCGGGGATTGGCTTCACCGTGTCGCTGTTGATCTCGAGCCTTGCCTTCAGTGGACGCCAGCTGGACGAGGCGAAGCTGGGGGCGTTGGGGTCAGTGGTGCTCGCACCGGCGCTCGCGTGGACAGTCCTGCAGATCGTCAAACGCCTGCCGGCAAACGTGCGTGCTCGTCAGCTCGCCGGCACGGCGGAGGACATCCTCGATCTCTCCCGGGACGTGGAGCCGGAGCGCGACCACATCCGCGGTAGCGAGGATGCGCCGGTCACGCTGGTCGAGTACGGCGACTTCGAGTGCCCCTACTGCGGGCGAGCGGAGCCCGTCATCCGCGAGCTGCTGTCTTCCTTCGACGATGACGTTCGCTACGTTTGGCGTCACCTCCCGCTCAACGACGTCCACCCCAACGCGCAACTCGCGGCGGAGGCCTCGGAGGCGGCGGCCGCGCAGGGGCACTTCTGGGAGATGCATGACACGCTGCTGCAACACCAGGGGGATCTGCGCCCTTCTCACATCGCAGCTTACGCACAGGAAATCGGGCTCGACTCGCAGCGGCTGCTGTCCGCGCTTCACCGTCGCGAGTACGCCTCACGGGTTAGCAAGGACGTGACAAGCGCAGATGAAAGCGGCGTGTCGGGCACGCCGACGTTCTTCATCAACGGGCGCCGTCACTACGGCACCTATGACATCGACACGCTCAGCGCAGCGGTGACAGCGGCGCGGGGGCGAGCACGCCTGACTGCCAAGGCGGCGTGAGCGGCGTGTCGCCGGCGCGTGCACGCCAGTGGCTCGCCCAGCACGATCCTGACTTCGCGGCGCTGCGCAGAGCGGGACGCACGGCGATCGTGATGCCAGCGATGTTCGCTATCGGGGAGGAGCTGATCGGCAACCCGGTCGTGGCGACATTCGCAGCGTTCGGCTCGTTTGCGATGCTGCTGCTGGTCGACTTCGGGGGGCCATTGCGAGAGCGTCTGCAGGCCCAGGCAACTCTTGCGCTCGCGGGCCTGGTGTTGGTCTGCTTGGGAACCCTGGCCTCACAGAACGTGTGGGTGGCAGCGATGGCAACAGCGGTGGTTGGCTTCGCGGTGATCTTCGCGGGCGTGGTCAGCTCCGTGCTGGCGGGAGCGACGACGTCGCTGCTGCTCGCGTTCGTATTGCCGGTCACGCTCGCGGGGCCGCCCTCCTCAGTCCCGGATCGCCTCGCGGGCTGGGCGATGGCCTCCGCGGGAGCGTTGTTCGCGGTTGGGTTTTTGTGGCCGGCTCCCACGCGTAGCGTGCTGCGCTCGGCGGCGGTGAGCGCATGCAGGACACTGGCAGGGAGGCTGCGCGCAGAAGTCGCTTACACGTTGAGCAACCGAGACGAGGGCAACCGAGACGAGGCGTTCGCGCGCGACCGTGACCACGCTGTGGAGCAAGCCGACGAGGCTGTTGGCGCTCTGCGAAAGGCCTTCCTTGCAACGCCCTACCGCCCCACCAGCCTGAGTACCTCGGCGAGAACGATCGTGCGCCTGGTGGATGAGCTGGGCTGGCTGAGCGATATCGTCGTTCAGTCTGCTGCCCCGGTTGCGCGCGGGCCGATCGACCGCAGCGCGTGCGCGGTGAAGGTAGCCGCGGCGGCGGTGCTCGAACGCAGCGCCGAGCTGCTCGAGCAGACGGGCGGGGATTGCGGCGATCTGCACGCGGCGATGACGGAGCTGACCGACGCTATGAGTGCTTTGGAGGACAGCGCCGCGAGCGAGCTGAGAGTCGCCGATCTGACACCCCGATCGACCCGCGATATTGCGACCGTCAGCACTGAGGCCAATGCCGGCGAGCTGATCACCTCGCTTGACCCGAGCTTCCGTGCACAGGAGCTTGGTTTCGCGGTGACGACGATTGCCCACAACATCGACCTGACAGCAGCGGCCGAGCGGCGCAGCTGGCTGGCGCGAATGCTTGGGCGCCAGCCAGAGGGCCTGGCGGGCCGGCTCTCTGCGGCACAGGAGCGAGCGGCAGCACACGTCGACCGCGACTCGGTGTGGCTGCACAACAGCGTACGTGGGGCTGTTGGGTTGGCGCTGGCCGTATTCGTGGCCAGTGAGTCGGGCGTTCAGCACTCCTTCTGGGTGGTGTTGGGCACGCTGTCAGTGCTGCGCTCGAACGCGCTGAGTACGGGACAGACGGTGGTGAGCGGCCTGTCTGGCACGGTGGGTGGATTCGTGGTGGGCGCAGCGCTACTGGCGGTGATCGGCACGAACACGACGCTCTTGTGGTTCCTGTTGCCGGTGGTGATTCTGTTTGCGGGAGTTGCCCCCGCGGCGATCTCGTTTGCGGCCGGGCAAGCGGGCTTCACGCTGACGCTGGTGTTCCTGTTCAACATCATCCAACCGGCGGGCTGGCGGGTGGGCCTGCTGCGAGTGGAGGACATCGCTTTGGGGTGTTCGGTGAGCCTGTTCGTGGGCCTGCTGTTCTGGCCACGTGGCGCGCGTTCGTCGTTGCGTCGGGCGCTCGCGAGCGCTTATTCAGAAAGCGCCGGCTACCTCGCGAGCGCTGTGGAGTTCGGCATGTTGCGCTGCGATCACAACGCCACGTCCGCGGCGGCACCACTCGACGACTCCTACAGAGCGGCGGCGGCATCGAGACGGCTGGATGACGCCTATCGCAACTATCTGAGCGAGCGGGGAGCAAAGCCGCTGTCGTTGGCGCGGGTAACCAACTTCATCACCGGAGTGAGCGGCCTGCGACTGGCGGCTGACGCTGTACTGGACCTGTGGCAGCGAGACGACGGCACCGACACCGGCGATCGCGCCGGCGCCCGCGAGGAGCTGTCGCACATGAGCGAGGCGGTGAAGCGCTGGTATGACGATCTCGCCGACAGCCTGCTCGAGGAGATGCCGCCACCGGCGCCCCTCCCCCACGACACAGCCGCGGACGAGCGACTGGTGGAGACGGTGCGCCACGACCTGCACGGCGAGGACGGCCAGCTCAACGCGACAGCTGTGCGGATGATCTGGACGGGCGACCACTTGGAAGCAGCGCGACGGCTGCAGGAGGTGATCGTGGGGTCGACCTGAGCATCGAATGCGGTCATAGCATTGGCCCTACACAAACAGCCTGTCAGCCGCGGGCAACGACGTCGGTACGATGACTTTCACATGGACCATCTTCTGATAGGCGCCGTCGGTGCGATCCATGCCAGGCCGCATCACCATATCTCGACGGTCCACGCTTACCTGCATCACCACCCCCACCTCACTAATTTTCACCACCACCATTATTTTCGCATCCTGGGGATCCGTATTCATCCCCATCTTCGCCCGCAGGGTCCGGCGCTCGACTACGTCGCGCTTTTTCTCTTTGCGATGCTCAGCGGCGCCGGAATCAACGGTTTTGGCGAGGTGGCACTCCTCAGCGCCGGTGTGTATGTCACTAACCACAAGCTGCCGATCGAACCCGTGCTCCTGGTCGCCTGGCTGGGAGCGATGCTGGGCGGCATTATCGGTTGGGCGATCGGCTGGCAGGCGGGACGTCGTCTCCTAACCGCACCGGGCCCACTTCTGCGTTTTCGCACCAAGATGCTCAAACACAGCGAGGCGGTCTACTACCTACGTCCATCCCTCGCGATCCTGCTGACACCCTCGTGGGCGGCTGGGGTCGAGAAGGTGCACTGGCGTCCGTACCTCCCGCTCAACGCCTTGTCTGCTCTTCTCTGGGCGCTGCCGCTCGGCCTAGGCGCTTATTTTCTCGGCTCGCACATCACAACTGAATTCTCGGATGAGATCGGCTGGGTAGTGGCGGCCGTTGTCATTCTTTTCGTTCTTTATCAGCTGTTGCAGCGCTTTTTGCGTAATTTCCTTCATCGTTCTCATTAACTACGCCCTCGCGTTGACAAGGGGCAGACCTTGGTCGGCCAGGAACTCGCGGATGTAGCGGTTGACGAGCTCGGGGTGCTGCTCGGCGATCCAATGCGTCCCGTCCTTCACTGCGCGGAATGTCAGATTGCGAACGAAGTGCTCGAGGCCTGCATGGGAGGCGGGCCTTACGTATGGGTCTGCCTCCGGGTAGATGACCATCGTCGGGACATCGACGTACAGCGGCGCCACGTCTGGGGTGTAGTTGCCGCGGCCGGGGGTGCCGTTCCGGTCTGGCGGTGAGATCCCCTCGACCTCGTACCAGTGAAGCGCGGACTCGATTGCGCGCGGAACGCGCCATGAGCGCCGATACGCTTCGCGGTCTTCCCCGGTGAAGAAGGGGTGATCGAGCGCCTGCTCCAGCGCGGCGAAGTCGTTCGCGGCGATCGCCTTGATTGCATCCGGGCGGCGCAGACCGAGGAGATACTGGCTGGCCTGGATCTGCTCGTCATCCTCCCGTTGCGCGCGATCGAGGACACCGGGATGGGCACCACCGAGGCTGATCAGCGCCTGCAGCATCTCCGGATAATGGAGCGCAAATCCCCACGCTACGAGGCTGCCCCAGTCGTGGCCGACAAGCACGAAGCGGTCGTACCCGAGGTGCTCGACGAGGGCGCGTAGATCCTCTACTGCGGGCCATATCCCGTAGCTGTGAACGCCCGCCGGCTTGGACGAGAGGTTGTAGCCTCGCTGGTCGGGAGCCACGGCGAGGTGGTCGGCGCCGAACTCCAGCAGCTGGCTGCGGAAGGCGTAGTGGAACTGGGGGAAGCCGTGGAGGAATACGACCAGCGGCCCCGCGCCTGCGTGGGCGTAGTGCAGCTCAATCCCGTTAACGGCTGTGGTGGTGTACTGAATGTGGCCGGCTGGCTCGTCCGTCGTGGTCATGGAATGGATCATCTCGCCAGACCGTTGGCGCGCCGTTGGCGTCTCGTCAGCGCATGACGATCTCGGAGTGCAACGCCAGCAGCTGCGGGTCTGGCGCGATTCCGAGCGCTTCGCGTAGGCGCAGGCGAAACTCGTCGTAGGCGAGGAGCGCGGCCGGCCGCTCGCCACGCGCGTCAAGCGCCCGCATCAACAGCGCCGCTGCGCCCTCGCTCAGTGGCTCGGCGGCGACCAACTCGCGCGCCGCGCGCTCGGCGGTCAGCAGCTCGGTTTCGCCGAGCTCAAGCGCTGCCGTGGCGAGCGTCGCCAGGGCGCGTATGTATACGCCGCCCAGCTCCCTTCGACGCTCCTCTACCCATGCGCCATCGTGCTCGGTCAGGAAGCTACGCCGCGTGACGTTCATGGCGATTTGGGAGGCGACCCAGGCCCGCTCCCATTCCTGCTGTGCGACCCCCGACTCAGCGTCGTGGATGGCTCGCGCGGCAGCCTCCACGTCGACGTTCGCGTCGTCATCGAGCGAGAGACGCAACGGCCCATCCGCCGGGAGCGAGTCACGTCCGACCACCGCGCGGAGCTTCGACAGCAGCGCGCGCATCGCCTGACCCGACGCCGGCGGGAGCGCGTCTCCCCAGATCGCCATCGCCAGCTCCTCCCGCGGCGCAGCGCGGTGCCGGTTGCAGACGAGCCACGCGAACGCGATCCGGCCCTGCGCTCCAGGCAGCTGACCCGCCAGCTCAACTCCGTCGGATCTGACTACGAGGCGCCCACACAGCTGCACGACCACATCGGCGAACATACCGACATGGCAAAGCGAATCGTCTGTGAGTGCGGCTACGTCATCCGCGGCGAGGATGACCAACAGGTCGTGCAGCTCGGGCGCGAGCACATGCAGGCCAACCATCCCGCGATCGCCGCCGTGATCACCGCCGAGGAGGAATGAGACCTGGAGCCGCGGTGCAGCCGGCTACAGCACGACGAAGCGCTTGAGCTTGCCTGTGGCCAGCCGCGGGATGCTCTCGACCACCGCGACCGTGACGGTCGGCTCGGGGCATCCCGCGCGCGCGAGTGCCTCTTGCAGCTTGCCAGTGAGCCCATCGACATCGAACGCTCCCTGCGCGCACACGGCGACGTCGGCTCCGGTCCGCGTCTGGCGCACCTGATACTCGGAGATCGCCGGCTCGCGCCCGAGGATCGAGCGGAACAGATGCGGGTGCACGCTCACCTCGCCCGCGTAGACGAAGATGTCGTCGTTGCGGCCCTCGATGTCGGCGATGCGCTGGTGCACGGACCCGCACGCACACGGCTCATCCAAGAGCGTGATCTCGTCGCTGATCTCATAACGAATCAGCGGCATCAGCGGGTTGAACAGGTTCGTCACATACACCTTGTGCGAGCGCACTCCCGGCGGGACGGGGTCTCCATCCGCATCGACGGCCTCGACGATCACAAGGTCCTCGGTGAGATGCATGCCGGTTCCCTTGAAGCAGCCGATGGCCGTGACGCCCGCCTCTGAGGTTCCCCACATGTTCGCGACGGGCGCCTGCCACAGCGCTTCCGCCGCCTGACGCGTCTCCGCCAGCAGCGGCTCGGCCATCGTCATTATCCGCCGCGGCTGGATCTGAAGCCGGCCCGCGCGCGCCTCGCCAACCAGACGAGCGAGCATCGACGGGTACGTCGCAAGCGCATACCCGCCGACAGAGTTCAGGCCCGAGACGATCTCCTCGATTGGAAGGCCGATCCTGAACCGGCGTGCCTCAACGGCACCTGTCGCGAACGTCTCAGAGGACGCGCTCGTGAAATGCGTCGCGTTTTCGGCCGCGACGATCATCACCACGGGTGGGAGCGACGCGAGCTCGGGGTCGCCGATGCGGTCAAGCAACGAGCGGCGTAGCGCTGTCAGCTGCACCGTCGCCCAAGCCTCCCAACCCCACACGAACACGCCCCGCACGCCACTGGACCCACCCGACGCCACCGCATGCAGCTCGTCACGGAAATACGCGTCACCGTCGAGCTTCGCGATGTGGGCGTTCACGTCGAGGAGGCGAACTCCGGGATCGGTAACGATCGCATCGAAGTTGGCCATCAGATCGTCCTTTGTCATCACCGGCAGATGCCGTAGGTCAGCGGCATCGAGTGCTGTCAGGTCGACGTCGCCGAGCCGATCGCGATGCCATGGAGATCGCTTCACCGCGATCTCGATGAGCTCACGGAGTTGCGCCGTTCGCTCGGCGTGTAGCCGCTCAGCAGTCCACGCGACGCGCTCGAAGTGCTCGCCGATCTGTGGCAGCAGATGTTCAATGTGACGCTGACGAGTCGCCTCGTAGGCCCCCATCAGTGGCACCTACAGGGCGTCGGTAGGCGTACGATCATCCTGCGACCGTCTCAGTTGCTGCGCCCGACGAGCACCACCACGTCAGCGACGGACCCGAACATCGAAAGCGCGCCGCCGCTGAGCGCGCTCGGCGCAGATGTGTGCAGCGCTCCCGCTACGCGCACCGCCGATGCGCGTGCGCCGGGGCCGTAGAGCACCTCGTTGTGTGCTCGGTGGCCGGTGACCGCAGTACCCAGGATCGTCGCGCTCACCGACTGCAGATGCGCATGCAATGTGGCTGCGACGCTCTTCAAGCGCCGCGTGCTCGCGAGTGGCCCTTCGCTTGAGGAGAATAGGCCGGTCTGATCGACGAGCACGACGGCCGCTAGTGGGCGCGTCGCCACCGCTGGCAGGTTCGTAGCCTGGCGGGCAGCTCCCAAGCTCGCGCTGACGCTACCGCCGTAGACACCACCTACAGCTGGGAAGGTGGCACTGCCGTTCTGGAAGCTGACTTCGACCGACCCGGTACCCGGTGGGGCGAAGCCGGACACGAGCAGCTGACCGCCGTGTGTGACCGTCATCGGGAGGTTCGTGCCGGCCAGCGCTTGCGTGTCGAGGCAGTCGAAGCTCACCAGTGCGAGCTGCGCGGCGACCATTATGCAGTCCTGCGGGTCATAAATCTGGCCGTCTGGCGCCAGGCCGCACGACTGCCCGGGGATGACCCACCAAGAGGCGGTGCTGGTCGCAGCCCACAGGGCGCTGTTCTGATACCAGGCGTAGGCGAGTTGGTTAGCCCACTGCTCGGTGGTTTCCGTGTCATACCACTGAGGCAGGGACTCCTTCGACCATCGCGTGTTCGTCAAGAAGGGCACGGCGGCGAGCAGCGAGGATGGCGCCGGACCAGAGCCCTGATATGGCGCGCCGCCGGTGCAAACGTCCGCGGACACTGCCGGTGCCCGTGAAAGGCTGATCGCGACTACAGCAAGTGCGAGCATCAGCGCCAACGAGATCCCAGATGGGCGAACTGAACGTTTTGGCACGACGCGAGCGTACCTGCATCTCTGCCGCGCTGCCAACTTTGCTCGGCTCATGCTCGTCCTGCCGGTGGTCGATGCTGAGGGGTGAGCTGCGTGGGAGGTGAGTAGTAGTCCCGGGGCCTCTGTGGAGGTGTGGGAGCGACTGCGTCAATCGGAGTTGCTGCATCGGACTCTGACTGCGAATCTCCCCAACACGTCGGTGTTTCTGTTCGATCGGGATCTGCGCATCCTGAGCGCCGAGGGAGAGGCTGTACGACGGCTGCCGTGGATCGATGAGGGGATGTTCCGCGGCCGGACGGTACATGAGCTCCAGGGCGAGCTCCCCAGCGAGATCCTGGCGCTGTCGCTGGAGTGCTATCAAGGGGCCCTCGCCGGCGAGCGTCGCGCGTTTGAGTTCACGAGCGACGGGCTGACGTATGAGGTGACCGCCGTGCCTGTCCGCGACCAGGATGGCGAGGTGGAGTCAGCGATGGCGGTCGTCCGCGACGTGACCGACCAGCGCACCGTGGAGGCCGACCGCGCACGTCTGGCCGCGATCGTCGCAGACACGGCGATGGTGCGAGCTGAGCGGGTCGCGAGCGAGAGCCAGGAGCGCCTGCAGGCGCTCCTCGACCACGCGCCGACGCCGATGCGGATGCGCGACCTCGCAGGGCGCTATCTCGTGATCAATCAATCCTGCGCCGAGCTGATCGGAAGCACGGTCGAGGAAGCGCTGTGCCGTGACCCGCTGGCGCCTTACCCCGCGCACATCGCGAACTACCTCGACGAGCAAGAGCGCCATGTCCGCGCCGGCGGTGGTACGAGCACGATCGAGGTGAGCACCGATGACAGCGCCGGGCGCAATCAGCCAGATCCTGATCAACCTGGCCAACAACGCGATCAAGTTCACAGACCACGGCAGCGTGCGACTCGAGCTGTCCCAGCGCATAGATCGAGAGCGGTCGCTGACTCGATTTGCCGTTATCGACACCGGACCCGGCATCGCGCCCGAGGACCAAGCGCAACTGTTCACGGCGTTCGAGCAGATCACCAGGACAGACGCACGTCCGATCGACAGCACCGGTCTCGGGCTTCACATCTCGCGGACGCTCGCCGCTCTGATTGGCGGCACAATTACGTTTGAGAGCGCGACCGGCGAAGGCAGCACATTCGCGCTCGAAATCGGAGGCGCAAGCGGCTCGGGTGGCTCCTGACCTGGTTGCACAAGGCGATGCAACACACGAAAGTGCCTTGAAGGAGATGAAGGGTAGGTGAAAGCGTCCCATTTCGGGAATGGGGTGGTACCGGAAGGCAAAGCGTGATTTTGCTGCTCTCCCCGAGGATTGATGAGGCTGAACTACGAGCGGCGGGCAGACCTACGTCGCTCTGAGCGCCGGCTCCAGGTCCTCATCGTGGAAGAACGCAGAGTGATCGCCAGCCTCCCAGGCGGCGCGAAGGCCTGGCGTGCCGAGGTCCCAGTCGGCGCGGATCTCACGTGTCGCCTCACGTAGGTCGTGACGAAGATCCTCGAGCGACGGCCTTCCCCAGAACCAGTAGCCGTTATAGACGCTGTGGATCACGAGCCCCGGCTTGAGCACAAGGGTATGCGGAATCATGGGGTTGTGGTGGGGGTCTGTGTACTCCTGGATGTCGAGATCCTTTTGCACGTGGCGACCGGCGTCAGAGAGGAAGGTCCACTGCGCGCCGACCGAAGCCCGAAACTCGCGAGACTCGACGATGCTGTCGGTGGAGATGGTGACGATCTGGGTGTATGCGACGGCGAACTTCGGATAGGCGGCCGCCAGCTCGAGGTGCTGCTGATGGTCCTTCGGGCAGTAATGCCCACGAGAGAGCACGAGGACCAGCGGGTCATTCCCCTGAAGCTCGCTCAGCTTGCGCCGGGTCTTGGTGTGGTCGGTGAGCTCGTAGTCGGGAAACGTCCCGCCAGGTGTGATGTCAGCGCGCACGATGTGCTCCTGTCTTTGATGCTGTCGAGATCTTGCCGCGGAGCCCCTTCAGCGCAGCAACGTAGATCTCCGAGAACGTGGGGAACGGCTGGATCGTGTCGGTCAGAACGTCGAGTGGAATGTGGGCGCGGATCGCGAGCGTGGCCTGTTGCATCCACTCGCCTGCCTCGGGACCGAGCCCGTAGGCGCCCGTGAGCCGCTCGCCGTCGCTGAGAAGCGTCAGGAAACCGTTGCTATCGGCATACGCGCGCGTGTAGGTGGCGGTCTTGGCCACCCCCGACAGCGGGACCATAGCGCTGAAGTGACCGGCGGAGGCTCCGACTGCGGCGGCTTGCGGATCGGTGTAGACGACCCTGGGTACGGCCTCGTAGTTGGCCTTTCGCGGCTCGCCGAGGATGTTCGCGGCGACCACCTCGCCCTGGTACTTGCCGACGTGGGTCAGCGGCCAGAGGCCGTTGACGTCGCCGATCGCCCACAGATGCTCCGCCGCCCGCAGGTGCTCGTCGACCGGGACTCCGTGCGCGGCCGCCTCCACGCCGACAGTCTCGAGGCCGAGCTCGAGCACCCGCGGGCGACGGCCGGTGGCGACCAGCAGCCGGTCGCCACGCAGTTCGCGCCCGTCGGCGAGCTCGAGGACGTAGTCCTCGCCCTCGCGTCGTGCGGCGGTCGTGCTCGCGGATAGGACGAGCTCGATGCCTTCGCGGCCCAGAACCTCGCCGAGCGCCTCACCCAGCGGCGCCGGCTCACGTGCGAGCACATGCTCGGCCATGTCGGTGACCACAACCTCGCCGCCGAGGCGACCTACCGCCTGCGCCATCTCCACGCCGACCGGCCCGGCGCCGAGGATCAGCAGACGTCGCGGAACGGCCTTCATCGAGGTCGCCTCGCGGTTGCTCCAAACGCCATCGAGCTCGCGCAGACCCGGTACGGGCGGCACGACCGGATCGGCGCCGTTCGCGAGGACCACATGGTCTGCGGTGTGCCGCACGCCGTCGACCTCGACGACGCCCGTGCCGGCAAGCCGCCCGCTGCCGCGCAGCAGGTCGATGCCCCGATCGGACAGCCAGCGCTCCTGCCCCGCGTCGGAGTAGCCGGAGACCATGAAGTCACGCCAGGCAAGCGCCGCCTCGACATCGACCTCGGCACTCGCGGCAGCCTCCTGCGCACCATGGACGGCCTCGCCTGGCCGCAATAGCGTCTTCGACGGGATGCAAGCCCAATACGAGCACTCGCCTCCCACGAGCTCGCGCTCAATGACGGCGACGCGTAGCCCAGCCTCCGCGAGCGCGCCCGCGCAGTGCTCACCGGGCGAGCCACCGCCGAGCACGATCACGTCATATTCACTGCTCATTTCGGTAGCTCCTCACCGGCGCGCTCGCGCACCATGTAGAGCGCGTACCAGTCAGGCCAATTCGGGTCCGCCTGCCCCGTTCGCTCCTCGTGCTTTCCGTGCGCCTCCTCCGCCCGCCTGAGCGCATCCGCAAGGTCATCCACGGACTCGTACGTCGTAGCCATCAGCCTCTCCTTTCAGCGGCCAGGTAGCCGGGTGGTGATCTCCTGGAGCAGCCAGCCGTTGCCATCGGGATCGCTGAAGGTGGCGAACGAGCCGTAGGTGCTGTGGTCTGGTGCCGGCCCTGGCTCACGGCCAGAGTCATGGAAGCGAGCGCCGGGCGCCCCCTCGTGGAACACCTCACTCACTTCCACACCGTGGGCGAGCAGATCGTCACGTGCAGCGTCGATGTCGGAGACGATCAGGTACAGACTTTCGGCCGAGCCGGGCACGGCCGACGTGAGGTTCGTGCCGAACTGGACCGAGCATCCAGAGCCGGGAGGCGTGAGCTGGACGATCCGGAAATCATCACCGTGTGCGACGTCGGCGTCGAGTCTCCAGCCGAGGCCGCTATAGAACTCCTTCGCTCGGTCGACGTCTGAGACCCCCAAGACGACGGCCTCGAGCCTGTACTCCCCGGCCTTCACCGGTGTGGCGCCTGCCACGCTTTCGCTGCCCGCCTCGACACTGCTCATCTGGCCTCCATCGGTCGGCGGCGCCAGCGCACGGCGTCGCGTTGTCACCTATACAGGCAACGCAAGACCGCGACGGCCAGAAGGCCGACGCTGCGGGGCCTGCGCTGCACAGGGATCTCGGCACGTGCCCTTTCCTGATCGCCCCGGCAATGCTTCGGCCGAGGACGCTCCCGTCGAGTCGGAACACTGTCCCTCTGATCTGACTGGAAGTCAAGTCCGGGATGTCGGATGTTTTGGAAGATGCCTCCTGCTCATTGCGAGCGAATGATGGCGGAGGCGGTCGCCGTCGCGACGACAGCACCGTCCGCGCTGCGCAGCTCGCCCGCCAGGAACGCAACCTCCCGCCCGCGCCGTACCACGCGGCCCACGCCATGAAGCTTGCCCGGCTTCGCTGCCCGAAGGAACTGAACCTGAAGATCGATCGTGGGCGCCCACTGGCCGTCAGCGAGAGTTGCGACAAGAGCTGGGCCCAGGGTGTCGTCAAGCATCGCAGCCAGGAAGCCGCCTTGGATGTCGCCCGCCGGGTTGAGGAACTGCTCGGTGGCCGTGAACGACACCTCGATGGTTTCCGCGTCCGGATCGACGCTCGCCAATTTCCACCCTAGGAGAACTGCTGCCGGCGGGGGATCGCGCCGCCCTTCCAGCACATCCCAGAATGGTCCCTCACGGACGGATCTCGACCCGCGCTCATCGCTTGGCGGCACGGGCGTCATCGTATTGACCCGAGAATCCAGCTGATCCGATGGCGCTCTCTGGAGTCGGCCTGCGAGCATCCGTTCCCGTCAGCTGGTCGGCAGTCGGCACCGGCGGGTGGATAGCGGCCGGGCACAGGCGCATGGCCGGTAAGGCCGCAGCCACCAAGCCCAGCCTGAAACGATCGAAATCGGTCACGCGCTCGATCGTCGAGCTGGTCGTGATCGTCCTCGTGGCGCTCGGACTCGCGCTCGGCATCGAGGCGTTGATCATCAAACCCTACCGCATTCCCAGCGGCTCGATGGAACCGACCCTGATCGAAGGGCAGCGACTTCATCAAGCGTGCTGTCGCTGGCCCCGGAGTGCAACTTCCCCACGCCGATCAGGATTCCAGTCGGCCACTGGTTCATGATGGGCGACAACCGCGGCAACTCCGACGACAGCAGGTTCTGGGGGCCCCTCCCCACCAGCTGGATCATCGGACAGGCGATCGCCACCTACTGGCCCCCCACCGCATCGGTACTCCCCTCGAGCGACGCCTCAACCGTGACACCGATGCCCTCGGTGCGCATGCCCAGCCTTTGGATGCATTGGGTGATCGCCGTTTGAGCCATCTTTTCCAGATGTTTCTGCTCGACGCCCGCTACGCGTCCCGATATCCGGCAGGTAATCCCGCTTAGCGCCGCGTCTGTGCCGTCGTCGGCCTCACTTGAGAGTGTCAGGGTCACAGAGCTAACAAGCTCGCGAGCCTGGGTGCCCTCCTTGACGAGCTGCTCGGCAACAAACCAGGTAAAGACACTGCCGATCGCGCCGGCGAGGAGCTCTCCTGGCAATGTCGCAAGCGGACCCTTCACCTCGGGATCCACGTTGAGCGACAACAACGGCGCCATCGAATGGCTTCCGACAATCAGTCGCGGTGCGTTATCCGGCGGATTGCCCAACCATCTGATCGTGGCCTCTCGGTTCAGTGCGGTCATTAACCCTCCTCAGCGCTCCGGCGCGATCAGAACAGGGCGCCCGGCGTGGGCGAGCACCGCATGCGAGACGCTGCCCAGCAGCGCCGAGGCGACCGCGCCGAGTCCGCGCCGGCCACACACGATCAACCGCGCGTCGAGCTCGTCAGCAATCGCGATGATCCTGCGCCCCTCGTCTTCCGTGGCCTCCTCCACGCGAGAGCTGGCGTCATAGCCGTGATCACGCGCGCGCTTCACCCCCTCTTCAGCAGCTTCACGGGCGAACTGTGCCTGCTCCCTGTCGACCGTATCCTCGTCGCTAAGGTAGCCGCCGCCAAAGCCCCCGGCCTTCGCCAGCAGCACCGCCGCGGGCTGCCAGATCGTCAGCACGACCGCAGGCGCCGGATGGGCGAGGAGCTCCGCCGCCGCGACCATCGCCGCGCGCGACCCCTCCGACCCGTCGTAGCAGAACAGCACCGGTCCAGACATGAGCTCTCCTCAGAAACAGTTGGCTTACTGGAGCATAGACTCGGCATCCTATGCGCGACAACGGCCCTGCGTGCACTGAATCCGGGCGAACAGGTCGACGTTTCGCCGGCGTAGCCTCGTCTCGGCGAGATCAGGGACCGACCCTGGTAATGATCGGCCGACTCGACACCGAGGATGTGCAGGTCACCGACGAACAAGCGGCCGAGATCTTCCCGGGCGCTCGACTTTGCTGGCTCGACGCTCCAAGAGTTACGCGGCAGTTCATCTGAGAGGATTGCGATGTGATCACGGAGCAGGCGGTACTCGATGTGAGGCCGGGTCGAGTGAGCGAGTTCGAGCTGGCCTTCGCTGAGGCGAAGACGATCATCGCCTCGATGCCCGGATTCGACTCGCTGCGGCTACATCGATGCATGGAGCGTTCGAGTCGCTACCTCCTGCTCGTCAGATGGGAGCGGCTCGAGGACCACACGATGGGGTTCCGGGAGTCGGCTGCCTACGGGGAATGGAGTCGCCTTCTCCATCATTTCTACGACCCGTTCCCAACCGTTGAGCATTTTAGTCTCGTCGCACAGGCCTAACGATCGGCGCCAGCTGACGCTTGCCAGAAACATCCCACACACTGGTCCGGGCCGGCCTCCCGTCCCGCGACGGCAAGACGGCTAGCGCGCTGGCAAGCCGGACCGGCCTGGCTCAAAGCCTGCCTAACATCGCTTGCCCCGTGGCTGGGCGACTGGATCCCTGCAGACCACTGCCGTCGGACAGTGACCCCTTTGATGCTCGCTGGGACCTCGGTGTGATACTAGAAGTCAGAATGATGCATATAAAGCGAATCTATGGTCCCGTCAACTCGGAGGTAGGCGAAATGGCAGCGATTGATTACGTGAGGATGGAAGTCCTCTTTGACTCCCCGTCTGAGCTGCAGGTGAACGTCAGCTACGGAATCACCGCGACGCTCGACGACGTGCCCGCCGGACGCGCCTATCGCGAGCTGGTGCAGCTCGTCAAAGTCGGTCGGATGATCGGCGAGCCGGGCGTCGAGCACCTCGTTCCCGAAGGCACGGTCTGGGATGGCACCGTTCTCTTCACTGGCGATGAAGTCGGCTTCGAGCACAGCCGCCAACTGACCCTGCCGTCGGCCGACCTCGCTCAGGCTTCTGCGCTGGCGGCCGAGGAGATCCGCGCGCGGGTCACGCTGATTCCGTTTCCGGCACCGTCGCCATCGATGGAGAGCAACACGGTCCTGCTCAACGGGCCACCGCCACGCGAGCAGTTGGCCTGACGGGAAGCCGAACCGCGCCCCACAGCCTCGCGCCACATCGCTAGACGGCAGGCGAGCGAACCGCGCGCGCCGGTGGTCGTCCGATGCGGCTCAGGTGGAGATCGCGTCGAGCGAAGCCGTCTCGGTGTCCTCGGCGGGCAGGGCAGCGTCGATACGCACCGGCACGTCGTTGAAGGCCGCGTTGCCGCTGAGCCGGTCGACGATTGTCGGGTCGGTTATGTCGTTAACGCTCGCGCCCGGGTGCGACGCCGCTGTCCGCCAGCCCACGTCCGCATGGCCGTGGCCGAATCCGTGCGGCACCGACACGACGCCGGGACGCATCTCGTCGCTCAGCTCAAGCGGCACCTCTATCGCTCCGGTCGCAGATGAGACCCGCACGGTCTGGCCTTGGCTGAGGCCGCGCCTTGCGGCATCGTCGGGGTGAAGCAGCGCCGTGCAGCGGCTCGAGCCCTTCATTAGGCGCCGGCTGTTATGGAGCCATGAGTTGTTCGAGCGCAGCGAGCGCCGGCCGACCAGGGTCAGGTCGTATCCGGCCTCGTGTGCCTGTTCGCGCTCGACGGCGAGCTCCTCGAGGAGCCGGGCCTCCGCCAGTAGGACCGGCGGAGCGAGCTTGACGCGCTTGTCTTGCGTGCGGATCACGTTCGCGAGGTTCGGCTCGAGCGGCCCTAGGTCGATGCCGTGCACGGAGTCCCTGACCTTGCGCAGGTTGAGCGCACGGGATGAGCGAAGGCGGCCGTAGGGGCCTACCCGGAGAGCAAGGTCGGCCACGCGCTCCGGCGTGAGACGGGGGCCGAGGAAGCGCATGACGCCGTTGACGAGCGCTCCGCGCCTGCCTCGTCCTACGCGGGCAGCGAGCGCCATCATGATCTCCCAGTCCGTCTTGCCGTCGCTCGGACCGGCGACGGCGGCCGGGTTGTAGCGGATCTGGTTGCGAACGGAGAGGGAGCCGAACACGAAGTCGACGTCAGAGCGCTCGAGGTGGGCGAGCGGCGGGAGGATCACGTCGGCGTGCCGGCTCGTCTCGGTTACATACATGTCGACGGCCACACACCACTCGAGCTGCTCGACCGCTTTCTCGAGTCGGTTGCCGCCCGGAGCTGACAGGACGGGATTGCCCCCGTAGACCAGCATGCCGCGTACCTGCCCCTCGCCAGGAGTGAGCATCTCCGCTGCCAGGCCCGCGACCGGGAACTCATCGGCGAACTCCGGTAGGCCGCTCACACGCTGGCACTGGCGTCCCCAGCCTGGCTTGCCGGCGAGCGGGTCAACGAGCGCCTGGACGTCGATCGCCGGCTTCGGGAACATCGCACCGCCGGGGCGATCCATATTGCCCGTCACGAGGTTGAGCGCGTTGATCAGCCAGCTCGTCAGCGAGCCCGTCCGCTGCTGGCAGACCCCGACGCGGCCGTAGGCGACAGCGCTCGGCGAGGCGGCGAACTCGCGTGCCAGGCGCTCTATCGTCGCGGCGTCAACGCCCGCCAGCGGGGCCGCACGCTCCGGCGGGTACTCGCCGGCCAGCGCGCGCAGCTCGGCCATCCCGTCGCACGAGCCCTCCAGCCTGCCGAGATGCTCGCTGCCGTCGGCGAAGATAGTGCTGAGCATCGCGAGCAACAGATACGGATCGCCACCGGGCCTGACGGCGACGTGCTCGGACGCGTGCTTTGCCGTCTCCGTGCGTCGCGGGTCGACGACCACTACCTTGCCGCCCCGCTCGCGGATCGCCTTCAGCCGGTCGCGGATGCCAGGAGCCGTCATCAGGGAGCCGTTTGAGACTGCTGGGTTCGCCCCGATCAAGAGCATGTGCTGCGTGCGCTCGATGTCTGGCACCGGAAGGATGAAGAAATGGCCGAACATCTCGAACGAACTCATGTAGTGGGGGAGCTGGTCGGTGGACGCCGCCGAGTAGTTGTTGCTCGTGCCGAGAAGCTTGCGCAGAAGCCCCGCCGCGAAAATGCCCGAGGAGTGCGCGGGAGGATTGCCGATGTAGGTCGCAAGCGCATCCGCGCCGTGCCGATCCTGAACACGGCGCATTCCGGCCGCGGCGAGATCGACGGCCTCGTTCCAGCCGATCTGCACGAACCGGCCGCCGACCTTCTTCACCGGACGGCGCAGCCGGTCCGGGTCGCTGTACACGTCGGCGAGGGCGGCCGCCTTGGGGCAGATGTAACCGTGCGAGAGCACGTCGTCGGGATCACCGCTGATTCGCGCCACGCGGTTGTCCTCGACCTCGACCTGGATGCCGCAGTGCGCCTCGCAGAGTGTGCACTGGCGGTAGACCGTTTGCGTCACCTGGCGGCCCCTCGCTCGCTGTGAGACCCGAGCATAGGGGATCTCGCCGGCCCCAACCTACGCGGGTGATCCCCCGGTCGCCCAAGGGGCGAGCGCCTCCCGCAGCCAGTCCGGGATCGTCATCTTCTGGAACGAGGCGGGGTCGACGAACACGTGGCGCATCTCGCCCTCCACGAGCACCTCCTCGCCGCGTAGCACACGATGTCGCGTCGTGCAGGCAGTCCTACCGAGACGCGTGATCGACACCTCGAGCTCGAGCTCGTCGTCGAAGCGCGCCGCGCCCAGGAACCGCGCCGAGGCTTCGGCCACGACCATGTCGACGCCGCGCTCGAGCATGACTGCGTAACGCCCTATCGCTGTGCGCCAGAGCTCAGTCATCGCAACGTCGAAGTATGCGAAGTAGTTGGCGTTGAACACGATCTGCTGCGGATCGCACTCCCCATAGCGCACCCGCAGCGGATGAACGAACGGCGCCAACGTCACTTCGTCCAGGCCTAGACGACGGCGCCGCCGGCCTGCACGGCGTCCGCTACTTGCCTTACCCGCCAGGCGAGCAGTGGGCTGTGCCACACGACTTGACCGTCGGAGAACGTGAGCTTCCCGCGCACGCGCATGACTGTATTCGGGCCGAGCGGGTACTCCCCGAGTCGCGCACCCGGCTGATGGAATGGTAGGTCGCGATACACATACACGTGCTGATCGGTCACGAGCACAGTTCTGTGAAAGTGAAAGAACGCCAGCGCGAACAGGAGCCCCACATAAGGCAACTCCTCCAGCACCCCAGCGATGATCGCGATCGCGATAGAACTGAATCCGAACGAGATCGTCACGCCCTCCTCGCCTGAGATCTTCGCTCGCCGGGCATACCGCCCCGCCATCCGCTTGCGCCTACTTCCCATCCCGGTCCTTCCCACTGATCGACTGACGAGGCCCGGGCATCGTACCTGGTCACGCGATAGCGATAACGCTACTCGCGCGCGATATGAGCAGCTGCTCGCGGATCTGGAGCGATCCCCGGCCGCTGTTTGCTCGTCACAGAATGGGGGACTCATCCGACTCCTGAATATGACTGAGCCCTCCCCTCAGGACTTTCTGTGACGTTGAGTGCCGATGAGGTCGCGGAGCTCTATGACCGTCATGCGGAGGCGATCCTGGCGTTCCTGGTCCGCCGCACCTGGGATCCGGAGGTATCCGTGGACATCCTGGCCGAGACGTTCGCTGTAGCGATCGAGTGCCGTCATCGCTTCCGTGGTCGTCACGGCGAAGCTGCTCGAGCGTGGCTATATGGCATCGCGCGTCACGAGCTGGCCGACCATTTCAGGCGAGACGGCGCGCAGCGACGCGCTCTTGCGCGTCTTGGGATCGAGCGTCGCCCGTTGACCGACGTGGAGTACGAGCGCATCGAGGAGCTCGCTGGATCTTGCGAACTGCGCGACCGTGTTGCCGAGGAGCTGGACGCTCTGCCGGTCGATCAGCGCGAAGCGGTCCGTCTGCGCGTGGTCGAAGAACAGGGCTACGAGACGCTCGCGCGAACGCTCGACATCAGCCAGGACACCGCCCGCGCGCGCGTCAGCCGCGGGCTACAGGCGCTGCGCACCGCCATCGATTCAGCGACCGCCCAGAGCCCACTCGATCTCGAGAGGAGCACCGATCATGCCTGACACCACCGGCCGGTTCGAGCATCTAGGAATCCTGCAGGAGGTGCGCGAGGAGCTGATCGCCGCCGCGCACAGGCGAGAGGCCAACCGTGGTGCTGCGGCCGGCGTGCGTTCGTGGCTGTCGCATCGGGTGAACGCGATTGTGATGGCGGTGGTGCTTGTGCTGGCGGGCGGCGCAATCGCAGTGGCCGCCACAGGCGTGCTGAGTGGCAGCCCAGTAAAACAGCATGGAAGGCTGGGCCCGAACGCCGGCATCGGCGTCCCCGCCCCCGGAGGATCGCGTTTGCTAGCGCTCCGCGCAGCCGACCCGCAGGGCGGCCTGCCGTGGGGCATGCGGCTCGTGCACACCACCCGTGGAGAGATCTGCGTGCAGATCGGCCGTGTCGACCACTATCAGCTCGGCCAGCTGGGGATCGATGGCGCATTCCACGACGATGGGCGCTTCCATCCGCTCGCGCCGGACATCCTCCCCGAATACAGCGATAGCGGCGACGTCACCTGCGACGTTGCCGCGCCAATCGCGATCGGTAGTTGGCGAAGCGGGGACCGAAATGCGGCCCCGAACACGCCGGAACTCACTCGCTTCAAGCCGACAGCCAACGATCTGCGGTTGATCTCATGGGGACTGCTGGGACCACACGCAGTGAGCGTCACCTACCGCACCGCCGCTGGCGTACGGACCCGTCCGGTGGCCCCCGGCACCGGCGCCTATCTGATCGTAAGCGCAGTCAGCCACGTACCCCACTCGATCGGCGCGGGCGAAGAGCTAGTAGGAGAGATCTCGGGACACGAGGTCACCCCCCTGCCCGCCGGCAGGGTAGGCGGCTCTGTGCCAGCGGCGACCTTTCCTGTGCTCGCAGCGACCTTTCGCTTCGGCTCGTTCACCTGCTCGATCGGCCAGGGCGCGCCGGTAGCCACAAGTTGCCCAATGCCCCGCCCGACGCCCGAGAACCGCTTTGCGCCGACCCGCAACCTGAACGAGGCGGTGCAAGTCACACTCAGAACGCAGTCACACGACAGCTGCAGCGCGGCTTATCTGGTCGACCCCTGCTATCGCGCAGAGATCGAATTCAAGGCGCCCTACGCAGTCACCAGCGCCGACAGCGAATACTTCGTGCAGGTGAAATCGAGCTGTAATCACGCGCGCCCCAGCAGCTGGTCGATGTTCCAGGACATCCAACAGGGCGGGACGGTACGCACCCAATCATCAGGGCTGTTCAACTGCACCTCCGACGAATTCAAGGTCCAATACCTCAACAGCAACAGCCTGCCAACAACACAAGCACGCGAATCGGTGATCGTAGGGACTGCCACCCTGCGCGCACGTTACGGATCGCGGTGGCGTGTGCCCCGTGGACGCCGAGCTTCAGGTGGGCCATGACCTCAGCGACCTCTATACACCATTCGCGGGCCGTGAAGCCGGAGCCGTCGACCACGGGGGCTTATGCCGCACGTTTCGTGACCACGGTGCGTACAGCTGTGAGTTTGCCGGTGCGGTAGACCCAGGTGGTGGTCGCGCGCCTCGAGGCGCAGCAGGTCGGGTCGTTTGGTCCGTACCAGGCCTCGGCGACGACGATCTGGCCGTTGACCCACTTGACCTTTCCCAGCAGCGGCACGTGTCCCACGTTCGCCTGGTGGGGCTGTTGGGGCGTGATCAGACCCACAACGCGTGTGTTCGTCGCCGAGCCGCTAAAGACGACCTCGGCAAAGCGGATCTGACCGTCCGCGGTCCCGCCGTTGTTGGAGCAGACGACATCAACCGCGGCCGCGGGCCCAACGCCGCCGAGCTGGCCATAGGTCACGTCGTACGCGGCCGCGACTTGAACGAGGTCGGGGTTTGAACCGAAGCTGTTGACGTCTCCGAAACCGGTGTGCGAAATCTGCGCGACGTGGTTGTGCAAACGGATCGGGCTGTTTGCTTTGCAAGCCGCCCCCGGCAGGGTCTCGTTCTGCCAGCCGACCGCCTGGAGCGGCAGCGTGGTCTGCGCCGACGCGACCGCGGCGACGCCGACGACAGCAGCCAACGCTGCGGCACTGGCCACGGCACCGATCCAATTCTGATTTCTATTGACAACTCGATTAAGCACGGGGTTGGGTACCGCTCCTGTGTGTCGGTTACTGACCGGCCCCCGCCAGGCGCTGGGCGCTGACACCCCGCGCGACGCGGAACTCCGCGGCGACCTCACGTGTCGCCGCCTCGGCTCCGAGCGGAAATACGTGAAGCGCATCTACGCGCGAGATACTGGCGACGTCGGCCGCCAGTTCGCGTGCTAGGTCAATGCCGCCGCCGCGACTGATCTGCGCCAGGGCTCGCTGAGGAATCGCGACCCCCGGTAGCGCACAGGCGCGCTCTGCCATGCGCGTGCTGCGAAGCAGCGCGACGCTTGCGTAGAACCGCACGCCCACGAGGGCGTCCTCGGCGGCCGAGAGGAACGCTTCGAGGCGCCCGAGGTCGAAGATCATCTGCGACTGCACGAAGGTTGCTCCTGCGTCGATCTTGCGCCGCAGGAGCCGCAACTCCCGGTCGACGTCCTCGGCGAAGGGATTGACGACCGCCCCGACCGCCAGCGGGTGCGGGGCGCTCCATGACGACGCGTTCGCAATGAGCTGCGTGGCGGTCATGTCGCCCACATGTTCGATGCCAGGCACCGGATCGCCCTGCATGCAGAGGACCGCCTCAGCGCCGAGCGCCGCGGCGCCCACGACCTGGGACTGCAAGGCAAGCCGGTTGCGATCGCGGCAGGAAACGTGGACGATCGTCCCCACGCCCTGCTCCCGCGCGAGCGCGACCGCAGCCAGCGGCGACATGCGCGGCTGGCCAGCGTGATTGTCGGTCAGCCCGACGACGTCGACGGTGTCGGCCAGAACAGCGATCCGGTCGCTGACGCGCGCGCCATCGGCCTCAGCCGGCAGCGAGATCTCCGCGGACGTCAGGGCGGTCAGCGACACAACCGCTGAAGCTTAGCCCCATCGGTCCGTGAGGCCGACCCATGCCTCGTTCGAAGATCGGGAAACGGGAGATCTGTTTCTGGTGCTGGGCGTGCGCGTTACCCTGGGTTGCTTTCTCCGTCGTGCGTAGCGGAGAACGCTGGCATGACTTCCTGCGCAAACCGTCGCAGCTGCACTTTGCCGCCAAGCAGCGTCAGCAGGACATACTCTGCGCCAGCGTCACTCAATACTGCCAGCTTGGCGCGGATTTCCTCAGGCGTTCCACAGAGCGCGTGCTCCTCAGTGGCACCTCTCTTGTCGGCGTAGGCGAGCACATGGGAGCCCCCTTCGCGGCCGGGCGAGCGAGCAACGCTCACCGTGCGCTGGGTGTACTCCGCTAGACGCGCCAGAGCGGCTTCGGCGTCCGCCCGATCCCGCGCGACATACAGCTGGCGCGCCACCGCGACCCCCATCGGATCGAATTGTCTCCCGTGCGCTTCACGCTCAGCACGGTACAGAGCCATACGCTCGCCGACCTGCGCGGGGGAGGCGTACTGGTCGAGCATGAGGTTGAAGCCGCGCTCGGCCGCTCGGCGGATCGATGCCGAGCTCCCAGCAGCCATCCAGAACGGCGGGTGGGGTCGTTGAGCAGGCGGAGGCTCGACCACGATGTCCTCGAAGCGCCAGAACCGGCCGCGGTGCGAGAAACGCGAACGCTCAAGCCAGGATCGTGTCATGACCTCAACGGCCTCGTCAAACCGCGCATCTGCCTCCTCCGGCGAGACCTGAAAGCCAGTGAACTCGCTGTGGCGGTAGCCCTTCCCGATTCCGAAGTCGAGCCGCCCGCCGGAGACGAGATCGAGCGTCGCCGCCTCCTCCGCCAGGAGGACCGGGTTATGCCAAGGGAGCACGATCACCGCCGAACCGAGGCGCAACCTGGTGGTGCGAGGTTCGGGGCGGGCATCGAGGGAGTTTCTCACCCGCGAACGTCAGCCGGCGGCCACGACTCCCCGGAGCGACGCACCAACGCTACAGCCGCGCTCACGGCGCTCTGGGAGCGACTCCTGGCTGAGTGATCCGGCCCAAGAGCGACATTGAGAACACGGCGAGAGCACGCCGCAGACAACCATGCAGCAAACTCCCCATCGGACGACGTGATATTGCGACAGGGTGCCGCGAGGCCCTAGCCGACTCTAGGCAAAACAGCGAGCCGGTGTAGGACTCGGTCCAGCTCGTCGAGCTTAAGGGGCTTTGAGAGGTAGTCGTCCATCCCGGCGGCAAGGCATTGCTCTCGATCGCCTGTCATCGCGTGTGCGGTGATCGCCACGATTGGCGTGTGAGTCATGCTGCCCTCTTGTAGGCGGATCGCGCGGGTGGCCTCGTATCCATCCATGTCTGGCATCTGGCAGTCCATGAAGATCACGTGGTAGTTATTGGCCCTGCTGAGCTCCACAGCCTGCAGGCCGTTGCTGGCGACTTCGACCTCGCAGCCGACCCGCTCGAGGAGATGTCGTGCCACGAGCTGGTTGATCGGGTCGTCCTCTGCGAGCAGCACTGGCACTGCCGAGCCGGCTGGTGGCGTTGTGTGACCGCCATCCGGGTGAAGCTGGGGCTCACCCATTTCGTCGGTGTGCTCGCAGGGAATCTGCAGGCAGAACGTGCTCCCCTCGCCGGGGGTGCTGTCGACTTCGATGCGACCGCCCATCAGGTCCGCGAGCTGCTTGACGATTGTCAGCCCGAGGCCGGTGCCGCCGTAGCGACGGGTCATCGACGCATCGGCCTGGACGAACGGGTCGAAGATCTGCTCGTGCAATCTCGGGTCGATCCCGATGCCCGTGTCAGAGACCGCGAACCGAAGCGCCGGGTCTTCCTCCGTTCTGCTCAGCCGCAGCCGAACCTCGCCGCCGCGGTCAGTGAACTTGATCGCGTTGCTGAGCAAGTTGGTAAGCGCCTCGCCCAGGCGGGCAGGGTCGGCGCGGACTCTGGACGGGACGTCCGGCTCGATCCAGCTGTTCAGTGACACGCCTTTCTGAGCCGCCGCGACGGCGAGGCCCTGCATCGTCTGCTCGACCAGGACCGTTGTGTGCAATTCCTCCGGAGACAGCTCCAACTTACCGGCGTCAAGCCTTGAGAAGTCGAGGATCCGGTTGACGACCGCCATCAGCGCCTCCCCCGACGTGCGCAGCGCAGCGATGTAGTCTGGACGCTCATCGGCGAGGCTGGTGTCGGCAATCATCTCGGTCAGTCCGATCACACCGTTCAGCGGTGTCCTGATCTCGTGGCTCATATTGGCGACGAACTCGGATTGAAGTCGCGACGTGACGACGATCTGCTCATAACGCCGGTAGGCGTCGGCGAGCTCACGCTGCATGTCGGTGAGATCGCCCACGATCAGGCAGCTCGAGGCCTCGCCGCCTCCCGGAAGGCGACGTAGCTGCAAGGCGACGGGGAAGAGCTCGCCGGCCGCGTTTCGCAGCTCGGACAGGTCGGGAGATTCGCCGGGGCTGCTGTGGGTGAGTCCTGTGCCCGCGTCAGCTTGGCGGTCGGGAGGAAGGAATTCGGCGATCTTTCTTCCGACAAGTCGCGGCACCGGGGTCTGGAGCATGCGACCGAGGTGGGGGTTTGCGAACAGGATCGTCCCGCTGGCGTCGAGGCTCCCGACGCCGAGTGGCATCTCCTCGAGCAGCACGCGGTAAAGCGCGTCGGCGCCCTGGAGGGTGAACAGCTGCTCGCCCTGATCGGTTTGTACGATCAGCGCGTCCACCTCCCCACGGCGGATCGCCTGGAGCGTGTTCTCGGCGACGCTCAGGCGCGACTGGAGCTCCGCGTAGCTCGGCCGGGTCTCAACCATGGCCGCTGCCGGGACGGGACAGCAGGTCGAGCCCGAGCAGCACCTCCTCGCGGTTGGAGAGATCGCCGACGATCCGGACCACCGGGACCGGGAGCACCTTGATCAAGGTCGGCGCAGCGGTGATCTGCTCGTTCTCGGCGAGGACCGTGCGCCCCGTGATGTCGATCACTTCAAGGGTGTAGTGACCCTCCAGCTCCTGATCGCAGATCGCGCGGAGGTTCGAGATCGCGCGCTGCGCCGCCGGCGTTGCACCCACCGTGTAGAGACGGAGCAGATAGTCCTCCCTGGGAGCCTCAAAGCGCGCCGCCCGTGGCAAGGTCACGCGACCGTCTCCTCGTCCTAGCCCGCGGGCTGGAGCGTGGTCAACTGGAGCCCCACCACCACCCGCTCGGTGTCGGAGAGATCCCCGATGATTCTTACGATCGGCTCGGGAAGCGAGCGCACCAGCGTTGGCACCGCGATGATCTCTTGTCCGGCCGCGAGCTGCGGGTTCTCGCGCAGATCGATTACCTCGATCTCGTAGTGGCCGTCCACACGCTCCTCGCAGATCCGCTTGAGGTTCGAGAGCGCGGTGAGCGACTTCGGCGTCATCCCCGCCACATACAGCCGCAGCAGAAAGTGCTCGGCCTCCGGGCTATCGCTGGCGGGCGAACTGTTCATCGGTCCCGCTTCCCGCCGCCATTGGCCGACACTCGGTCCGAAGTGCCAGTGCGCGCGGTCACGAGCGCCGCATCATCTGTTGTGCGTCGGCGATCGCTGGCCACCGAGGCTTCGTCCTCGAACGCTGATTCCGCGCTGTCGCTCTCGAGGCTGTCGCGGAGCTCGGCGATCTGCGCTTCAATCGTTGCCCGCCGGCGCTGCGTGACCCGCTGTGCGGCGTCCCGCGTGGCCCCACGATCGAGTCGAGCGCGCTCATCGGTAGCCTCCTGTGCCTGACGGGCCGTGCCCATCAGCAGCGCGCCGCCGCTCGCGTAGGCAGAGCGGACCTCGATTCCGTCCGTCGTCAGACGAAACTCGCGCAACTGTGAGGAATGCGCCATCCCGCGCGACTTCGTGATGCTGATTCCGCGGTTGCGCTCCCCGAGCTGCTCGTGATTGGACAGGTCGATCCACGTGTCGATCCCGCCCACGACGCCGAGATCGGTCATGTCGCCCGATGTCCCATGGGTCAACGCGGTCAGCATCGCAGTCGCACCGCGACTCTTCAGATGGTCAACGAGCCGCCCCAGCATCGACGCGATCTCATAGGCTTGGCCGGTCAGCGCCGACGCCGGATCGATCACCACGATGTGCGCGTCAAACGCCGTCACCTCCCGATGAATCTCCGCCAGGTGACGCTCGAGCCCATACGCCGCCGACCTGCTCGCCACGATCCGCAAGAGCCCCTGCTCGCGCCAGCGCGCCAGGTCGAGCCCCACCGACGCCATGTTGCGCACGATCTGGTCGGCAGACTCCTCGAAGGTGAACAGCAGCGCGCGCTCGCCGCGCTCGCAGGCCGCGGCGACGAAGCTTGCCCCGACGGTCGTCTTACCAGACCCCGGGTTGCCGGACAACAGCACGCTCGTACCGCGATAGGCGCCGCCGGAGAGCATCTCGTCAAGGCCCGGCACCCCGAGCGAGACCCGGTCGGTGAACACCGAATACTCCAGACCCATCGACGTGATCGGCAGCACGGAGAAGCCTCGATCATCGATCAACACCGGATACTCATCAGTCCCGTGTGCTGACCCGCGGTACTTCGCGATCCGCATCCGCCGCGTCGCGATCTGCTCGATCAACCGCTGGTCGAGAACGATCACACAATCAGACACGTACTCCTCCAGGCCATAGCGAGTAAACGACTTGCCGCCACCGCTCTCACCGGTGACGATCACCGATACACCGCGCTCGTTCAGCCAGCCGAACAACCGGCGCAGCTCCGAGCGCAGCAACCGCTCGTTACTCAACGCGCCGAACAACACCTCGATCGTGTCAAGCACGACCCGCTTCGCGCCGATCGCGTCAATTGCCGCGCCGATCCGCAGCATTAGACCGTCGAGGTCCCACTCACCGCTCTCCACGATCTCCCCGGGCGACACGCTCACACGATCGATCACCAACAGCTCACGGGCGATCAGATCATCGAGATCCCAGCCCAACGAAGCGACATTTTGCGTGAGTGCCGCCGTCGTCTCCTCGAACGCCATCAACACCCCCGGCTCACCGTAATCCAGCGCGCCGCGCACCAGGAACTGCAGGCCCATCAACGTCTTCCCGCACCCCGCCCCACCGCACACCAACGTGGTACGCGAACGCGGCAGACCCCCGCCCGTCACCTCATCCAACCCATCAATCCCCGACGGCGCCTTCTCCAACGCCGAAACCAGCCTCGACTCAGCAAAATCCATGACACGTTCCTCGGGGTCGAACGACTCAAACACGGAAACGGACGTCTCCGCATCTCCTATCTCGGCATCTCGAGGGAACTTAGGCACCGCAGAAAACCCCCAACCACATCGGCGCCGGAGCCGAACATTGCCCTACGCTGAAAGGAGGCGCGGCCGGCGCAGCCAGCCAGATACCCGAGCTGGATGACAAGCAGCACTCATCGACGCTCGTCGACCCCGCCTGCGCTTCCGTCCAAGGACGACGCTCGGAACTCGACGGAGACCGCGCTACAGACAACCTGCGGCAATGTCCCCCTCGGACGACGTGATATTGCGTCAGCCTCCGCGAGACACTCCCGACGCCCGCCCGAGGCGGGCCCGGCCAGTGTCTACCTAAACGCCCGCGCGGGCTGGGTCGGGTCGCACGATCACCGTGTCTGCGATCGGCACGATCTCGTCTACGGGGAGATCCGCGAGCGACGCGTGCTTGTGGATCGCGTCCGCGCTTGCCGCCTCATATACGCACACGGTTCCGACTGAGCCGCCGTCCTCCTGCAGGACATAGCTGCGGATCCAGCGCACGTCGTCAGGCATCTGCTCGTCTGTGACCTTGGTCGAGCGCGCAGCGGCCTCCTCGAGCTCGGCGCCCGACTGCCAGCCGTTGCGCCTGAGGATTGCGTATAGCTCCATCGTGCCCTCCTAAGTTGGTGTAGCCGGTTTTCAGATCGGTAGGCTCATGACTTTTCCGACCGATTGTCGGTCTGTAAAGTAGCGCAGAGCATGTCCGGTGTCAATTCCCCACCCGAAGCGGCGGCAGCAGCGTCTACCGCCAAGCGTGGTCGCCCGCCCGGCGGGGCTCGCGAGCAGCTGGTCCGCGCGATGCGCGATCTGCTGCTCGAACGAGACTTCGACCAGATTGCGACCGAGGAGATCCTCGCTCGCGCAGGCGTCAGCCGTGGCGGCATGTACCACCACTTCGCAAGCAAGGTCGATCTCTTCAAGGCCGCCTACGAGGCCTCCGAGCTGGACGCGATGCTCCGCCTGGGCGCGGTCGCCGGTCAGCAGGCAGCCAGCAGCGCTGGTCCGTTCGATCAGCTCCTGGCTGGGTGCATCGCCTATGTGCGCGAGTGCGCGACTCCAGGGGAGCTTCAGCGGATCGGCCTGCGGCAGAGCCGTGCGGTGCTCGGATGGGAGGGCTGGCGTGAGGCTGCGGCGCCGCTGGGCATCGCTGCTTTGGGGGCCGGTGTCCAGGCGGCTGTCGACGCCGGCGAGCTAGCCAGCGACGACGTCACAATCACGACCCACCTCCTGCTGTCCGCGTTGATCGAGGCGGGATTGCTAGCCGCCACCGATCCCAAGCCGGAGCAAGCGCTGGCACGGATCGAGGCCGAGATCACCCGCCTGCTGGATGGCCTGCGTGCGCCGTAAGGCAAGTACGGACGTGAGCAGTCGCAGCGCGCGAAGCCGGTGCGGCCCGCGCAACTCCCGCTCGGTCAGGACTGATCGCGGAGCTGGCGGCATGACACGGTCGTCTCAGGCGAGCGCTGGAGCGTCTGGAGAACCACGCAGTAGCGCTCGGTTAGACGCAGGACTGTGTCTTGCGCTCGCCAGCACGGCCCCGGTTCTCACCGAGCAGCTGATGCCGTCCCCGAGCTCGCCGGTCGCGCTCAAGGTAACGACCGCCACCTCGGGATCCGCGCGGTAGCGCTCCTTGAGCGGTGTCTGCAACGCACGCAACTCCTCCGAACCCATCACAGAACCCAATGTTCGCACGATCACGCTCCTTCAGCGGATAGCAGCACGAGCTTCCCGCGCGCGTGACCGGCTTCGCTCACCCGGTGCGCCTCGGCGACCTGTCCTAGCGGGAAGGTCTGCGCGACCGGGAGCGAGAAGCGCCGAGCCTCGATCAGGTCACCGATCTCGGCGAGCGCGTGGAGCGCGCGGCCAGCGTCCCCGCTGCTGAACCTCACCCCGTGCTCCTGCGCGCCACTGAAGTCTGCGATCGTCACGACGTGCTGCGGGCCGCCAGCGAGCTCGATGAGCTCGGGAAGGACGCCGCTCCCGGCGACGTCAAGCGCCACGTCGACGCCATGAGGCGCTAGCGCGCGGACCCATTCGACGAGGCCCTCGCCGTAGGCGACGGGCTCGGCCCCCAGCGAGCGAAGGTACTCATGGTTTGCCGGACTGGCGGCGCCGATCACGTGCGCATTGCGTACCACGGCGAGCTGAACCGCGGCACTGCCGACGCTTCCGGAGGCGCCGTTGATGAGCAGCATGCTGCGGCTCTCGACGCCGAGCTGGTCGAGCGCGCGGGTGGCTGTCTCGACAGCGGCCGGCAACGCGGCAGCGCCGGGGAAGTCAAGCGACTGCGGGATCGGCGCGTAGTAGGACAACACCGCCAGCTCGGCCTGGGCTGCCCCCTCGGCGGAGAAGCCGAATACGCGATCACCGACGGCCGCGTCCGCGACGCCCTCGCCGAGCTCGTCGACGACGCCCGCCGCCTCGTAGCCCATGGTCTGCGGGAGCTCCCCATCCATCAAGCCCTTACGCTTCTTCCAGTCGCTCGGGTTGACGCCGGCCGCGCGCACTGCAATTCGGACCTGTCCGGGACCCGGATGCGGGTCGGGGAGATCCACGATCTCGAGGACCTCAGGGCCACCGAACTGGCTGAAACGGACTGCCTTCATCACTCGTCTCCGATCTCAACCCCCGACTGATATGGGATGAGTTTTGTCAAGTGGGTTGTGTTGGTCGCCGGCCTGGGTGCCGTGGGGAGTCTTCTGGGCGAGGGCGTTCTCGGGGCGGCACGGGCGGAAGGCTCAGGTTCTCG
>JBEKAM010000008.1:0-41103 GCA_050015915.1 Solirubrobacteraceae bacterium
CACACGGCGACCCATCTTGGTTCGTACCTCGATCAGCTCGCCTTTGTAGGGTCGCTTCGTTAGAGCCATGACTTGCTGGAACCTGGGCTCCTCCTCGCCGCGAACCCACGAAAGCACTTCGAGACCCTCTGGCTCCAGAACCTCGGAGCTTGAGCCGACGCCATAGGCACGGAGTGCTTCGGGAGAGTCGATGGCGTCAGACGCATCAGAGACTCGATCCCAGAGCTGCTCGAAGCTAAGTAGCGACGTACGCCCGTGCAAGCGCACGAGTGCAGTCTCCCCGGGAGCAAAGCAAGAGCCCCCAAAGCCAATACCCGCCTGCAGGAACTTCGCGCCAATGCGCTCGTCGAGGCCCATGCCACGCGCCACCTCGACGACATCCGCGCCCGTCTCCTCGCAGACGTTGGCGATCTCGTTGATGAACGAGATCTTGGTCGCGAGGAAGGCGTTGGACGCCAGCTTGACCATCTCCGCACTGGCTATGTCCGTGCGCACGAGCGGCGCGTCCAACGGCGCGTATAGCTCGACCACCGCATCGCCAGCCCAGCCGCCGTTACACCCGACGACAACACGATCGGGACGCAGGAAGTCCTCGACGGCGGAGCCCTCCTTGAGGAACTCCGGGCAGGAGACGTAGCCGAGTCCCTCCTTGCCCTGCTCGCCGAACACGCGCATCAGCGAGGCACCGGTGCCACACGGGACGGTTGACTTCATCACCAACGCATGGTCTTTGGAGGCGGGAATGGCATTGACGACCGCGTGCACCGCCGACAAGTCAGCGTCTCCGGAATACGTCGGCGGGGTACCGACCGCGACGAACAGCAGTCGCGAATGCTCGAGCGCATCGGCGATGTCTGTGGAGAAGTGCATGCGTGCGGCGTTGCGCGCCAGCAGCTCCTCCAGCCCGGGCTCATAGATTGGGACCTCGCCGCGCCGCAGACGCTCAATCTTCGCGGCGTCGATGTCAACGCACCACACGTCGCTGCCCAGCTCGGCGAAGCCAGCGGCGGTCACCAGCCCGACGTAGCCGGTGCCGATCACTCCGATGGGCTCTGGGTTGACACTCATGAAGCGGGGAAGGCTAGCTGGTGAGCCGACGGCGCGGCGCCTGGGGCAGCCGGACTAGTGCTCTACGGCGAGGAAAGCTTCGTAGCGCTTGGCGTCGCGCAGTCCGCGAGCGCGCTCCTCGCTGTCCTGCGGCGCCTGCTCTGCTGCCTGGCGTGCTTCCGAAAGCTTGGTTTCGAACGTGGCCCGATCGATCTGACCGGGCGCAATCGCCTCCTCTACCAACACCAGCGCTCTGTTATCGGCGAACTGCAGGTATCCCTCAGCCTGCGCGAAGCGCACGATCTCCGTCTCCGAGCGATACAGGCGCAGCTCGGTGGGCTCGAGCCTCGCCAGTATCGGCTCGTGATTGGCAAGGAGCGAGATCGAGCCGACCGTCGTGAAGGTGGAGAGCATTTCCACCTCCTCTGAGAACACCTCGCCCTCAGGCGTCAGCACTTCCGCTGGGAACTTGCTGTGGGCCATCTTCTACCTCGCGCCCGCTGCCGCTCGAGGACCAAGCGGATCAATAATGGAAGGGCCCGCCCACCCCGCGTGGCGTGCTGTGCACGCGAGCGACCGAGGACGCAGAGCTGCGCCGGTCATCGGGCGGCAGCCTCGACTACCTCGTCGATCGTGCCCTTCAGGAAGAACGCGCTCTCTGGGACCTCGTCGTGCTTACCGTCGAGGATCTCCTCAAAGCCCCTGATCGTCTCCGCGATCGGCACGTATGCGCCAGGCGTGCCGGTGAACTGCTCGGCTACGAAGAACGGCTGCGAGAGGAAGCGCTCGATGCGTCGCGCACGCGACACTGTGAGCTTGTCCTCGTCGGAGAGCTCGTCGATGCCAAGGATCGCGATGATGTCCTGGAGCTCCTTGTAACGCTGCAGGACCTCCTTGACGCGGTTCGCGACGCGGAAGTGGTCATCACCCAGGATGTCCGCCTTAAGGATTGTTGAGGTCGAGTCGAGTGGGTCGACCGCCGGGTAGATGCCTTTTTCGGAGATCGACCGCGACAGCGCTGTCGTTGCATTGAGGTGCGCGAACACCGACGCCGGAGCTGGGTCGGTGTAGTCGTCGGCGGGCACGTAGATCGCCTGGATCGAAGTCACCGAGCCACGCTTGGTCGACGTAATCCGCTCCTGCAGCTGGCCCATCTCGGTCTCCAGCGTCGGCTGGTAGCCCACCTGCGAAGGCATGCGTCCGAGCAGCGCCGAGACCTCGGAGCCAGCCTGGACAAAGCGGAAGATGTTGTCGATGAACAGCAGCACGTCCTGGCCCTGGTCGCGGAAGTATTCAGCCATCGTCAGACCCGAAAGCGCGACCCTCATACGGGCTCCAGGAGGCTCGTTCATCTGCCCGAACACGAGCATCGTCTTGTCGAGCACGCCCGACTCCTTCATCTCCAGCCACAGGTCGTTACCCTCGCGCGAGCGCTCTCCCACGCCGCAGAAGGCCGACAGCCCGCCGTGCTCCTTGGCGAGATTGTGGATGAGCTCCTGAATCAGCACCGTCTTGCCGACCCCTGCGCCGCCGAACAGCCCGACCTTACCGCCCTTGGCGTACGGAGCGAGCAGGTCGATGACCTTGATGCCCGTCTCGAACATCTCAGTGGTCGGAGTCAGGTCCTCCGCGCGCGGAGCCTCCTGGTGGATGCCGCGTCGCTCGACGTCCGCGGGCATCGGCTCGCCGAGGTCGATCGGCTGGCCGAGCAGGTTGAAGATGCGCCCGAGCGTAGCCTCGCCCACCGGAACGGTGATCGGTGCGCCAGTGTCGAGCACCTCCACACCACGAGCCAGGCCGTCGGTCGTGTCCATTGCCACCGCCCGCACACGGTCGTCGCCGAGGTGCTGCTGGACCTCGCACACGAGCAGCGTCTCCTCCCCTCCGGCGCTAATGCCCGGGGCCTCCTCCTCGCGGTTGGAGGCGGGGCGAACGATCGTAATCGCGTGGTTGATCTCAGGCAGGCGGTCGGGGAAGACGGCCTCGATCACGACGCCCTGGATCTCCTCGATGCGCCCGACGTTGCGGGTGACCGCGCCGTTGGCGGACGGTGAGTCGGTGACGGTGCTGGGTGGCATTAGCTCTTTGGTCTCCTAGTCATCTGTTTCAAGTTTTGTAAGTCGCAACTCAGCTGAGTCCCTCAGCTCCGGCCACGACCTCCATGATCTCCTGGGTGATCTCAGCCTGGCGTGCGCGGTTCATCTGCAGCGTGTAGTCGGTGATGATTTCCCCGGCGTTCTCGGATGCGCTGCGCATAGCGGTCATCTGCGCCCCGAAGAACCCCGCGGCGGACTCGACGAGCGCCCGGTAGATCGAGATCTCGATGTAGTCCGGAACCAGGCGCCGGAGGATCGTCTCGGGGTCGGGCTCGTAGTCCACAGAGGTGGGCGTGCCGGCCTTGGAGGCATCTCCATCCGAGGAGTCGTCGCCTTCGCCAAGCGCCTCACCGGAGAGTGGCAGCAACGTCTGGCGAGTGACCGTCTGCGTGAGCGGCGAGACGTAGGAGTTGTAGAGCATCTCTACGCGGTCCACGCGACCGTCGAGGTAGGCCTGGATCAAGTCGTCGGCGATCGTGCGTGCGTCCGCGTATGCGGGCCGGTCGGCGAAGCCCGTGTAGATGCCGTGGAGCTCGTAGCCGCGGAACGACACCGAGGAGACGCCACGGCGTCCGGTCGCGTACCAGCTGCTGCGAAGGCCCTGCTCGGACATCTCAGCCGACAGACGGACGCCGGCACGGATGATCTGCGAGTTGAAGCCGCCCGCGAGGCCGCGGTCGCCCGTGACCAGCAGCAGCCCGACGGTCGACTCGGACTCGTGCTCGCCAAGCAGCGGGACACGAGCGGCCTCTGCGCCGGCCGCCTGAGCCGCCTGGCGCGTCATCCGCGCGAGCGCATCGGCGTAAGGACGCAGCGCCTCGATCCGCTGCTCAGCGCGACGGAGGCGAGCCCCCGCGACCATCTCCATGGCGCGCGTGATCTTCTGGATGTTCTTGACCGAGGCGATCTTGTTCTTGACGTCGCGCTGGGAAGCCATGGCGGTTTACGGCAGCCGGCGCTAAGCCGGCTGCGCCTCCTTCTCGCGCTCGCCCGCGGCCTGCGCGTCCGAGGACGTGCTGCTCGGGGCCACATCGTCATCCAACGGCAGGCCCTCCTCGTCGAGGTCGTAGCCGAAGTCCCCGGCGAACGTGTCGAGGATCTCGCGCAGCTTGCCCTGGACGTCATCCGACCAGTCGCCACCGCTGATCTGCTCGCGTAGCTCGCCGTGCTGGGAGTGCATGCGTTCGGTCGCCTCGCGCAGGAACTCGGGAACGCGCTCGACCTTCAATCGATCCAGGTAACCGTTGGTGGCGGCGAAGATCTGGATCGTCTGGTCCTCGACCGCAAGCGGCGCACGCTCGTGCTGGTTGAGCGTCGCCACCAGGCGCTCGCCACGAGCCAGCGTGCGCTGGGTGTCGGCGTCGAGGTCCGAGCCGAACTGCGCGAACGCCTCGAGGTCACGGTACTGGGAGAGCTCGAGCTTGATGCGCCCGGCGACTTTCTTCATCGGGCCGATCTGCGCGTTTCCACCGACGCGGGAGACCGAGATGCCGACGTTGATCGCAGGGCGCACGCCCGAGTTGAACAGTTTCGACTCGAGGAAGATCTGCCCGTCGGTGATCGAGATCACGTTCGTGGGGATGTATGCGGAGACGTCGCCCGCCTGGGTCTCGATCACAGGCAGCGCGGTCAGCGAGCCACCGCCGAGGTCGTCGTTGAGCTTGACCGCGCGCTCTAGCAGGCGCGAGTGCAGGTAGAAGACGTCACCCGGGTATGCCTCGCGGCCCGGCGGGCGGCGCAGCAGCAGCGACATCTGACGGTAGGCGTAGGCGTGCTTGGTGAGGTCGTCATACACGCACAACGCGTGCTGCCCTTTGTAGAGGAAGTGCTCCCCCATCGCGCAGCCCGCGTAGGGGGCCATGAACTTGATCGGAGCCGCCTCGTCGGCGGGCGCCGCGACGATGATCGTGCGCTCCATCGCGCCGTATTCCTCGAGCGTTTGCGCGAGCGCCACGACCGTCGCCATGCGCTGACCGATAGCCACATAGACCGACACCACGCCGGTGTCCTTGTTGTTGATGATCGCGTCGATCGCAATCGCCGTCTTGCCTGTCTGGCGGTCGCCGATGATCAGCTCGCGTTGGCCGCGGCCGATCGGGATCATCGCGTCGATCGCCTTCAAGCCCGTCTGCATCGGTTCGGTGACCGGCTGACGCTGGACGACACCGGGGGCCTTGAACTCGGCCGGGCGCGTCTCGGTTACCTCGATCGCGCCCTTGCCATCCAGCGGACGCCCGAGCGGATCGACGATGCGACCGAGCAGCTGCTCGCCGACGGGAATCTCCAGCAGTTTGCCCGTGCGCTTGACGGTGTCGCCCTCGGAAATGTGCTCCCACTCACCGAACAGCACCGCGCCGACGTTGTCGGACTCGAGGTTCAGCGCGAGCCCGGTGACGCCGTGAGGGAGTTCGAGCATCTCGAAGGACATGCAGTTCTCCAGGCCGTGCAGGCGCGCAATGCCGTCTGCGACCGACAGCACGGTGCCGACCTCGGTCAGCTCGGCTGTGCCGCTGTCGAGTCCCTCGATGCGGCTCTTGAGGATGTTTGTGATCTCGTCGGGGTTGATCTGCATCAAGAAACTCCTTGGGCAACGTGCCTGCGCAGCTGCTCCAGTCGGTTGCGAATAGAGGCGTCGAGGATCGAGTTTCCGACCCTGATGATGATGCCGCCGAGAATGTCCGGGTCGACGTGCGCCGCGAGTGTGACCTTGCGGCCTGCACGCTCACCGATTTTCTTGCCCAGGCTCTGGGCGGTGGCCGGATCGAGCTCGATTGCGCTGGTGATCTCGACTGGCAGCGTCTTGTTCTCATCGTCCCACAGTCGCTGGTACTCCTGGCGAATACGGAAGATCACCGGCATACGGTGGTTTTCGATGAGCAGGTTGAGGAAGTTCAACAAAATCGGGTCGGCTCCGTCGAGCATGCGCCCAAGCGCCTCTTGCTTCTCTTTGCTGGAGAAGTACGGTGAGAAGAAGAACACGGCAAGCTCGTGGTTGTCGCTAACGGCATCAGCGAACTGCCCCAACTGCTCGTGCAGCTCGTCGAGCTTGTGCTGCTCGAGGGCTACCTCGAACAGCGAGCGACTGTATACCTGTGCGAGCTCCTCCATCAGTTGCTCTGGCTACCCGAGGAGAGGCCGGACAGGTCCATTTCGCTGAGGGCATCCTCCACCAGGCGGCGCTGGTCGGCGTCGTTGAGCGTCTTGCGTACGACCTTCTCGGTGGCCATGATCGTGAGGTCGGCAACCTCACGGCGGATGTCGTCGAGCGCCCGTTTGGTGGCTGCGTCGATGTCACGCTCGGCGCGCTTGGCTGCCTCGGCGAGGATCTCCTGGCCGCGCTCACGCGCCTCCTGCTCGTGAGCCTCAGCCGTCTGGCGCGCGCGCCCCACGATCTCTTCGGACTGGGCCCTCGCCTCCTTCAAACGCTCGCGGTACTCCTCGAGCACCTTGTCGGCTTGGACGCGCAGCTCCGCGGCGGAGTCGATGTCGCCTTCGATCGTCTTCGCCCGCTTGTCCAGGGCTTCGCCGATCAGCGGGAACACCCACTTGCGCAGGATGAACAGCGAGATCAGGAACACGACGATCGTCCAGACCATGAGCCCCACATTGGGACTGATCAGGAACGAGCCGCTGGAGGCGAGTGGGATGCTTGGCGCAGAGAGCATGTTGGCCTACAGGAAGAAGGCGATGAAGCCGCCAACCAGACCGTAGAAGAAGCATGCCTCGGTGAGCGCGAAGCCGAGCCACTGGTCGCGCTCGATCTCGGCGCGCAGCTCGGGCTGGCGAGTCTTGGCCTGGATCGAAGCGTTGAACACCGATCCGATGCCCGCCCCGGCGCCCGCGGCGCCGCCACCGGCACCGACGCCCAGCGCGATCGCGCGACCGGCATCCTGGCTCTGCTTGATGATCGGTTCTGCGACACCCAGCAGCGGGTGGATCACACTAAAAAGATGGAGAAACTGCATTGCTCGATAGCTCCCTTGTTTTGTTAGTGGCTTTCGACCGCTCCGCCGAGGTAGATGGCGGTCAAGATGGCAAAGATGAAGGCCTGCAGCCCTGCGATTAGCACGGCCTCGAACAGGTAGATCGCGATCCCGAACGGCAGCAGCAGCCATTGGACCCACTGATCGCCGACGAGCACACCCAGCTCGCCGCCCATGAACGCGATCAGCATGTGCCCGGCGAGCAGGTTGGCCCACAGCCTGACGGTCAGCGAGATCAGGCGCAGGAAGTTGGAGAGGATCTCGATCGGGAAGATCAGGCCCACGATCGGGCCTTTGATGCCGCCCGGCATCAGGCTTTTGATGTATCCAATCGGACCGTGGTGCCTGACGCCCTCGTAGGTGAACAGGACGAACACGCCGAGCGCAAGGATCAGCGGGAAGGCGACGTTCGTGTCGGCGGCATAGATCTGAAACGACGGGATGCTCGCGCCGAACAGGTTGAACGACTCGCCGCTGTCGACCGGCAGCGGGATGTAGCCGATCAGGTTGGTGACGAGGATGAATACGAAGATCGTGGCGATCAGCGGGAAATACTTGCGCTGCATGTCGTCGTCGAGGTTTTCCTTCGACATGCCGCGGGTGAAGTCGTAGAACATCTCCACCGCGACCTGCAGGCGACCGGGGCGCTGCTTCAGACGCCTGGCGATGTACGTCATCAATCCGATGGTGATGGCGACGGTTATCAGCAGGTACAGAACACCCTTGTTGAATGCAATCGGGCCGAGCTTGAACCAGGTGTCGAGTTTGAACTCGTTGGTTGGGGAGAAGACGCCGCTGACGACAGCCGGGGCCTTGTGCGACTTGAAGCCAAACAGGATGATGAATACGACGATCCCGCCGAGCCACGCTCCCACGAGCGAGAGGAAGACCTTTTTCCCCTTGCTCATGCCCTGCTTGGGAGTGGACGCTCCCGCGGGTGGAGCTGCCGCCATGGCGCTCATCGCTGAGGTTCTCCCTGCGGTCGACCGCTGATCAGCCGGATGGCAAATGCGATCGAGTAGGCACCGAAGATCAGAAGCGCCGCGGCCAGACCGTCGCGCCGTCCACCGATGACGGCGGCGAGCACGATCGCCGCGGCGAGCAGCCAGATGCGCCCGAAGCCATCAACCAGATTGAGGCCAAAACGGGCGTCGGCCCCGCGACCGGCGATCCAGTGTTGGCCTACGCGCGCGAGCAGACGCTGTATCAGCCACGCGGCAGCGCTCACGATGACACCCACAGCAGGGGCTCCCAGCGCCAGCGCGACGGGCACGGCGAGGATTACAAGCACGACATCGAGGTAGTGCAGGACCGCGGTCGAACGCCGGGGAAGGACATCACCCGCGCCTGCCCCAGAGGAAGATCCGTGAGAGGGGGTTTGGGCGGCCATTTCGAGATCCCGGAGGATCACCGTGGAGCACTTCCAGAAAGTGTCCGGCAACCGTGAGCGTTTACGGGGTCGGGTCGATCTCCCGGCCCAGTGTCGAGCAGGCGTAGGACATCCCCCATGGCTTGGTTGTCTGACATTTGAGTAGGGCCACCCTACAGACGGGAACAATCCTCGCGCTCTGCAGAGGCGAAGCCGTCGAAGTGTCCCTCAACAGTCTGCGGCGGCGGCGTCAGTCTAGCTGATCTTGTACTTCGTAACAAGTTTGTGACATGCCGTACACGGTCGCGTCGGTCGTCGCACGCGGTGTACCTCCGTGAAATACACGGATCTGGAACATTCGTAGTCGCCCCTCGAGCAGGCGCACAATCAACACGGACGCGGCGATCGTGGCGAGCCCGCCGAATATGTCGAAGACGAAGTGATTACCGGTGGAGAGAACCGCGAACCCGGTCACAAACGGGTAGATCAGGCCGAGCACACGCAGCCAGCGATGCTTGGTGATCCGCCAGATCACCAGCGTGCACCACACCGCCCAGGCGATGTGCAGCGATGGCATGGCCGCCAGCTGGTTGGCCTGCGATGCCAGCGCACCGGTATGCCAAGAGCCGACCGTGTGGCTGGCGGCGACCACATCTGTGAACCCAGGCAGCATGCGCGGCGGGGCCACAGGGAAGCGCCAGAAGACGATGAACGCGAGAACGTTGGCGAGCACCAGCGAGTTGCGCAGCGGACGATAGATGTCAGCACGCCGCCACCACAGGTAGCCGAGCAGCCCCAGCGTGACGATGAAGTGCGCGTTGTCGTAGTAGTACGAGAGCACCACCCCCAGCGTGTGGTGGGCGGCGAGCCAGTGGTCGAGGCTGCGCTCTGGGTCGATATGCAGCGTCTGCTCGGCGCTGAGGACGTCCCTGGCGTGGACGAGCGCGGTATGCAGGCGCAACGGCGCGAGGTTGGTGATCGCGTCATAGACCCAGCACAGCCAGACGATCGCCAGCGCCTCGACCCACCAACGGGTACGTTTGTACACATGCGGCACTGCTGCCGCGGAGCGCACAGCGACAGCGGGGCCGCCCGTCTGGATCGGCGCAGCGGTGGACAAGCCCTCGATGTTATCCGCCGTTTCAGCGGTCAAGGTGCGGTGGGCTCGAGCCCCCGTCCGGCGAGAACCTCGAGCACGCGTGGCAATGCGCCGACGGTGCGTCGCCACGAGTCTGGTGCTGAGTAGTCGTCAGCGTCGTGTAGCAATAGCACCGCTCCCTCGCGCGCGCCGTCGGTCACCCGCGCGGTGATCGACGCTGGCGTCGCGTGAGCCGCCCAATCTCTGCCCCAGTACCAGAGCCCGGTCGATGTCATCGCGTACCTGCCAGGGTGCCAGGCGCAGCAGGTTGCGATGGCGGTCGCAGTGCAGGCCCACAGCGTGACCCGCGGCGAGGATCTCGCGAGCGAGATCCGGGTCGCGCCGCACCTGCTCGCCGACCAGGAAGAACGTCGCTTGAACCCGCTCGCGGCTGAGGATCTCGAGTACCGCCGGCGTCCCCTGCGGGTGCGGGCCGTCGTCGAATGTCAGCGCATACCCCCGGCCGCTGGCCGTGTGATCCTCGACGCCCAGCGGTCCCCGTAGTGCAGGCCACGCACCAGCGAGGCCCGGCAGCATGTAGCCGAGCAGGGCAGCACCGCCCAGCGCGATAGGGATGCGGGCCCCGGGAGTGCGATGATCGTGCGTGGACATGGTCGATCTGGTGCTGGGAATTGGGGCGGCGGTAGGGGCGTCGACCCTTTACAGCCTAGGGATTGCCCTGCAGGCGCTAGATGCCAGGGAGGCGCCACACGACGAGCACCTGCGCCTGGCGCTCGTCGCGGGTCTCGTCAGGCGTGCTCGTTGGCTGCTCGGCACGGGGCTCTCGATCCTGGGCTGGCCGCTACAGGTGTTGGCGCTGCTGCTGGCTCCGCTGGTGGTCGTCCAGCCGGCGCTGGCGTCCGGTCTGCTGGTGCTGCTGTTGATCGCCGAGCGCATGCTCGGAGAGCCCGCCGGGCGTTACGAGTACATCGCCATGTCAGCGATCGTGGTGGGTGTCGTGGGTGCCGCGCTGACGGCGCCCCCACGCCACATCCATCACGGCCGCGAGGCGCTGACGATCACGATCGTGCTTGTCGCGCTGGGGGTGACAAGCATGCTGCCGTACATACTGCGAGCGTTTTGGCGCCCACGTGCAGTCGTGACGATGATCGGCGCCGGTGTGGCCTTCGGCTGGAGCGGTGTGGCGACGAAGCTCGCATCGGATGACTTCGCGTCACACCACTGGCTCACAGCAGCTGCGTGGGGCCTGTCCACAGCCGCCGCATCCGCGGTTGGGGTGCTCAGCGAGTCGAGCGCGCTGCAGTCACGACCGGCGATCCAGGTGGCGCCGGTGGTGTTCGTAACTCAGACAGTGATTCCAGTAGTGCTCGCGCCGCTTTTGCTCGGCGAGCGCTTTACCGACACGCCCTTGGGCGGCGTGCCGCTGATCGCGTCGCTGCTGGTGCTTGTCGCCGGCGCGGCTGCACTCGCGCGCTCGCCGCTGCTCCTGGCGTTGATGGAAGGCGAGCGGGTCAGCCATGACAGCGGCTCGGCGCTCAACCCTGATGACCCGAGCCACGCGACAATGCGCTCCAGCCCGAGTACCGAAGTGGACGAGCCGGATAGTTCGACCACCAGCACATCGCCGGCTCGCAGGTGACGACGAGGAAGGCGGCTCGTGGCGCTGATCCTCAGCGCGCCCTTCACGGGGGTGGCGTCATCGGTGCGTGCGAGCACGAGCTGGCCCATCGACAGGCCGCCATGCGGCTGTAGGTAGTAGAAGCGGTGATGCAGGCCGAGCGCACGGGCCTGTTTGTGCAGCAGTCCGCGTGTGCGCTCCCAGCGCAGCGGCGCGGAACTGGGCACTTCGGGTAGGAACTCATCCCTCAGCGTCTTCAGCCAAGCAATGCGACCGTGAACGGGCACGCCTGCGTCGTCGGCGAAGGACACATGTATGCCACGCGCGGCCAGCTCCGAAGCCACCGCGGCGATGGCGCCCGCTGGCGCGTGCACGATCACACCGACAGCCGGCTGTGTGGTCTCTACGCGCACAAGCGGTTGTACGTGCAGGAACTTGGCCGCCACAGCGGTCACCTCGTCGGTGGACATCATCCACGAGCCCAAGCCGAACAGCAGCGCAAGCCAGGTCGCCGAGGCAGTAAGACGCAGCCGCCAGCGAGGGATCGGACGCACGCGCTGCGGCGTCTGCAGCACCACGTCCACCGCTTCTGGGTGATCGCCGAGATGCGAGAGCTCGCTTATCTCGCTCGCCGCCCCATCGCCATCCACGCGACTGGCTTCCTCGGCGGCAAAGCTGGCCTGAACGTGCGTGCGCAGCTCGTCCTTGTCGTTTGCCAGGCGCAGCAGGTCGAGCGCCGCCATCGCACGAGTGTTCAAGCGCGCGTGACCGATCGGCAGGCCGTAGGAGACGACCGGGGTACCGGCTGCGCGCGCCTCCAAGCAGGTGACCCCGCCAGTGGAATGCACGAGCACGTCTGCCGCCGCAAGTATTTCTGGCATCTTGTCGGTGAAGCCGTAGATGCGCACGCGCGGCTCGCGAGCAAAGGTTGTGCGCAGCTTCGTCGCCAGCTGCTCGTTGCGTCCGGCCAGACAGACGATGCTCGTCACCTCCGGCACCCGTGTGAACTCGCGCACGGCGCCAGCGATGTCCCCCACCCCCCAGCCGCCGCCCGAGACGACCACCGTACGGCCCTCCTCTGGCAGGCCCAGCGAGCGGCGCGCCTCGACGGGACAACGGGGTTGCAGAAACTCGGCTGAGATCAGCGGGCGCACAAGCCGCACGCTGCCCCGTCCCGCGATGCGCTCGACGGAAGGCATCGACTCGCCGTACATCACCAGGTGCATGTCGATGCCTGGTTGAGCCCAGAAGAACAGGCCGGTCAGATCGGTGATCGTGGCTACCGCCGGACACCGAACCACACCGGTGCGACGCAGCCGCGCCAACACCACAGTCACCGCGGGGTAGGTGGAGACGACGACGTCGGGGTCGTGCTCAGCGATTGCCCGTGCCAGCGGTCGCGAGCCAAGCATGCAAAGCAGTCGGCGCGCGACCATGCGGACCGGCAGGATGTGCTCGAGCATCCAATACACGAGCGTGTAGGTCCACGGTACGAAGCGCAGCTGTACGCGATAGCCGTCCTCAACCACGGGGCGCAGCAAGGGACCCATGGCGGCGAGCCCGTCGATGACGGTGACCTCGACCTGCTCCTCGGATGCCTGCACCTGTTCAGCCAGGGCACGCGCCGCTGCAGCGTGACCCTCCCCGACATCAGCGGACAGGATCAGCACGCGACGCGGCTGATCTGGGCTGGCGGCGTCGGCGGGATCGAAGTCCCGGCGCGGAGTGTGTTTGCGTTGGCTACGTCGCATAAGGATGTGCTGATATGCCATCGGTAGGCCGAAGCAGCGCACGAGTGCGCCCGTTCGGTAGCGCCCCCCGAAGGCACACGTATGTTCTCAGGTTATCGGCAGCGCTGGACACCCGCTGATCGCCGAGACGCAACAATGGGCTGCATACCGGCCGCAGCCCCCACACCAACCGTGCGGATCGCCGGCAAGCTCCCGGAGAGCGCACTTGCGGGGGCGGGCACGCGCACTCCCATATACGTCGTCCGGGCCCTGGGGTTACTCGGGCTGCTCGGAATCCTCACGACGCTCTTCCTGGTTAGCGCCGGCGCTGCGTCCACGCCGACGGAGTACGTCCCCGCTCGCACCGGCGGCTGGCCAGCATGGCTGGCAGGGCCGCTGCATGGGCTTGACCTCGGGCTAAGCGGCGGCAGCTTCCAGACGCTGATGCTGATCATGTGCGCGAGCTACGCGCTCGTGCTCGTCGGCGCGCGAGCGCTACCGATGAAGGCGCTGGCGGGCACGATCGTGGCTGCGAATGTGATCCTGCTGCTCGGGCCGCCGCTGATCTCCCAGGACGTGTTCGGCTATCTGGCGTTCGCGCGCCTGGGGGCGCTACACGGACTGGACCCCTACACGCATGTGCCGGCCGAAGCTCCCACTGACCAGGTGTTCCGCTTCATCGGCTGGCCGTTTCAGAACTCCCCGTACGGGCCGCTTTTCACGCTCGTCAGCTACGCGATCACGCCGTTGGGGCTCGCGGGCGGGCTGTGGGCATTCAAGGCGATCGCCGTCACTTCGAGCCTCGGTGCGGTGACACTGATCGCGCGGGCAGCCGCGCGACTCGGCCAGTCAGCGAGGTGGGCCGCCGCTTTCGTAGGGCTGAACCCGGTGATGCTGGTGCTCGCCGTGGGCGGCGCACATAACGACACGCTGCTAGTGCTGGCACTCGCTGTGGCCCTGCTCCTGACCGCGGGAACCGCCAGCGCGCCGGAGGCGGGGCGGGCGGGCCTCCATCTGCGCGCGGGCGCCGGCGCGCTAGTAGCCGGCGTGGGCATCAAGCTGACAGCAGGACTAGCCCTCCCATTTCTGATTCTCGCCCCGTCAAGGGTGCGCGAACGTGTGCGTGTGGCGCTCGGCGCGGGCGCTGCGATTCTGGCCCTCGCGGTTATCGCCATCATCGGCTTTGGCGTGCATGCACTCGGCTTTCTGGGCGCGATCGGCGAGCAGCAGCAGCTCGTCTCCACTCACAGCATCCCTGCGGAGACAGCCCGTCTGGTGGGTTTGAGCGGAACGCCGGGCTGGTGGCGCAATCTGTTCGTCGCCGGCTTCCTCGCCGTGCTGGCCGTGCAGCTATGGCGCACGGCGCGCGGCGCCGACTGGCGCGTAGCGGCTGGTTGGAGCACGCTTGCATTGCTGGCATCCACGGCGTGGGTGCTGCCGTGGTATGCGATCTGGGCGCTACCGCTAGCTGCTGTCAGCAGCAATCGGCGCCTGCGCGCCGCCACGCTCCTCGCTTGCGCGTACGCCGTTCTGATCCACCTGACGCTGGCTGACGCGCTGCTCAACCCCCACGTCCACAACGCCCTCGCGCACGTGCACCTCAGTCTCACCGGCGTGCGACACGGCCTCAAATTCGCCAGTTTCCAGGTGCTTCGCGACCTCCAGGTCGATCTCCGCTGGTGAGACGTCCGGGCGTAGCCGCCGCAGGCGGATCGCATCGAGGCGCCTGAACTTGAGGATCTCCAGCACATACACGAGGTACACGCTGGCGGCCGCCACCACCAGCCCGATGCCAAGCATTACTAGCGTCCAGCCCGTGTAGTAGTGCCCTTTGTGGTCGCTGTAGGGGACGAATCGCAGCGCCAGCGCGAGACCCGCGAGCATCAGCGTCCATGCGTACAGATACCCGATCGTGCGCCTGCTGGAGAAGCCAATGCGCGCCATGCGATGGTGAAAGTGCTCGCTATCCGCGCGGTAGACCGGCTGGCGGTACTTCAGGCGCTTTAGCACCACGAAGGTCGTGTCCAGGAACGGCACCGCGAGCAGGATCAGCGGCAGCACGAACGAAACCACGGCCTCGGTCTTGACCGCCGCCTCGACGGTGATAACGCCCATCAGCAGGCCGAGCAACTGCGCACCGCAATCGCCCATGAAGCTCGATGCGGGCGGGAAGTTGTAGATCAGGAAGCCAAGCGCGGCGCCGGCGGTGAGCGCCGCGAGCACTCCTGGCTGCTGGCGATTGAGATCGAAGGCGATGATCGCCATCGTCGCGGCGATGATCATGCACACGCCCGCAGCCAGTCCGTCGACGCCGTCGGAGAAGTTGACGATGTTCATCATCGTCACGAGCCCGATCACGGTGAGGATCGGCCCGGCGTTGCCGAAGCCGGCGCCCGGGAACGCGAGTTTGCCCACGAACGGCAGCGTGATCGCCTTTACCGCCACGCCGAAGTGCACGACGATGACAGCCGCGACCACCTGACCGAGCAGCTTCATCGCCGGGTGTAGCTCGAAGCGATCGTCGAGCGCGCCCACCAGCGTGATCACCGCGGCCGCCAGCAGCACGCCGTGCCACAGCTGTGGCTGCTGTTCGGCGGCGTAGCCGGTGGGCAGCCAGATCAGGCCAGCGAGCAGTACCCCGATGAAGATGGCAAGCCCACCGAGCAGCGGCGTCGGGCGCTCGGAAAGCCCCCGCTCGCGCGGTTCGTCGATCGCGCCGATCGCCCTCGCGAAACGCATCGTCAAAGGTGTCAGCAGCGCGGTAACGACCGCGGCCGCCAGAAAGGCATAAAGCGCGTCGAGCTCGTTTGGATGCGCCATCGGCTCGTGTAAAGCATCGCAGGCCGAGAGGTCGATAGCGCCGCGGTGTTCTACACCTGCGCGGTGACCGGCAGGCTCTCGTACAGCGGATAGCGCTCTACGATGGCGCCGACACGCGCAGCAAGCTCGCTGGCGCGCGACTCGTATTGGGGGGTGAGGGCGACGGCGAGGATCTCGCCGATCTCCTCGAAGTCATCCTGCTGCAGCCCGCGGGTAGCGAGCGCAGGGGTGCCGATACGCAGACCGGATGCCTCCATCGGCGGACGGGGATCGAACGGCACAGCGTTGCGGTTGACTGTGATCTGGATTTCATGCAGCCGATCCTCCGCCTGCTTGCCGCTCAGTGGGCTCTCGCGTAGATCAACGAGGATCAGGTGCACGTCCGTGCCGCCAGTCAGCACGTTGACCCCTTGGCTTGCGGACTCGGAGCTGAGCAGTGCCTTTGCGAGTGCGTTGGCGCCAGCAATGGTGCGTCGCTGGCGCTCGGCAAACAGCTCACTGGCGGCGATCTTGAAGGCGACAGCCTTGGCGGCGATCACATGCTCGAGCGGGCCGCCCTGCTGCCCGGGGAACACCGCGGAGTCAATCTTTTTTGCGTACTGCTCCTTACACAGGATGACGCCCGCACGAGGCCCGCCTAGCGTCTTGTGGGTAGTGGTGGTGACCACATCAGCGCCGTACACGAGCGGGTTGGGGTGCAGGCCAGCGGCGACCAGCCCCGCGAAGTGGGCCATGTCGACCATCAACAGCGCACCCACCTCGTCGGCGATCTCGCGGAAGCGGGCGAAGTCGAGCTGGCGGGGATACGCCGACCAGCCGGCGAGTAGCAGCTTCGGACGGTGCTCGCGGGCGATCCGCGCTACCTCGTCCATGTCGATCACGCTGCTGTCGCGATCGACCTCGTATGCGGCGATGTCATACAGACGCCCTGACACGTTGATTTTCATGCCGTGGGTGAGGTGCCCGCCGTGCGCGAGCGACAGTCCCATGATCGTGTCGCCTGGCTGTAGCAGCGCGTGGTAGACGGCAGTATTCGCCTGCGCACCGGAATGCGGCTGAACATTGGCGTGCTCGGCGCCGAACAGCGCCTTCGCGCGGTCGATCGCGAGCTGCTCTGAGATGTCCACCCACTCGCAGCCGCCGTAGTAGCGACGGCCGGGATAGCCCTCGGCGTACTTGTTCGTGAGTACCGAGCCCTGGCACTCGAGCACGGCGCGGGGAACAAAGTTCTCTGAGGCGATCATCTCAAGCGTCGACTGCTCACGCTCAAGCTCGCCTCTGAGCACCTCTGCAATCTCGGGATCGACCTCGGCGAGAGGACTGTTGAAGTAATCGGGACTAAGCTCGGACACGGCGCTCTCCTTGGACGGGCGGTGAGGACTGTGGTGCCCAGGCGCGCGGCGAAAACGCTTGCCGCTCCCCGGTGGTCGGTTCCACCTCAGGCGCCAGTCGCGGCAGCTGTTACGAGGCTAGCACGGGGAGGCGGCGCTGTATCTCAGCGCTGGACAGCGCGCCTTCGCGCAGGACATGCCAGCGCTGCGAGGCGGCGTAGTCCCGTAGGTCGATGACCGTGGAGGGCGTGCCGGGAAGCTCGCCACCGTCGAGCACTAGATCGGCACCGGCGAGGATGCTGTCGGGCACCTCCGCAAGCGAGCGCGCGTCGGGTTTGCCGGAGAGGTTGGCGCTCGACTGCATGATCGCCCCAGCGAAGGAGCCGAGCGCATGCAGCGGCTGGGGCAGCTGCGGCACCCTCACCCCCAGTGTCGTGGGGTCGGTGCGACAGGCGGGGGCGAAGCGCTGCGCACGATTGGCGAGCAGCAGCGTGATGGGACCGGGCAACAGCGCCTGTAGCGCTCGCCGCTCGGCGTCCGGCAGTTCGGGCAGCGCCGCGAGCGCAGGCTCGAGCGCGAAGAACATGACTGCGGCTGGGCGCGCGGCGGGACGACCCTTGAGCTCATACAGCCGCTGGGCCGCCTGCTCGTTCTCAGGGTCGCAGCAGACTCCATACACGGTGTCAGACGGGAACACAGCGACGCCGCCGGCGGCCACGCACTGTTCCAGCTGCACGACGTCTTGTGGTTCGATCTGGGAAGTCATAGCTGGCGGCGCTCGGCTATCACCACCCGCTGGATTCGCGCCAGGTCACGTTCGAAGCGACAGCTGTCGAAACCTGCGCCCTGTGTGAGGGCAGCGACAGCGGCGGCCTGTCCGGCGCCGACCTCCAGCGCGACAAAGCGCACGTCGAGCAGCTCACTCAGCTGGTCGAATAGCGCACGGAACGTCTCGAGCCCGTCGGCCCCGCCGAATAGCGCACTGGCCGGCTCGTGGCGAGTGATCTCGGGCGCGAGTGCGGCGCGTTCGGACTCGGCGATGTACGGCGGGTTGGAGAGGATCGCATCGAACTCACCGATATCCGTGAGCAGGTCGGCGTGTAGCCAGGTGACATCCAGCTCAAGCGCCCGCGAGTTGAGCTCGGCCAGCTGGAGGGCGGCCTCGCTGACATCGCTGCCGCTGACGTGAAGATCGGGGCGCTCGCTCTTGAGCGCGAGCGCGATCGCGCCGCAGCCGGTGCCGAGGTCGAGCACTCGCGCACCGGCAGGCAGCCCGAGACCAACCTCTACCAGCAGCTCAGTCTCGGGGCGCGGGATCAACGCACGGCGGTCAACGGTCAGCTCGATGCGGCGAAAGCCGCGGCGGCCGGTGATGTAGGCCACCGGCTCGCGTTCGACGGAGCGACGGCGCACGGCGTCCTGAAAGGCACGCACGGCGGGACCCTGCACGACGAGATCCTGATCGGTGATCAGCTGCTCGCGGCCGACGCCAAGCGTATGCGCAAGCAGCAGTTCGGCGTCTAGCCTCGGGGTTTCGCAGCCGGCGGCGGTGATCGCGGTGATCGCTCCGTCGAGTGCCTCACGCACGGGCGTGCCGAGCCCAGGTGGTCCCGCGGTGCGATCGGCGGGTCCGCTCACGCGAGCGCCTGCGCCTGCAGTCGCCGGCGCTTCTCATCGGACTGCAGCGCGTCTGTCAGCTCGTCCAGCTCGCCTTCAAGCACCTGGTCGAGGTTGTGCACGGTGAGCTTGATGCGGTGGTCGGTGACGCGCCGCTCGCCGTAGTTATAGGTGCGGATCTTCTCCGCGCGGTCGCCCGTGCCGACCTGCGAGCGACGGTCGGCGGCGAGCTCGGCCTGCTGCTCGGCGAGCGCGCGCTCATAAAGGCGGGCGCGCAGCACGCGCAGCGCCTTCTCACGGTTCTGTAGCTGGGACTTCTCGTCTTGCATCGAGACGACGATCCCCGACGGTTTGTGTGTGACCCGCACGGCGGAGTCGGTCGTGTTGACGGACTGCCCACCGGGCCCGGAGGAGCGGTACACATCGATCTGCAGATCGTTGGGGTCGATCTGCACGTCGACGTCTTCGGCCTCGGGCAGGACCGCAACGGTGGCAGTGGAGGTGTGAATCCTCCCCTGGGACTCGGTCTGCGGCACGCGCTGGACGCGGTGGGTGCCGCCCTCGTACTTGAACACGGAGTAGGCACCATCGCCTTTGACGGCAAACGTGAACTTGCCGTCCCCTATGTCCAGCGGCTCCGTCTGCCAGCCGCGACGCTCGGCGTAGCGCGTAAGCATGCGGTAGAGATCGCCTGCCCACAGCCCCGCCTCATCACCGCCGGCGCCACCTTGGATTTCGACGATCACGCTCTTATCGTCGTTGGGGTCGCGCTCGACCATCGCCAGGCGGATCTCCTCCTCGAGCTCCTCGATCCGACGACGCGCGTCGGCGAGCTCCTCGCGCATCTCCGAGTCCTCGCCCATCTCAACGAGCAACTCCTCGGCACCAGCGGCGTCGTCCTGCGCGTGGCGCCACTGGGCGGCGAGCTTGGCCGCGGCCTCGAGCTGGCTGTAGGCGCGACCAGCCTCGGCGTAGCGCTCGCGGTCAGAGATGACGTCGGCGTCGGTCATCTGCTCGCCCAACTCGGCGAAGCGTGTCTCTATCTGCTTGACGAGATCTTCGATCACCGCCCGAGCCTACAACGGCGCCGTCTGGCTAGGCGACAACCTCTACGCCGACCAGATCCGCGGCCGTCATCTCGCCTGGCTTCTCGAGGGCAAGCACAGCCTGCAGGGAAGCGATCGCGACCTCGAGCTGATCGAGGTCGGGCTCGCGCGTGGTCAGCAGCTGCAGCTTGAGGCCGGGCCACATGAGTGCGCGTACCCAGCCACGGCTGCGGTTGCGACCGGCGAACTTGATCAGCTCGAAGGAGATCCCGGCGATGACGGGCACGCCGAGCACGCGGGTTGCCATCAGCCAGTACCAGGCGGGCAAACCGATCGGTGCGAACACGAAGATCGCGACGATCATGACCACGAGCAGGAAGCTGGTGCCGCAACGCGGGTGCAGGCGGGAGAAGCGCTGTGCGTTGACGGGCGTCAGCGGCAGGCCTGCCTCGAAGCAGGAGATGGTCTTGTGCTCGGCGCCGTGGTACTCGAACACACGCCGCAGGTCGCGCACACGCGACAGCAGCGCCATATAGCCGAGGAACAGGCTCGTGCGAATCGCCCCCTCGACAACCCAGAACAGCACCGAGGACCCGAGTTGGTTCTTGATCAGGCTGGTGACCCCAACGGGGATCAGGAAGAACAGCACGACCGCGAGTAGGACCGCGACCACGACGGTGCCAAACCACACAGCCCGTGGGATCTCTTGCGGCTCCTCGGCCTCGTTGGCCTCATCGGGCGGCATCTGCGCGTTGGCGGATATCTCAAGCGCCCGGAAGCCGATCACCATGGAGCCGCCGAGCGCAACCACCCCGCGCACGAGCGGGAGCCGCAGCAGACGGTGACGCTTCATGGCTGAGTCGAGCGGATAGGTCGTGACCTCGACCTCGCCCAGCGGCACCACTGGCTCGTCCCCGTTGAGCTCACCGTCAGCGAGCTGCTCCGCGGCCGGCTTGCGCACGGCCACAGCCCAATGGGAGACGCCACGCATCATCACGCCCTCCAGCACCGCCTGGCCGCCGACGGGCGCGTCGCGCTGGGCGCTCAGCTCACCGTCGCGCTCGACCAGGGCGTCGGTATCCGCGATCGGATCTAGCTGCGCAGCCGCGCGGTTGCCAGCAACGGCCGACGGTGTGTTCAGGAGCGCTGAAGCGGTGGGCTGGCCGATCTGCGATCGCTCGGCGGCCAAACGCCCGGCCATCGGACTACTGAGCGGCTCGGGACTGCGCCGAGTGCAAGCGGCCTTTGGCCACCCTGCGCTGGAAGCGCTCCACACGCCCACCGGTGTCCATCAGCTTCTGCCTGCCTGTGTAGAACGGGTGGCAGTTGGAGCAGACCTCGATGTGCAGCTCGTCCTTGGTCGCACGAGTGATGAACTCGTTGCCACACGTGCAGCGCACATGCGCACGAACGTACTTGGGGTGAATGTCTGTCTTCATCGTCGCTCGATTCTAGCGGCCCGGGACCAGCTAGTCGGAGCCGGTGGTCGTGGAGGTCCCGGTGGTGGTGCCTGTGGAGGTGGTCGTGGTGCCGGTCGTGGACGTGCCGGTGCCGTTGGCTTCGGGCGCGGGCTGTTCGCAGCGAGGGGTTCGCATTTCCTCGGCCTTGAGCACGCGGCCCTTCGCGCTCAGCCAGCGAAACCGCACGGCGCCGCGATAGAAGGCGGGCGCGGCCAGGTCGGTCACCTGCTTGATGTAGGTGTACGTTTTGACGCCTGCGGCAGAGCCGCGCCAGCCGCTCAACCCGGGGGCGCTGACGAGGCGATATGGCCCTTCACCGGCGGCTCTCTCCAGTAGCCCGATGCTGATCTCCATGCGTGCGCTGCCAGGTATGGCGCTCATTTCGCCGACGAAGGTAGCCGAGCGTTCGCTTTGCAACGGTGCGACGAGACACTGTTCGACAGTCGCGGTCGCATCTGCCTTATTTCCAGTGTTGGAGCTTTGGCCTGGGCCGCTGGCGCCGGCGATGGTCGCGCTCGCTGAAACCTGTGCGAGCGTGTCTCCGACTGCACCGGAAACGGGCACGACGGCGAGCGTTGCGAACCCGCACATGGCAGCGATTAGCCGACGCCGAGACAGACAGGTGGACGTAATCCTCATGACATGTGCATAACACGCTGTTTGCACACATGTTTCGGTATGAAGGTTTGCCCGCAAGCAAGAACTCGAGTGCGAGGCATCGTGCAAGGATAGGCGCGATGCGCGTATCTGTGGTGGTCCCCACGTATAAGCGACCGCAGAGCTTGGCGCGCTGCCTGGACGCGCTCGAGCGCCAGCTTTACCCCGCCGAGGAGATCCTCGTGGTTGCACGTGTCGAGGACGCCGCCAGCCAGGAGGTCGTGCGCGCACGAGCGCAGCCGGTGCGGCTCGTGCTGGTGGAGCGCCCGGGCGTGGTGGCGGCGATGAATGGCGGGATCGACGCGTCCAGTGGCGATGTGGTGGCACTGACCGACGATGACGCAGTTCCCCACGAGGATTGGTTGACGCGCATGGCGGCGGTGTATGAAAGCGACCAGAGCGAGCGGGTGGCAGCGGTGGGCGGTCGTGACTGGGTGCACACCAAACAGGGCCGGTTGCTCGACGATTCTGCACACTCGGTAGGCACGGTCAGCTGGTTCGGTCGTGTGACCGGCAACCACCACCTTGGCGTGGGGCCGCCACGCGACGTGGAGGTCCTGAAGGGTGTCAACCTCAGCGTCAGAGGGGACCTGTTGCGTGAGGTCCGCATCGACGAGCGCCTGCGTGGCGTTGGTACCGAGCACCACTGGGAGGTGGCACTGTGCCTGACGCTTGCCAGCCGCGGCTTTCGCATCGTCTATGACCCTGCCATCGCCGTCGACCATCACCTGCAGGAGCGCGTCGAAGACTCGCGCTGGTTCGATGCGAGCGAACTGCGCGACTCGACGTTCAACGAGACACTCGCGCTGCTGGAGTATCTGCCAGCGTGGCGAAGGGTTAGCTACGTTGCGTGGGCGTTTGCGATCGGAACGAGATCCATGCCGGGCGTGGCACAGATGCTCCGTTCACTGCCCGCCCGCGGCGGCTCCAGCTGGTCGCAGTTTCGTGGCGCGCAAGCGGGGTTGATCCAGGGCATGCGCGCCTACCGTCGCTCACGCAGCGCTGTCAGGTGATCTGATACAGCGGCCCGTCGCCCCCCTCGGGGGTCGTTAGGCGTCCGCCCTTGGCGGTGATCGCTCCGCACTGCACGCAGTTGGTGTAGTTGACGATCACGTCCACGTCGCCATGCTCGGGCGCGTCCTCGGGGATCTCATACACCCCGGCGGGACACATCCAGCGCCATGTTTCGGCGACCTCGCGGGGCACGTGTTTCTGCACGCGGATGTGGTTGGGCGCATCGTCGCGGGTGGCGTTGCCGGTGATGAACACCGAGGAGAGCTTGTCGAAGGTGTATTTGCCGTCGGGCTTGGGGTAGCGGTCCTTGGTGTCGCCGATAAACACCGGCTCGGCGTCATCGCGGTGCCACTCCTGCCTACCCGGGGGGACCTTGCCCTTGGACATGATCGACGGACCCGCGAGCAAGCTGCCGACGAGAAAGCCTTTCTGGAATGCCTGCCGCGTGTTACGCACCTGGTAGAGCTCGGTTCCGATTGTGGATTTCTCGACCGTCTCCTCGTAATCGGACAGGTCGTTGGAGCCGCGCTTGAGCGCCGCGTAAATCGACTCGGCCGCCAGCATCCCCGACTTGATGCAGTGATGGACGCCCTTCAGCGCAGCCGTGTCCACCATCCCGCCGCCGTCACCGACGAGCAGCGCGCCGGGCATCGACAACTTCGGCATCGACCAGTACCCGCCGCCAGGAAGCGCCTTGGCGCCCCACGCGACTCGCTCGCCGCCCTCGAGGATGCCCTTGACGAGCGGATGTGTCTTGAATGTCTGCAGCAGGTCGTGGGCCGAGGTCGTCGCATCGCGGTAGTTGAGGTCGACGACGAACCCGATCGAGACGAGATCCTCCCCTGTCTTCTCGTCCTTCATCGGGTACAGCCATGTGCCGCCGAGCTGTCCGTACTTGGCCGCTACCTTCAGCGGCCAAGGCTGCACGAACGTGTGAATTACCCGATCGAGCGGCTTGGGGACCTTCCAGACCTCCTTCACGCCGAGCTCCCAGACCTGCGGCTCGCGCCCTTTGGCGAGGTCGAACTCCTGGATCGCGGCACCCGTCAGGTGCCCCCAGCAGCCCTCCGCGAGCACGGTGGCGTGCGCCTTGATGTCAGTCCCGGGCTCGAAGTTTCCGAGCGGCTCGCCGTCCTTGCCGCGACCCTTGTCACCGGAGCGCACGCCAACGACCTTGCCGTCCTCGACGATCAGCTGGGTAGCAGAGGTCTCGGTGAGGATGTAGGCGCCCGCCTCCTCGGCCTGGCGCTGCTGGTAGCGCGCCAGCGCGGAGACCGAGACCACCTCGTTGCCATGGTTCTTGAAGTTCGGCACCGCCGGAATCGGCACCGAGATCTTGGATTTCGGGCCGGTGAGCATGTACACCGACTCCTTCTTCACCTCACCGAACGCGAAGCCCTCTTCCCGCCACTGCTCGCGGGTCATCTCCGGAAACAACTCCTGTAGTGGACCCGGGCGCATGACGGCACCGGACAGGTTGTGTCCGCCACACGTCTTTGCCTTCTCCACGACTGCTACTGGTACTTCCCCGAGGCGCTCCATCATCTCGGGGTCGTCGCCCAGCAGCTGCAACAGGCGGTTGGCGCAGGCGAGGCCTGCCGTGCCACCGCCGACGATCACCACGCCGACCTCGATCAGCTCGTCCTCAGAGTCGAGGCCGCGCTTAATGAATTCCTTGCGGGAGTCGACTGGCGGCGGATAAGCCGCCGGTATGACCTTTCCGTTGCTGGAGCCGTGTCCGGACATGATCAAACCTCCTATGAGCCCTTCTTGGCCTTCACAGCCTCTGTGAGCTTGGGCAGGATCTTGTTGAGGTCACCGACGATGCCGAGGTCGGAGAATTCGAAGATCGGCGCGTTGGCGTCCTTGTTGATGGCAACGATGTTCTCCGAGCCCTGCATACCGACCTTGTGCTGGATCGCACCCGAGATACCAGCGGCGAGATACAGCTTCGGCGAGACGGTCTTGCCCGTCTGACCGATTTGCGCGGCGTAGGGGTACCAGCCGGCATCCACGACCGCACGCGTGGCTGCGACGGCGCTGTTGCCGCCGAACGCGTTGGCGAGGTCCTCCGCGAGTTGGAAGCCCTCGGCCTTGCCGAGACCACGGCCGCCGGCCACGAGGATGTCGGCACCCTCGATGTCGACGTCAGCGCCGCGCTGTTCGCCACGCGTGAGCATCGTCGCCTGCTGCGCCTGGGCAGAAAGCTCGAAGCTCAGTGCCTCCACGGGTGCGTCTGCCCCGCCAACGTCCTTGATCTCAAACGCGTTGAGACGGCCGATGACGATGCCGACCTCGGAGCGGTATTTGACTTCGGAGATCGAGGAGTCGCCAAGGATCGGGCGCTCGGCGATCAGCTCGCCGTTCTCCGCACGTACGTTGGTGACCTCCATGACGACGCCCGCGCCAAGCCTTGCGGCCAGGCCGGCGCCGATCTCAAAGCCGAGCAGACCGCCGCCGAACAGCGCGTACTTGTAGCCGCCACCAGTGATGGCAGCAGCCATGGCGTCAACGAGCGGCTGCGCGAGCCCCTCGGGACCCTCGGCCACGAGCACCTTCTTGGCACCATATTTGCCCAGCGAGGCGGCGAGATCCTGCGGGACGTTCTCGCCGAGCAGGATCGCGTGAGCCTCACCGCCGAGCTCGGCAGCGAGCTTGGCGCCCTCTGAGACGGCGCCAAGTGAGTTCTTGTTGATCGCGCCGTCGTAGTGCAGCGCGTAAACGAGGATGTTCGCCATCTAGATCAGCTTCCTCTCGTCGAGCCAGGCCACGATTTTTTCGACTGTCTCTCCAGTGTCCTCGTCCTCGATGATCTGTCCGGCCGACTTCGCCGGCGGCGCCTTCGCGGCGGTCCACTGGGCGGCGGAGTTATCGCCACCTACTTTGGAAGCGTCGATCTGCACATCACCGGCGGTGACGGTGTCGAGCGGCTTCTTCTTTGCGCCCATGATCGCCTTCAGCGACGGGTAGCGCGGCTCGTTGATGGCGTCGCCAACGGAGATGACCGCGGGTAGCTTGATCTGCACCGTGTCGTAGCCGTACTCGGCCTGGCGCTCGCAACGAAGTCCGTCGGAGTCGACGTCCATCTTGATCACCTGCGTGAGCGAGGGCATGCCCAGGTGCTCGGCTACAACGGCGCCGATCGTGTAGCACTCGCCATCGTCGGACTGCTGGCCGAGCAGCACCAGGTCGGGGCTCTCCCGCTGCAACGTCTTGGCAAGCGCGTAGCCAGTGGCAGCTACGTCTGAGCCGGCGACCACCGGGTCTGAGAGGTGCACCGAGCGATCGGCGCCGAGGGATACGGCCTTGTGCAGCGCACGCACCGCACTATCGGGCCCCATGGTCACGGCGACGATCTCCTCAACGGGAACCGCGCCGCCCTCTTTGATCTGCATCGCAGCCTCGATGGCGTGCGTGTCATACGGGTTGAGATTCTTCTCGCCGCTGCGGTCCATACGCCCCGTCGAGGGGTCGATCCTCTTCTCGACGGCGGCGTCCGGAACCTCCTTAACGAGGACGCATATCTTCATTGGGTCGGCTTCTCCTTGGGTCTAAGTGACTAAATCCTACCCATTTGGGCGGTTGACTGACGAGTCAATCAGTTGGGCTGGCGCGCGACGACTGCGCCGCGGATGAAATCTACGATCGCCTGTGTGGGGGCGCCGGGCGTGAAGACCTCGGCGACACCGAGGCTCTTGAGCTCGGGGATGTCTTCGGCGGGGATGGTGCCGCCGACGGTGATCACCACATCATCGATCCCCTGCTCGCGCAGCAGCTCCACGACGCGCGGCACGAGCGTCATGTGTGCACCGGAGAGAATCGACAGCCCGACGGCGTCAGCATCCTCCTGGATGACCGTCTCGACGATCTGTTCGGGGGTCTGGTGAAGGCCGGTGTAGATCACCTCCATGCCCGCGTCACGCAGTGCACGCGCGATGATCTTGGCGCCGCGATCGTGGCCATCGAGCCCTGGCTTGGCGACGACCACGCGGATCTTGCTCTGGGGTTGTGGGGAGGACATGCGCAGCGGAGATTATGCCCGCGAGGCGATTCGCGCTCCGACGCGCTCCCAGGCAGCGGTTCCGAGCCCCCCGATCGCAGCCGCTGCGCCCAGCCCCGCGACCATCTTCAGGCGCCGGCCGAGGCGATCGAGCTCGATCACCTCCCAACCTTCCTGAAGCGCGATCCGCCTGAGCACGGCGTCGGGGTTGACCACCACCGCGTGGCGCACCGCCCGCAGCATCGGCAGGTCGGACTCCGAGTCGGAGTAGGCGTGCGAGGCATCCAGATCGATCGACTCGCGCTCCGCGACCTCACGCATCGAGAGCACCTTGCCCTCGCGGTAGTTGAACGGACCGGCGGGCCTACCTGTGTAGCGGCCGTCGACGATCTCAGAGCGGGACCCCAGGCCACCGTCGAAGTAGAGCACGCGCGCGAGCACGTCGGCCATCTCCTGTGATGCGGCGGTGAGGATGTAAACGGGTTCGCCCGCATCCTGGTGGGCATACGCGCGCTCGAGCATCTGCGGATACAACCGCGGCAGCACCCCGGACAGCACACGCGGCGTCAAGCGCTCCAGATCGCGCACTCGCACACCCGCAATCATCTCCCCCACCCGCCTGCGCACGTCATCGGCGCGATCGTCGGTCGACCCGCGCAGGCGGAAGCGCACGTTCTCGTACACGTCGCGCACCATGCGCCCGCGCGAGATCATCCCTGTCTCATACGCAGCGCGAGCAAAGAAGATGCCCGACGAGCCCGCCATCAGCGTCTTGTCCAGATCGAAGAACGCGGCGCCGCGCGGCGATCCGCCGTTTGGCGAGGCGCTCATGGCCGCCTCAAACCTTGAGGATTACCGCGTCGCCCTGACCCCCGCCCGAGCAGATCGCAGCGCAGCCGTAGCCGCCGCCACGCCGGCGCAGCTCGTGGACGAGAGCGCCGAGGATGCGCGCGCCCGAGGCTCCGATCGGGTGACCGAGTGCAACGGCACCGCCGTTGACGTTGACGCGATCCTCATCGATGCCGAGCATGCGGATGGAGTTGAGAGTGACAGACGCGAACGCCTCGTTGATCTCCCACAGGTCAATGTCGCCGGGCTGCAGGCCCGCCTTCTCGAGCGCCTTCTTGGCGGCGCTGGCAGGCGTGGTGGCCAGGTAGGCGAAGTCGTTGGCGCTCTGAGCGTGGGCGACGATCTCCGCAAGCACCTCCTTGCCGTTGGCCTCGGCCCACTCATCTGACGCAAGCACGAGCGCGCCGCCACCGTCGTTCACACCGGGAGAGTTGCCGGCGGTGTGCGAGCCCTCCTTGCCGACCAGCCCGGGCAGCGCAGCGAGCTTCTCAAGCGAAGTGTCACGGCGCGGGCCCTCGTCAATCTCGACGACCGTGTCGCCCTTGCGTCCTTTGATCGTCACGGACACGATCTCCTCGGACATGCGCCCCTCGTCGGTCGCCTTCAGCGCAAGCTCGTGCGAGCGCAGCGCCCAGCGGTCGAGGTCGGCGCGTGTCATCTCCAGCTCGTCGCCGATCTCGGTGGCCTCGACGAACATCTGCTTACCGGAAAACGGGTTGGTGAGCCCGTCGTGGACCATCGCGTCGAGCATCTTGGCGTCGCCCATGCGGTAGCCGAAGCGAGCTTGAGGCAACAAGTAAGGAGCCTTGGACATGGACTCCATGCCGCCGCCGACACCGACGCTCATGTCACCCGCACGGATCGCCTGGTCGATGATCACCGAAGCGCGCAGGCCGGACGCGCAGACCTTGTTGATCGTCTCCGAGGAGACCTCCTTGGGGATTCCTGCCTTGATCTGAGCTTGGCGCGAAGGGATTTGTCCCTGCCCAGCCTGCAGTACCTGACCCATGACAACGTGCTCGACCTGCTCGGGCTCGACGCCGGAGCGCTCCAGGGCGGCGGTGATGGCCAGCGCGCCGAGCTCAGTGGCATCCAGCGTGGACAGGCTGCCGCCCATCTTGCCGATGGGTGTGCGCGCGCTGCCGAGAATCACTGTCTTGGGCATGGAAGCGGGTCTTCTCCTAAAGGTCGTTAAGAAGGAACGGGAGAGCGAGAATGGTAGTGGACGGCTTCGCCATCCCCCACCTGGAGGGGCTCGGGAGCCGCGCTTTCGCGGCTCTCACACATCCGTGATTACCTCGCGCCGACGAATCGTTCACAAGCTGGATATCGTGCCCGCGCATGCAAATATCCGCGATGACCCAACCCACCAGAACTATTGACGCCGACACGATCGCGGTCGGTATCTTCGCCGGCGAGACGCCGCCGTCGGAGTCTCCATCTGAGCTCGGCGAGCTGGTCACCACAGGCGAGGCTCGAGGTTCCTTCAAGTCGCTGGCGCTGACACACGCCGAGGGTAAACGCTGGCTTTTGGTGGGGCTTGGAGATCGCGGCGAGTTCACTCCCGAGCGCGCCCGTGTGGCGGCAGTAGCGGTGAATGAACGCGCGCACGAGCTATCGACACGGACGCTCTGTTGGGAGCTTCCCGAGGAGGCATCGGGGGCTACGCCTGCTGCGATTGCGACAGCTCTGGTGGAGGGCACGATCCTCAGTGACTACAGCTTCGACCAATTCAAGTCGACGTCAGCGGAGGAGGACGCGGACTCACCGCCAAAGCACCTCGAGCGCCTGATCATCGCGGGGCCATCCGAGCTCGAGCAGACAGTCACCGAGGCAGCGCTGGTGGGCGAAGCGGTCAACCGTGCACGCGATCTACAGAACCGGCCAGGCAATGACCTAACGCCGACGGCGCTGGGCGAATACGCGAAGGCGCTCGAGCAGCAGGTGCAGGGCTTGTCAGTTGAAGTGGAGGGGCGCGAAGGGATCATCGCGCGGGGAATGGGCGCGTTTGCATCTGTGGCACAGGGCTCCGAGCAGGAGCCAGCGCTGATCACGATCAGATATGACGGCCCATCAGGCAACTCGCCGGCTGGACCGGTACTGGGATTCGTAGGTAAGGCGGTGACCTTTGACAGCGGCGGCATCTCGCTGAAGCCGGGGGCGAAGATGGCGGAGATGAAGTTCGATATGTCGGGCGGGGCGGCGGTGATCGAGGCGGTTTCAGCGATCGCGCGGCTGCAACTCCCGGTGAAGCTTGTAGCGGTGGTGGGCGCGACGGAGAACTTGCCCAGCGGGAACTCGGTCAAGCCAGGCGACATCGTGACAGCGGCGAACGGCAAAACGATCGAGGTCAACAACACTGATGCCGAGGGCCGGCTGGTGCTGGCGGACTGCTTGTGTCACGCCGTCGCGCAGGGTGCGGAGCGGATCGTCGATCTGGCGACGCTAACCGGCGCGGTGATCATCGCGCTTGGCTCGACGTACGCGGGCCTGATGAGTAACGACGACGAGTTCGCCGAGCGCATAACCGCGGCCGGCGAGAGCACCGGTGAGATCGTCTGGCGACTGCCGCTGCACGAGGAGTACGGAGAGCTGATCAAGGGCATCTACGGCGACCTGGACAACGCTCCAGAAGGGCGTAAAGCGGGCACGATCGTGGGCGGCATGTTTCTGTCGAACTTCATCGGCGACACGCCGTGGGCGCATCTGGACATCGCCGGCTCGGCGTGGGATCTCGACCGCCCTTACGTCGGCAAGGGAGCATCTGGCTACGCGGTGCGTCTGCTGGTCGAGCTCGCCCGCTCCTACTGCGCCTAGCTCCGGCTTCCCAACGCCTACCAGCCCCTCCCTTGCGGCGGCTTGCGCTCAGCGACCGCGTCTACGCATGAACGGTGCCTGCAGGTCGCTCTGCGAAAACGGTCCACCGCTGGTATCCAGACCAACGGCGCTGCGGTAAACGAACACCCTGAAGATCTGATCCATGGCCACCTGCGCGGTGATCGCAGCGAACATACCGCCGCCACCAAGGATCACCAGCAATGTGCCCGTAGCCCCCGCGGTTCCCATGCCCACCACCAGCAGCACGACGAACGGGATGTACATGAAGACGCTGCCAACGCTGATCGCGACGATGCCGCCAACCTGTGTTCCCCAGCGCTGTCTGAAGATGTGCGAGGAGCGGCGCAGAACCTCCAGTGGACCCAGGTTCTCATAGGCGAGGACCGGCACGGCGAACATCGTGGCCAGCGTCCAGGACAGGTCCACGACGGCGATCACGATCTTCGCGCCGAGCGGCACGTAGCGCTCGATCAGACGTAGCGCAGCTCCCACTGTGCACACCACAAGGGTCCACGCAGCGATGATGCCGATGCGTTCTCTGGCCGCCATCCACCCGTCATGTGCCGTCATGGTCTTGCCATCCAGGCGACCGGCGAGCACGGCTGCTAGCGCTACGCCGCAATACAGGGACACAAACGTGATCGGGTAGGCGGAGACGAGACTCGCGAAGAAGATCACATTCTTTGCGTTGCTCGACCCACCGCCGTTGGAGATGGAAAGCGCGAACGAAAGCGCTCCGAGCACGAGCGTCAGCGCCATCGCCACCGCGGGGAATACAAGCAGTTGGGGGTCTTCTCGTAGGACGCTGAAGCTCGCGGCGAGCAGCCGTGTTGCACGCGGACCGCGCCGTTCGCGTGGCGCCGTGTTGGCGGGAAATGGCTCGAGCACCTGACTGGACAGCTCACCAGGGGAGCGCACGGCTCCCTGTCCCGGAACGGCTTGCGAGCCATCCCCGTTGGTATCGGCCGCAGCAGGCTCCGCTGCGATCACGCTCAGGTTGCGCAGGCGCGCACAGCTCGGACAGAAGGTCTGGCCATGATCGAGCGCCCAGCCGGCTGCCTGCAGGCCTGAGGACATCGCGTCCTCCTCGACGGGCACCGTGCAGTTGCACGCATAGCAGTGGATCCGAACGCGGCTCACGCCACGCCATATCGGAGCACGTTACGTTCGGTCTTTAGAACTCAGCTAGCCAATCGGCACAAAAGCAGCGTCCAGTCTCTTCGTGACCGCCGCCCAGGCCTCACCCCGGGGATCGATATGCGCGCGGTGGCGGCCGGCATCACCGGGGATCTCCACAAGCTCGACCTCTCCCCCGGCTGCACGTGCGGCGCTCTCATAGTTGCGCGCGAGCTCGACGGAGACGGTTTCATCGAGCGTCCCGTGCACGAGTAGCGCGGGCATGCTCAACGGCAGCAGCTGCATGGGATCGCCGGCACCGTAGCGCTCGGGGAAGTCCTCGGGCGGCCCACCCATCAACGCCCGCACGGCGCCGCCGCGCCAGCGACGGTAGGCGCCGGCGAGGTCGCACACGCCCGCCTGCGCGATGACACGCTTGATGCGTATCGGCGGCTCGCCATCGAGGTACCCGGGGGCGCCTTTGGTGAGCCGCTGACGACCGGCCGCCCACAATGCCAAATGGCCACCCGCGGAGTGCCCGATGACAGTCACGCCCCGATCGAGATCCAGAGGGGCGTGCAGATCGGCGAGATGATCGATGGCGGCGCCGACGTCGACGAACGTGGCCGGCCAACCGCCGCCACCGCCGATCCGGCGGTACTCGATGTTCCACGTCGCCCAGCCGCGTCTGACGAGGTCGCAGGCGAGGCCGCGCATGACGATCCGCCCGTAGCGGCTCATCCACGACCCGCCGTGGATGAGCACGATCACAGGATGTGGGCCTGGACCGGCTGGCAGGTACAGATCAGCTCGCTGAGAGCGCGCGGGACCGTAGCGGTAGGTACGACCGCGATTGAGGAAGTCGAGGATCAGACGTGTTCGTGCCACCTGCGCGCAATCGTGACAGACCTTTAATTGGAGTTCGCGTGACGAGTCGACCGCATATGTGATGGCCCAGGCAGCGACGTACGATCACGGCATGGCAAGAGAGCTACCAAAACCGTCGCAGGTGTCGAGCCCAGCGGCTGCGCCAAGCGACGTCGTGGACTTCCTGCGCGCGCACCCGCCCTTCGACGCGCTCGAGGTGACTGACGTCGAGCGCGTGGCCGCGTCCGCCGAGGTCGAGTTCTTCTTGGCAGGGACGATCATCTTCGCCAAGAGCGCGCAGCCGGTCGAGCATTTGCGTGTCGTGCGTACGGGCGCTGTCGAGATCGTGCTCGACGAGGTGGTGCTCGACGAGCTCGGGCCGGGGGAGCTGTTCGGGCACGCGTCGATGCTGTCGGGCCTACCGCCCGGGTTCGAGGCGCGTGCACAAGAGGACACGCTCTGCTACCGCATCCCAGAGGAGGCGGCTCGTACGGCCTTGGCGCGGCCAGAGAGCGTGCGCTTCGTGGCGCGCTCACTGCTGGAGGTACACGCGCACGCCACGGCGGCGCTCGCTCCGCGCCAGTTGGCACCCGACCGTGCGAGCCAGCCGGTGGCGACGCTGATTCGCGACCCGCCGCTGGTGTGCTCGCCTGATACGAGCATCCGCGAGGCGGCAACAAGAATGGCTGCCGCGCCGGCGACGTCGATCCTCGTGGAGCTCGGCGACTCGCTTGGCATCGTGACCGATCGGGATCTGCGCTCCCGTGTGATCGCGGCGGGCGTTTCCTACGAGGCGCCGGTGTCGTCGGTGATGAGCGCCCCTGCATATACGGTCGCGCCGAACAGGCCCGGTGGGGACGTGCTGCTGGAGATGCTCGACCGTGGGGTACGCCATTTCCCGGTCGTCTCAGCGGAGCGCGAGGTGATCGGTGTCGTCGAGGCGGTCGACCTACTGGCAGTGGAGGCGCTGTCGTCGTTCTACCTGCGCCGGGCGATCGCGCGCGCCGAGAGCGTGGCGGATCTCATACATGCAACAGAGGGACTCCGGCCCGCCGTGGTCGCGTTGCACGAGGCGCGCGTGGCGGCCTCGCGTGTCGCAGCGATTTACTCGGTCGTGCTCGACGCGCTGACGCGGCGGCTGATCGAGCTGGCAATCGAGACTACACCCCACCCACCCACGCCTCCGGCCGAGTTCTCCTGGCTTGCGCTTGGCAGCCAATCCCGACGCGAGGCGGTGCCCGGGTCGGACGCCGACAGCGCGATCGTCTGGTACGGCGACGCACCTGAGGAGACCGTGCGACCGTATCTGCATGCGCTCGCAGTTCAGGTGACCGCTGGACTGGATGCATGTGGCATCCGCGTCGACGGCCACGGCGCAACCGCCGCCGATGTGCTGTTCGTGCGTTCGCTGGAGTCTTGGCGGAAGGTCGCGCTCAGCTGGATCGAACGCCCCACCCGCGAGCAGGCGCTGATCCTGGTGTCCGTGCTCGTGGACAGCCGCCCCGTTTGGGGCATCCACAGCGGCGCACCCGTATCGGACACGTTTCGGGCGGCCACCTCACGACCCGAGCTACTGCATCTGCTGGCGCGCTTTGCGCTTACCCACCGGCCGCCGACGGGCTTCTTGCGCGGGCTGGTGGTCGAGCACGATGGCGAGCACCGCGGGCGGCTCGACCTCAAGCGCGGCGGCCTGTTGCCAGTGGTCGATCTCGCGCGCTGGGCCGGGATGGCGGCAGGCGTGACAAGCGCCTCGACGCTCGAGCGCCTGCACGCAGCCGGCGAGGCGGGCACGCTGCCGGCTGCGGAAGTGCATACCCTCGAAGACGCGTTCGAGCTGTTCACCGAGCTGCGAATGGAGCACCAGGTGGAGCAGCTTCGCGCGGGCATCGAGCCGGACGACCATGTCAACCCAGATGAGCTCAGCGCACTGACGCGCAGCTATCTCAAGGAGGCGTTCCGCGCGGTGGCATCTGTGCAGAAGCGCATAGCGGCCGAACTGAACCTCGGCGTGCGATGAGGCTCGGCCGCGCGGCTCGCGGGGTTGGCGCGAGCGCATATAGAGACAAGGGCCTGCCCGCGGGCCGCACGCCGTGGCGCGAGGCGAGCTACTGCGCAGTCGATCTGGAGCTCAGTGGCCTCGACCCCCGTGAGCACGAGATCATCTCCTTCGGCGCTGTGCCGATCGAGCAGGGACGCGTGCAGGTCGGCGCCGCCGTGCACGGGCGCGTACGTCCCCAGCGCTCGCTCAGCGACGCTTCGATCCGCGTACACGGGCTGCGCGCGGCCGATCTCGCGGATGCGCCCGGGCTGGATGTCGCGATCGACCCGCTGCTGGCGGCGATGGCGGGCAGGATCCCGGTGGTGCACGTGGCGGCGATCGAGCGTGGCTTCCTGCGACCGGCGCTACGCCGACAGGGAGTGCGCCTGCGCAGACCGATGATCGACACGAGCGTGCTCGGACTGGTGTGGCTGCACGAACGCGACGGCAACGGGCCAAGACGCGTGTCGCTCGGTGCGCTCACAGAAGCGCTTGGCCTACCCTCGCACCACCCACACGATGCGATCGGCGATGCGCTGACGACAGCGCAGGTGTTCGTGGCGCTCGCCACCCACCTCGACACCCGTCGCGCACAGACCGTGCGACGCCTCACCTCCGCGGGCCGGCTGCTGGAGTCGCTGCTCGCTTACCCGACGCGTTAGAGCGGTGAGCTCCGCCGGCGGGCTAGGCGGGGGGAGCCCGCCGACGAAGCTCAGAACAGCTGCAGGTAGCGCTCGAGCTCCCACGGTGTGATCTGCTCGTGGGCGGCCTGCACTTCGCGGCGCTTGACCTTTACGTAATAATCGAGGTAGTCCCCGTCGCGTGTTTTTCCGAGCGCCGCGCGCAGTACGTCGCAGCGCTCGAGCTCGCGCGTAGCGTCGAGCAGGTTGGCAGGTAGCACGTCGATCCCCGCGGCGGCGCGCTGCTCGTCGCTCAGCGTGTACAGATTGGCCGAGTTCGGCTCGCCTGGGTCGAGGCCGCGCTCGATCCCGTCAAGGCCAGCGGCGATCATTGCTGTCGCTCCGAGGTAGGGGTTACATGAGCCGTCGACCGTGCGGTCCTCGATTCGTCCTGGCGCCGGAATGCGCAGCATCTGCGTGCGGTTGTTATAGCCATAGCTCACATATGCCGGAGCCCACGTTGCGCCGCTCTCAGGCGCCCCAACGGACAGCCGCTTGTAGGAGTTAACGGTCGGCGCGGTAAGCGCGATGTATGCCTTCGCGTGTGCCTTCAAGCCGCCGAGGAAGCCGTAAGCAAGCCCGGAGAGCCCCAGACCGCGCGGGTCCTCGCCGGGGCCGCACTCGAATACGTTCTCCCCGTCTTTCCAAAGGCTCACGTGGAAATGACAGCCGTTGCCGGTCAGATGGGCGAACGGCTTGGGCATGAACGTAGCGATCAGGCCGCGCTCCTGGGCCAGCGACTCGACCATGTAGCGGAAGAACACAGCGCGGTCACAGGTGGTGAGCGCGTCTGCGAACGCGAAGTTCTGCTCGAACTGCCCGTTGGCGTCCTCGTGGTCGGTGGCGTAGTTGTCCCAGCCGAGTCCCGTTACCGCTTTTGAGACCTCCGTGACGAAGTCAAGGTTGCGGGTCAGCGCACGCATGTCGTAGCAAGGCTGCTCAAGTGTGTCGAGCGTGTCAGCGAGCTCGAGCTTGCCATCAGCACCGCGTCGCAGCAGGAAGTACTCGAGCTCAGCACCGATCTTGAGCTCATAGCCGAGATCAGCAGCGCGCTCGAGCGCCGAGCGCAGGATCGTTCGCGGGCAGAACGGCCACGGCTTACCCTCGACGGTCACATCGCAGGCGAAGCGCCCCACGTTCTTGCGCCAGGGCAGGACCGTGAAGCTACTCGGGTCGGGCATGGCGATGATGTCGGGGTCGTCCGGCCCCTGGCCGATATCGCCGGCAGCGAAGCCAGCGAAGCCGGCACCGTCCTCGAGCAGATCGTCGAGATGATGTGCAGGCACGAGCTTGGCGCTCGGCTTGCCGTGCATGTCCACGAACTGCGCGAACAGAAACTCGATGCCCTGGTCCTTGACGATGCGACGCACATCGTCGGCGTTCTGGGGGGGAACGGTCATCGCTGCAAGGTATATCTGCCGCGATGGGGGCGGGCAATGGTTGCCACGCCCCGAAAGCAGGGGGTAGCATGTTCACTACGCACATATGTCCACTGTCACTGAGCAACAAGGCCTACGCGACGAGAACCGCACCCTCTACGGCGTAATCAAGCTCGTGTCATCGTCGGTCGAGCTCGGGCCGATGCTGCAGGGGATCGTCGACCTGGCGACGCAGGCGACCGACTGCCACGCGTGCTTCATCTACCTCCTTGAAGACGACCAGCTGACGATCCGCGCCGCCTCGCAGGTATTCGCTGACGCCGTCGGTCGGGTACAGCTCGCGATCGAGGAGGGCCTCACCGGCTGGGTTGCCCGCCACCGCACCCCCGAGTTCATCCGTGAGCGGGCGATGGACGATCCGCGCATGAAGTACATCCCGCTGCTGCAAGAGGAGCGCTTCCAGTCGATGGTGGCCGTCCCGATTTTGTCGCGCTCGAGCGACACGCTGGGGGTGATCGTGCTGCACACCGAGGCCCCGCGCGAATTCACGGAGGACACGCTGAAGCTGCTCGTGCACATCGCGTCGCTGGTGTCGGGCGCGATCGAGAACGCCCAGCTCTACCAGCGCGAGCGCCATCGTGTAGACACGCTCACGCGCCTGGCCGCGATCGGCGGCGAAGTGGCGTCGGCGAGCAACGCGGACGACCTCGGGTTGATCGTCGCCAGGGGCACAAGACGTCTGCTCGAGGCGGAGCTCTGCCAGGTCTATCGCCTTGACCCTGAGGACAGCGGCCTGCAACTGCTGCGTTCCGACCCCGCCACGGTGTCCTCACCGGTGGAGCTGTCGGCTGCGGGATTCCTGATCGACGCACTGGACGGCCGTGGTTCGGGACCTGCGGCACGCGGCCTTTGGCCAGGGCTCGACCTAGGAGATCTGCTGCTGACACCGCTGACAGCCGGCGGTGAGCGGCTGGGGTTGTTGTGCGCCGGCTCGCCCCCGGGGCGCACGTTCAGCAACGAGGACACTGAGCTGGCGCGTGCAATTGCGCATATCGCGGCCGTCGCGATCAAGCGAGCAGAGCTAATCGAGCACCTGACAAACGCGAACACCGTGAAGGACCTGTTCGAGGCGCTGGCGGCAGGCGCGACATCGTTTGCGGTAGCCAAGGCCGCAGAGGTCCGCTGCGACCTGACAACCCCCTACCTGATGGTCTGCGCAGAACCAGCGGGCCAAATAGAGCCGGCATCTGTCGAGTGGCGGGAGGCCGCCGAGGTGCTCGGCCGCGGTCTCGGCGCGCTGCAGCCGCGCGCGGCGGTCGAGGCAGGGCCCGGTCCGGTCCGGTCAGCACTCCCGCTCGGCGTAGGCAGGCCAGAGCGTGTTGAGGAGATCCTGCGCGCATGCCAAGAGCTCGGCAGGCAGACGAGAGCGGCGATCGGCGTTAGCCAACTGCACAGCTCGGGCGCGGAGGCCGCGCGCGCCTACCGCGAGGCGCTCGACGGGGCCACGATCGGCCGCGCACTACTGCACGACGGCGGCGCGATCGCCTACTCACAACTTGGTGCCTACCGCTATCTCGTGCACATCGCCGCCGAGGCCGCCCCCCGAGACCGGATGCGCGAGGCGGTGGACGTGCTGATCGCCTACGACAAGCGGCGGCGCTCCTCGCTGTTGGACACGCTCGAGCGCTACCTCGCAGAGCGGCGCAGTGTGATCGAGAGCGCCCGCGCCCTCTTCATCCACCCCAACACCCTGCGCCAGCGCCTCGCCCGCATTGAGGAGCTGACCGGCGTAGAGCTCGACCACGATGACCTGCTGTCACTCGAGCTCGCAATCAAGCTCGCACGACTGCACGGGCGACCGGGCCCACCACAGGCGGTGGGGGCGATTGAGGCGGGTGAGGACTGACGTTCGCGCGAGGGCCGTTAGGCGACGCCAGACGCGAGGACATCGATGCACGCGGTGCCTATGACGCCGGCTTGCCTCTGAGCCCGCCGATCCCGAGCGATCCATCGTCTTTGGCAGCCGGCCCGCTAGAGACGATCTCGTCAGAGCCAGCTCCTTCCCCATCCTCGGTAGCTGTTGCTCCAGCGGCCTCGCTGGGCAACGTCGGAGGGTCATCGAGGAAGTCCGCTGTGGGCACGAAGAACAGGGTGCCGGTCACGGCCGTGGAGAAGTCCAAGATCCGGTCGTAGTTGCCGGGTGGGTCCCCCAGGAACATATGCTGAAGCATCAGCTCGGTGACTGAGGGGGTTGCCGCATACCCGATGAAGTAAGTGCCGAACTCCCCGGCACTCAGCGACCCGAAGGGCATGTTCTCCCTCAGAATCTGGCGCTGGGTGCCATCCGGTTCGGCGATCGTGTTCAGCGCCACATGGGAGTTGGCAGGCTTGACGTCGTCGTCCATCTCGACGTTCGAGAGCTTGGCCCGCCCGATCACCCGCTCCTGCTCCTCAACCGTCAGGGCATCCCAGGCAGCCATGTCGTGCAGGTACTTCTGGACGATCAAGTAGCTCCCGCCAGCGAACGCCTGGTCCTCGGCTCCGATGCTCACCGCCGCCTCGGCTGCCGGTCCAGTCGGGTTCTCAGTCCCGTCAACGAAGCCGAGCAGGTCGCGCTCGTCGAAGTACCTGAACCCGTGAACCTCGTCGACCACCGTAGCCGCCCCGGCAAGCCGACCGACGATCAGCGATGACAGCTCCCAGCACAGATCCATCGTTGCGGCACGGATGTGGAATAGGAGATCTCCCGGGGTGACCACAGCCCGGTGCCTGCCGCCGTCGAGGGCCTGGAACGGATGTAGCTCGGCCGGCCGAGAGCCGGTGAAGAGACGGTCCCACGCAGCCGATCCGACCCCTGCGACGACGGCCAGCCCACCCTGAGGGGAACGGAAGCCAACTGTTCTGGCCAAGCCGGACAGGTCGGCGAGCAGGTCGTGGGCTACCGACTCACCGCCGTCGTCGATCGTAAGCACGAGAATGATGGCGCTAGCCGTCAGCGGGGTGAGCACGGGCTGGGCCGCTGGCACTCCCGCTACAGCCGCGGGGCTCTGTGAGACGCTCGTCATAGACCAGCGCATTGCATCACAACGTCTGCGGATGCAGCGCGCTTTGACTGAGAGCGAGCACGATTATCGTCATGTCTCTGGGGTCTACAAGGCGAAGTTGGGTGAGCTCCGATCGCCTGAACGTCCAGTGCGAAGCGCGCTGCCAGTCAGAGCCCAGTGCATCGCGGTGTCGCGCGCATTTGACGCGCCCGCGCTGGATCTCATGTAACTGCGGACGACGCGTCGCTGGAGGTGCAACTGCGGTGTTACACTTGGCTGGTGTCCACCGTGCACCCCCGCATAGCGCTGACGCGCGACCCTGAGCTCGATGAGGCGCTGCGGAGCGCCAGGCCGTTGCTCGGCGAGCGCAAGCCTACGGCTACGCTCGCGCGCGAGCTGATCCTGCGCGGAGCGCGCGAGCTGCTGTCCAGCCAGGGCACAGAGCTCGACCGCTGGCTCGATCAGCGACATGCCACACCCGCCAAGCGCTCAACAGAGCAGGTACTCGCAGCGGCGGCCAAGCTCGGCGCACCCGACGCCGCGAAACCGTATGCGACCTCGCATGCGCTGGAGAAGCAGCGCGGCGAGAGACTCTGAGCGACGTGGCAAACGAAAAGCTCGTCTACCTGGACACCTCAGCGTTCGTAAAGCTGGTGATCCCCGAGCCCGAGACGGCCGCGCTGGTTTCGGCGCTCACCCCCAAGACCACGCTGGTCGCCTCGGAGATCCTCGAGGTCGAGGCACTGCGCGCGACACGCAGAGCTACAGGAGATGACGGCGCCGCCGCCGCACGCACCCAGCTCGCCGGGGTACGGTTATTGCCATTGACGGATCAGATCCGCAGGCGAGCCTGCGAGCTCGCGCCTCCCACGCTGCGCTCACTCGATGCGATCCACGTCGCCACCGCGCTGGATCTTGGCGAGCGCCTTACGTGCATGTACGCGTACGACGCACGCATGACCACCGCCGCAAGCGAGGCTGGCTTACGGGTATACGCACCTACCTCTGAGCAGCCCAGCACCGAGCAAGCTCCTGCCAGCGAGCCCGCTGATCCAGGCGCTATGAAAGATACGGCGGCCAGGCAGGAGCAACGAAATGAGTGAGTGGCGAGGACCGACCGTACGTTGCGCAAACCCCGTCGTGCGCGCCCCGTGCCTGTCGTTGGCGTAGGTCGTCGAGCAGGTGATTCTGGGCTTTTATCCGTACGGCCAGGCCGAGGGTCCGCCGCAGGACCCCTCGATCGTGGTCACTTGGGGCAGCGTGACAGGACGCGGCCGCAATGTCTGGCGGAAACCGGACCGGACAGTCAGGCCCAGGCCACTCATACAGCCTGAGCTGTCCACACAACAAAGTGGAGTCGATGGGTGCCGAAGACTCTGGGAAACTTGGCTTTGCGGAGCCGATC